>CBFCYW010000136.1:0-6731 GCA_965602395.1 uncultured Chromatiales bacterium
GCGGGGGCGCGCCGCACTCGGCCGCGGACGCGGCAGGGCTTGCTGGCGCGGGATTGCTGGCAACTGCGCGGCGATTGATGCCCTCCCGGGCGATCCAGTCGTACAGCGCCTGCCATTCCTGCAGCGATGCCGTCACATCCTCGCTCAATTCGCACAGGCCGAGGCTCTGCTCGTAGGCCTTGGCGTAGCCCTCGGTCTCGGTGATCGTGGTCAGAAAGGGGATGCGCAATGTGTTGAGAAAGCGATCCAGCTTGTAGTGCATGCCGGTCCACTGGGTGACGCGGTTGGCGACTACCGCGACCCGCTGGCGATGGTTGCGAAACCCGGGATGGCGCAACAGCTCGCCCATAAAACGGCTGGCCGCGCGGATATCGATGCTCGACGGCAGCACCGGCACCACCACCAGATCCGCCCAATCGAGCATCTCGCGCATCTGCAATCGGTCCATCCCACCGGGGGTGTCGGCGACCAGCAGCGTGGCCGTCGCCGGCAGGCGCGTGCGCCAGTTAAAGCTGTGGCCACGGCGCGCGTTGCTGGAGGCATCCACGGCGTGCACCACGGGCACATCCTCCGGTCGCTGGCGCGCCCAGCTGATCGAGATCGCGATGGGGTCGTGGTCGATCAGCGCCACCGTCTCGCCGGCATTGGCGTAGTGCGCGGCGATATTGGTCGCCAGCGTGCTTTTGCCCGAGCCGCCCTTGACGTTGATCACCGCCAGCCGCAGCGGACGGCTCAGCCCGGCGACGCTCGCCGGTAGGCGCGGCGCCGATTCGGGCGTCGCTGACGGCTGCGGGCCGGGGCGCGGCTCTGCTGAGCCGGCCTTGGCCGGAATCGCGCCGGCGAGCCGGGTCGGCGACGGCGCATCGACGGCCGCCTCCGACGGCGCAGAACGACGCAGTGCCTGGCGGATGAAACTGATCATTGTTGCCACTCCCTCGATCACCCTGTGGGATGCCCTGCCTGCGCTTGCTGCATTTTGCAGAGCATCCTGTGCCGCATGGGGCTGCGGGCGCGATATTCATGGGCTTAGCGGCAGCAGATCGAAAACACTTGAAAGGCGGGGAACAAAGCACCACGGCCATTGCGGCCGATAGGCAGTCAGTGGGCCGCCAGGCGGGCGGCCAGCGCCCGACCGGCGACCGTACCGCTGGCCCAGGCCCACTGGAAGTTGAAGCCGCCGATGCGCCCGTCGACATCCAGCAGTTCACCGCACAGGTACAGATCCGGGCAGCGCCGCGAGGCCATATCGCGCACCCCGACCTCATCCAGTGGCACACCGCCAGCGGTGACTTCGGCGTATTTGAAACCGCGATCGCCACAGATTGGCAAGGGGCAATCGCGCAGCCATTGCAGCAGCGCGGCGCGCTGTTCGCGGCGCAGTTGATCGCAGCGCAGACCGCTCGGCAGACCGGCGCAATCGCACAGTTGTGCGGCCAATCGCGTTGGCAGGCGCTCCGCCAGCCAGCGCTCGACGCTGCGGCCACCACCGGCGTGCAGCTCGTCCGTGAGCTGCGCATCGGTCGCATCGGGCAGCCAGTCGAGGCGCAGGCGCAGGCCGGAATCGAGCCGCTGCGCCGCCAGCCAGTGCCGGCTGATATCCAGCACCGCCGGGCCGGAGATGCCGAAATGGGTACACAGCAGCGCCCCCGAACAGGCCGCCAGACGCTTGCCAGTGGCCGATTGCACCCGCAATGTCACCGGCGCACTGACTCCCGCCAACTGGCGCAGCCAGTGCCCATCCGGCAACAGCAGCGGCACCAGCGCCGGCGTCAGCGGCTCCACCAAGCGGTGGCCCAGGGCCTGCGCGAGGCGGTAGCCGCCGCCATCAGAGCCGGTTTTTGGCATGCTGCAGCCGCCGGTGGCCAGCACCAGATGGCGGCAGTGCAGCTGGGCGCCGTCGGCGCAAAACAAGCGGAAGCCGCGCTCATTGCGGCTCAGCGAAGCCACCCGCGCCGATGCGCGCAGCTCCACCCCGCAGCGGCGCAGCTCGCCGAACAATGCATCGAGCACGCTGCGCGCCCGATTGCTCTGCGGGAACAGCTTGCCGCCCTCCTCCTCGACCAGCGCAACGCCCAGCTCAGCGAAGAACTGACGGGTGTCATCGACGTCGAAGCGCCGCAACACGCGGCGGATGGCGTTGCCGCTGCCGCCGCAGTAGTCGCGCTCGTGTACCGTGCGGTGGCTGACGTTGCAGCGGCCACCGCCGGCGACGAGAATCTTTGCGCCGGGCTTGCGCGCCCCGTCGAGCAGCAGGATGCGCACCGCGTGCGGCGCTGCACGCGCCAGCTGGATGGCACACATCAGCCCGGCGGCGCCGGCACCGATGATGGCGACATCGGCGGTTTTTGCCGCCGCGCCGGGTTCGTCTGCGCGATCGCGCGATGGGCTGCCTGGCGGGGATGGCACAGATGGCGTCACGGGGTGGTTGCGGGGTTGCGGCGGGTCTGCTGCGGGCTGCGGCCAGGGCGCGAGAGTGTACTGCGCGCGGCAGCGACGAGCCAGTCGCCGGCGCTTCAGTCCCGTGCCGGTCGCAGCAGCTCGGTGTCGTGGGGAATGGCGTGCTCGATATCGCGCCAGTCGTCGGCGTCGAAGTGGAGAATCGCCACCGCTCCCGGCGGCGTGGCCAGCGCGCTGGGGCCGACCAGTCGCGAGCGCAGTTCGGCGACACTCGGGTTATGCCCGACCAGAACCACGCTGTCACTGTGCGACGGCAGGTCGTGGATCACCTGTAGCCAGTCGCGCACCGTGGCGCTGTAGAGCAGTGGCGAAGTTTCGATATCGCCGCGGCTGAGCCCCAGTTCGCGGGCCAGCAGCTCGGCGGTGGCCAGCGCGCGCAGCGCATCGCTGCAGACCACCTGCTGCACCAGCAGGCGGCGCTCGGCGAGCTGACCACCGATGCTGATCGCTTCGCGTTCGCCCTGCTCGGTCAGATGTCGCGAAAAATCGCCCCCGCCGGCGCTGGAGGGGGCGGCCTGGGCGTGACGCACCACGATAAGTGTCTTCACGGCTCTAGCTCCCGGTATTGGCTCGCGGCGCGCGGATGACACGCCTTTTGTCGGCGAGTCTAGCGCGTTTGGCGGCCACCGGTATCAATCATCGCCAGCTTCTGCTCTCCGGCGCGCCTGCTCCCGCTGGCGCAGCTCGATGCGCCGCACCTTGCCGGTGGTGGTCATGGGCAGGGCATCGAGAAATTCGATCTGCCGCGGGTACTCGTAGGCGGCGAGCCGCTTGCGCACCGCTTGGCTGATCTCCGCAGCGAGCTCATCACTGGCTTTAAATTCATCGCGTAAAATAATGAATGCTTTGACAATATCTCCGCGCAAACCCTCCGGATCGGGCACCCCGACGGCCGCCGCCTGGAGCACCGCCGGGTGGCGCATCAGGCAGTCTTCGATCTCGCCGGGGCCGATGCGGTAGCCGGCGGAACTGATCACATCGTCGTCGCGGCCGGCGAACCACAGGTAGCCGTCGCCGTCGCGGTGGCCGACATCCCCGGTGCGGAACCAGTCGCCGGCGTATTTTTTCGCCGCCGCCTCGGGGCGCTGCCAGTAGCCGAGAAAGTGCACCGCGTCATCGCGGTGGGTGGCGAATTCACCCATCTCGCCATCCGCCAGCTGATTGCCTTCGGCGTCGAGCACCGCCACCCGGTGTCCCGGATAGGGCTTGCCCAGCGAACCGGGGCGCACCGGCATGATCGCGCTGCAATTGCCGGCGATGTAGTTGTGCTCGCTCTGCCCCCACATCTCGTTGAGTTCGACGCCGAGTGCCGTGCGCGCCCAGGCCAGCAGCTCTTCGCCGAGTGCCTCGCCGGCGCTCATCACCGCGCGCAGCTTGAGATCGAAGCGCTGCGGGATGTCATCCACGGTGCGCAGCATCTTCAGCGCGGTGGGCGGGATGAAGGCATTGCTGACGGCGTACTTTTCCATCAGCGCCAGCGCCCGTTGCGGATCGAACTTGCCGCACTCGTAGCCGACGATCGGCATGCCGTAGACCCAGGTCGGCAGCAGGCCGTCGAGCAGGCCGCCGGTCCAGGCCCAGTCGGCCGGGGTCCAGAACACATCGCCCGGCCGGGGGAAGAAATTCTGCGACAGCTCAAAGCCGGTGAGATTGCCGATCAGGCAGCGATGCGCGATCAGCGCGCCCTTCGGCGGCCCGGTGGTACCGGAGGTGTAGATGATCAGCGCCGGGTCTTCGGCCAGCGTCTGCACCGGGGCGAAATCAGCGGCGGCGGCATCGAGCAGAGGCCAGAAGGCGCCGGCGACGCCCTCATCATCGCAGATCAGCAGCTGTTCGAGCTGCGGCAATTCGCCCCGCAGCGATTCGATCAGCGGCGCGTGGGCCGCGTCGGTGACGACGATTTTGGCCCCCGCATCGCCGAGGCGAAAACCCAGCGCGTCCGGGCCGAACAGCACCGACAGCGGCACCGAAATGGCCCCCAGCTTGTGCGCGGCGATGTGCGTCAGCGCGGTCTCGATGCGCTGCGAGAGCACGATAGCGACGCGATCGCCGCGCTCGACGCCCAGCCCGCGCAGCGCGTTGGCACAGCGATTGGAGAGCGAAATCAGCTCGCCGAAGCGGTACTGCGCCGTCTCGCCGCGGTCGTTTTCGTAGTACAGCGCGACCGCTTCGGCGCGCTCCGCGTGGGCATCGGAAACGGCCACGCCCATGTTGTAGTGCGCGGGGATCTGCCAGCGGAAATCGCGATGGCAGCGGTCGAAATCGCTGGTATTTTCAGGGATCAATCGCATTGGGGGCTCCGAAACTGTCCGCCGGCCGGGCGGCGGCTGATCACCAATAGCGCATCGCGGCGCGGTACAGATCGCGCAGCTCGGCCTCGCCAACCGCCAGCGGCGCGTTGCCGAGCAGCCGTTGCTGGGCGTTGGCGCCGGCGGCCAGCGCGTCGATATCCGCCTCGCCGTAGCCGACGCCGGCGACGCCATTGGGCATCGCGGTGGCGCGCATCAGCTCGGTGAGCCGCGCGGCGATGACCTCGCCGGCGTCCTCCGGGGTCGCGCCGCGCACATCGGCGCCGAGCAGTTCGGCGCCCTCGATGTGCCGCTGCGGGCAGGCGCTGGCGGTGAAGCGAAAGGCCGCCGGGGCGTTGACGATCACGCTCATCCCGTGCGGGCACATGGGGTGGTCGTCGGGATAGCCGGGCGGATAGAAATCGCGCACCAGCCCGGCCACCGAATAGCTCATGCCGTGGGGGATGTGCACCCCGGCGTTGCCGAAGGCGATGCCGGCCAGGGTGGCGGCGAACATCATGTTTTCGCGCGCTTGCCTGTCGCTGGCGTCGGCCACCGCGCGCTGCAGATAGCGACCGGTCAGGCGCAGCGCCTCGCGGCAGCCGACGTCGCTCCACGGGTTGGCGCCCTGGCTCATCGGCCGCGCCGCCGGGCTGGCGGCCGCCGCGCGCCGGCTGTGCGGCAGCGCGGTGAAGGATTCCAGCGCGTGGCTGAGCACATCGAAACCGGCCGCGGCGACCACGCTTTGCGGCAGACTGGCCATCACCGTCGGGTCGATCAGCGCGCGCGTCGGGCGCAGCGCGCGGTGGGCGATGCCGGTTTTCACGCCCTGCGATTTGAGATCGAAAATGGCGATGCCGGTGCACTCGGAGCCGGTGCCGGCGGTGGTCGGGCAGGCGATGTGCGGCTTCAGCGCACCGGGCACCGGCAGGCCGGCGCCGAGCGGCGCGTTGACGTAATCGAGAAATTCGGCCGGCCAGCTGGCGTAGAGATTGGCCGCTTTGGCGGTGTCGATCACCGAGCCGCCGCCGACCGAAATAAAGCCATCGACGCCGCCGCTGGCGGCAAAGGCCTCCTGCGCGAAAGCCGCCGCGGCCCTGAACGAGGCGTCGGTCGGCTCGACGCGCGACTCGCTGAACAGCGCGACTTCGACACCCGCCGCGCGGCAGCTGGCCAGCACGGTCTGCAGAAATGGCAGCTCGGCGATCCGCGGATCGGTGAACAGCGCAGCGCGGCGCATGCCCAGCTCGCGGGCGCTGGCGCCGACCTCGGCCAGCGCGCCGGGGCCGAAGCTGAGCGCCGAGACATCGACCGAAAAGACGGCGTCGCCGCCCTCCACGGTGGCGTAGTGGTGGCAACAGGCCATGCTTTCCTCCCCTCCCCTGACGGGGGTGAATGGTTATTCGTCGATGCGCCCGAGGCTGAATTCAGCGCCGCGGCTGCGCAGGATCAGCTCATCATCGCGCGCTTCGGCCAGCTCGACCAGCTGGTAAAAGACGCTGCGCGACAACAGCGCGCGCAGCCCGTCGCGCAGCAGCAGGTACGGCGCCGGCTCGCCATTGTCGCGGGTTTTTACCTGCAGCGGGTGCCCGGCATCGCAGGCGATGCGCTCGCCGACATTGGTTTCGAACACCAGCAGCTGCTCGCCACCCTCGCCGAACACCTCCAGCGCGACGGCGACAAAGGGCGCGTCGAGCACGCGGATGCGCCACTTCTCCACCGGGGTGACGAGGAAATGATTCTCGCCTTCGCGGCGCAGGATGCTGGCGAACAGGCGCACCAGCTCAATGCGCGCGATCTGTGCGCCCTCGTGCCACCAGCTGCCATCGCGGCGGATTTCGATGTCGATATCGCCGCTCAGCGGCGGCTGCCACAGCTGCAGCGGCGGGCGTTTCTGCGCGCCGATCTGCGCCAGCACGTGTTCGAGATTCGTCTGCATCGCCGGTCCCGATCCCCTGCAGGAGCGATCTTGCGATCGCGGCAGCC
>CBFCYW010000137.1:0-6714 GCA_965602395.1 uncultured Chromatiales bacterium
CGCCGCCGACCCCGTCGCCACATCCGCCACTGGTGCTCACCGATCGCCCGGTTGAGAACCCCGCCGAGCCGACGGCCGACCGCCTGCTGGCCGAGGCCGAGGCCTTTACCGCGCAGTTCGATCGCGAGCTGGAGGAGCAGGAGTGGCGCGACCAGCTGGCTGGCTGGGAGGCGCGGCTCGCCGAGGCGGAAAACTACATCACTTCCGGGCAGTACAACGGCATCCAGTCCGGTGAATTGTACGATGCGCTGAGTAAACTGCTGGTCGCAGTGGAGGTGCGCCGCGCCCGCGAGGCGCCGCGCCCGGCCGAGTTCGAGGCGCTGCTCAATGCGCTCGGCCCGGCGCCGGCGGAGGGCGAGGCGCCGGAGTCGGTGGAGATCGCCGAGCGGCGTCAGCGCTACCTCGCCGGGCTGGCGCGGGTGCGCGAGCGGCTGACTCAGGTGGAGCTGGCCGAGACCCGCGCCAAGCGGCTGCAGGCGCAGATCTCCGAGCTGCGCCGCGACGCCCTGCTCGGCCAGATCAGCGAGCGCTTCCCCGAGCCCTGGCGACCGGGCGTATTGCGCAGTGCGCTGGGCGATGCGGCGACCCAGGCGCGCGCCCTGCTGGCGGCGCCGGCGCAGTGGTACGGCGAGCTCGACGAGCACGCCCGGCAGCGCCTGCTGCTGTGGCAGTTCTCGGCGATCCTGCTGTGCGCGGTGCCCATCGGCTGGTTGCTGCGGCGCTGGATTCTGAGCCGCTACGGGCGCGATTCGGCAGTGCGCAATCCGGCGCCGTCGCGGCGGGTGGTCGCCGCGGTGGCCGAGGGCGTGGCCCGCGGACTGATCCCGGCGCTGCTGTTCGGCGGCCTGCTCGGCTGGTTGCAGCGCACCCAGGGGGTGTTCGGCGGGCTGTTTGCCGATCTGCTCGGCGGCGTTCTGCTGGCGGCGACGGTGTTCAGCATAAGCGCCGCGCTGACCCGCGCGGTGCTCTCTCCGGAGCGACCGGAGTGGCGCCTGACCGCGCAGAGTGCGGAGAGTGCCAACGCCATCGGCTACGCCATGCTCGGCCTGCTGACCGTGCTGTCGCTGGAGCTGGCCTACGACTACGCCACCGCGGAGCTGGCCACCAGCGCCGAGCTGCGCGCCGGCAGCGTGGCGGTATTCACCCTGCTCAAGGGTGGTTTTCTGCTGCTGCTGCTGCGCCGCCGCCTGTGGCATCGCGGCCCGCGCGAGCCGGCGCCCAGCAAGCGCCGCCGCGAGCGGCCGCGCGGGCTGTTGTTCCAGCGCCTGCTGCTGGCGGTGGTGTGGGCGGCAATCATCGCCGCGGCGCTGGGTTATTCGACGCTGGCCGATTTTCTGCTCTCGCGCCTGCTGCACTCGATCGCCCTGCTGCTGCTGCTGCTGGCGGCGCGCGCGCTGATCCGCGAGCTGGCCGCGGCGCTGACCCGCTCGCGCCTGCTGCGGCGCACCCTGGGGTTGCGACGGATCACCCTGCGGCGGCTGAAATTCTGGTTTCAGGTGCTTTTCGATCCGCTGGTCTACCTGCTGGCGGCGCTGTGGCTGGTGCAGATCTGGGGCGTGCCGAGCGAGGATCTGCTGCGCTGGACACAGGCTGCGCTGACCGGTTTCAACGTCGGCTCGATCACCATTTCGCTGGCCGACATCGCCGTCGCGCTGCTGGTGTTCGCGGTCGCCATGGCGCTGACCCGGCTGATCCAGCGCGGCTTGCTCAACCACGCGCTGCCGCAGCTCACCGATAACGAGGGCCTGCACCACTCGCTGTCCGCCGCCGCCGGTTACCTGGGTCTGGTGATCGCGATCATGCTGTTCGTCGCCGCGCTGGGGATCAATCTGGAGTCGGTGGCACTGGTCGCCGGTGCGCTCTCGGTGGGCATCGGTTTCGGCCTGCAGAATGTGGTCAGCAACTTCGTCTCCGGGCTGATCCTGATCGTCGAGCGGCCGATCAAGGTCGGCGACTGGGTGCTGGTCGGCGGCAACGAGGGCTTCGTGCAGAAGATCAACTTCCGCGCCACCGAGCTGCAGACCTTCCAGCGCGCCTCGGTGATCATTCCCAACGCGGAGCTGATCTCCACCCCGGTGGTCAACATGACCTACGACGACCGGCTGGCGCGCGTCGAAGTGCAGGTGGGGGTGGATTACGACAGCGATCCGGAGCGCGTGCGCGAGATTCTGCTCGGCTGTGCGCGCGAGCATCTGCAGGTCTACAAGCTGCCCGAGCCGGTCGTGCTGTTGCAGGATTTCAGCGACAATGCGCTGCTTTTTGAGCTGCGCTGCTTCATCGGCGAGGCGACCCACAAATCGGTGGTGGCCAGCGATCTGCGCTTCGCCATCCTCGCCGAATTGCGCGCCACCGGCATCGGCATTCCCTATCCGCAGCGGGTGGTTCACTTCGCCGCCGCGACAGCCACGGACAACGGTGATGAGCGCCATTCTTGAGATCGAATCCCTGGTCAAGAGTTTCGGCAGTCTGCGCGCGGTGGATGGCGTCAGCCTGTCGCTCACCGCCGGCAATTGCTTCGGCCTGCTCGGCCCCAATGGCGCCGGCAAGACCACCACCATCGAGCTGATGGAGGGCATCAAGCGGCCCGACAGCGGCCACATCCGCTACCGCGGCGAGCCGCTCGGCGAGCGCTTTCGCCGCGAGGCCGGGATCATGTTCCAGAGCACCGCGCTGCAGGAGTTCATCAGCGTGCGCGAAGTGCTGCGCATGTTCGGCCGCTTCTACCCGCGCGCGCTGCCGCTCGACGAGCTGGTGCGCAGCTGTCACCTCGGCGATTTCCTCGACCGCGACACGCGCAAGCTCTCCGGCGGTCAGCGCCAGCGGCTGCTGCTGGCGATCGCGCTGATCAACGACCCGGAAGTGCTGTTTCTCGACGAGCCGACCACCGGCCTCGACCCGCAGGCGCGGCGCAATCTGTGGTCGCTGGTGGAGTCGGTGAAGGCGCGCGGCAAGACCATCGTGCTGACCACCCACTACATGGATGAGGCCTACGAGCTGTGCGACTACATCGCCATCATGGATCACGGCAGGGTGATCGCCGAGGGCTCGCCGGACGCGCTGCTGGCGGCGCATTTCAACGATGTGGTGCTGCACCTGCCGGCGGATGACGTGCCCGATGTGGCGGCGCTGCCGATGGCCCACAGCTGGCTCGATGAGCAGCTGCACATCTCCACCTGCGACGTCAATGCCACCATCGCCGAACTGCTCGCTGCCGGCGCTTCGCTGGGCCGCCTGCGGGTGCGCTCGCGCAATCTCGAAGACCTGTTTCTCGAACTCACCGGCCGGGAGATGCGCGCGTGAACGCCAGGCGCCTGTACGCGCTGTTCGTGGCGCGCAATCTGGAGTTTTTTCGCGACCGCTCCTCCTTTGCCTGGAATCTGCTGTTCCCGGTGATGATGATCGTCGCCTTCGTGTTCGCCTTCGGCGACGGCCCGCGGGAGAGCTACAAGGTCGGCGTGGTCGGTGCGCACAGCGAGCGCCTGGCGGCGTTCTTCGCCAGCGAGCACGTCCGCTTCATCGACTACCCGACGGTGGCGGCGGCGCGGGCCAAGGTCGAGCGCCACCAGCTCGACCTGCTGCTGGATACCGCCAGCGGCGATTACTGGGTCAACGAGGATGCCCCCGGCGGCTATTTTATGGAGCGCCTGCTGCTCGCCGGCGAGGGTGACGACAGCGGCCTGCAACGGCGCCCGGTGAGCGGCGACGCGGTGCGCTACGTGGACTGGGTGCTGCCCGGCGTGCTGGGCATGAACATGATGTTCAGCGCCCTGTGGGGGATCGGCTACGTGATCGTGCGCTACCGCAAAAACGGCGTGCTCAAGCGCCTGCGCGCGACCCCGGTGACATCGCTGGAGTTCCTGCTCGCCCAGCTCGCTTCGCGGCTGTGGCTGCTGGTCGGCATCGGCGCGCTGATCTACGCCGGCTGCGATCTGTTCATCGGCTTCCAGATGCACGGCAGCCATCTCGATCTGCTGCTGGTCTTCGCGCTGGGCTGCATGAGCCTGATCAGCCTCGGTCTGATGGTCGCCTCGCGCACCGCCAGCGAGGAGCTGGCCAATGGCACGCTCAACCTGATGAGCATGCCGATGATGTTTCTCTCCGGGGTGTGGTTCTCGCTGGAGGGCGCCGCGCCGTGGATGCGCAGCCTGGCCGAGATCTTCCCCCTCACCCACCTGACCCGCGCCACCCGCGCGATCATGCTCGACGGCGCCGGGCTTGCCGACATCACCACCGAGATCGCCGTGCTGGCGGCGATGACCGCGGTATTCCTGAGCCTCGGCGCCAGGCTGTTCCGCTGGGAGTGACCGCCATGAGTACCGCGCTGGCCGCTGGCATGGCCGACTTCATCCGCGCCTGCGAGGCGCACTCGCAGCCCGTTGCCGACGGCGACCTGGCCGCCATGCGCCGCCAGTACCGGGCGCTGTGCGACGCCCTCAACCCGCCGCGCCCGGCGGGTATCGCGACGCGCGACCTGCGAGCGCCGGGTGCGCCCGGCGGGGTGCCGCTGCGCCTCTACTGGCGCGGCACGGCTGGCGATGGGGGTGACGGCGACGGCGGGCTGATCCTGTTCTGCCACGGCGGTGGCTGGCTGCTGGGCGATCTGCACAGCCACGACTACTACTGCGCGCGACTGGCGGCCGACTGCGCCTGCCGGGTGCTGGCTGTGGATTACCGGCTGGCGCCGGAGCACCGCTACCCGGCGGCGCTGGATGACGCCGCCGCGGCGCTGGCCTTCGCCCGCGACGCGCTGGGCGCGGACGGCGCGCACACGCTGCTCTGTGGCGACAGCGCCGGCGGCAATCTGTGCGCCGCACTGGCGGCGCGCGAGCGCGATGCCGGTCGCGCGCTGGCCGGGCAGATGCTGATCTACCCGGCGCTGGGCGGCGACCAGCTCGGCCTGGCGTCCTATGCCGAGCAGGCGGATGCGCCGCTGCTCAGTCGCGCCGATATGGATTTTTACGTCGCCGCCTATCTGGGTGGCGAAGCGGGTGGCGAAGCGGGTGGCGACATCGGCGGCGGTCGGCGCGGCGAGCGCGATTTCGCGCCACTGCTCGACGACGACTTCCGCGGCCTGCCGCCGAGCCTGCTGCTGCCGGTGGAGCTGGACCCGCTGCGCGACGACAGCGCCGCCTACGCCGAGCGGCTGCGCGCCGCCGGGGTGGCGGTCGAGCTGCAACTGGCGCGCGGCGCGGTGCACGGCAGTCTGCGCGCCCTCGGCCGCAGCGCGGTGATCGATCGCCAGCACGCGCTGCTGTGCGATTTCGCGCGCCGCCGGCTGCCGCCGGCATAGCTCGCAGCGGCCTGGCCGGCGCCGGCAATCGGCTGCTTTTCCCGTCTCTCGCTGCGCCGCCCGGCGGCTTGGCGCCGCTAGTCCAGTCAGACGATTCACGCTGCCGAGCGGCGGCGATAATGCCTGCATCGATGGCTTTGAGATCCGGCAGTAAACCATGGTTGACGCCTATCTGTTCGATCACTTGCGCACCCCGCGCGGTCGCGGCAAGCCGGATGGCGCGCTGCACGAGATCACCCCGGTCCAGCTCGCCACCCAGACGCTGCAGGCGCTGCGCGAGCGCAATGCGCTGGATGCGTCTCTGGTGGAGGACGTGATCCTCGGCTGTGTGATGCCGGTGGCTGAGCAGGGCGGCAATATCGCGCGCATCGCCGCGCTCAACGCGGATTACCCGGACACGGTGCCCGGCGTGCAGATCAACCGCTACTGCGGCTCCGGTCTGGAGGCGGTCAATTTTGGCGTCGCCAAGGTGCGCGGCGGGCTGGCCGATCTGCTCATCGGCGGCGGGGTGGAGAGCATGTCGCGGGTGCCGATGGGCAGCGATGGCGGCGCCTGGGCGACCGACCCCAACGTCGCCTTCAAGACCCATTTCGTGATGCAGGGCATCAGTGCCGATCTGCTCGCGACCAAATACGGCTTCAGCCGCGAGGACTGTGACGCCTACGCGCTGGAGAGCCAGCGCCGCGCCGCGCAGGCCTGGGCCGAGGGGCGCTTCGACAACTCGGTCATCGCGGTAAAAGACATCATTGGCCTGGCGGTGCTGGCGCGCGATGAGATCGTGCGCGGCGAGACCACGCTGGAGAGTCTCGCGGCGCTCAAGCCGGCCTTTGCCGAAATGGGCGCGCAGGTCGGTTTCGACTCGATTGCGCTGCAGCGCTACCCGCAGCTCGAGCGCATCGAGCACGTCCACCACGCCGGCAACAGTTCCGGCATCGTCGATGGCGCCGCAGCGGTGCTGATCGGCAATGCCGGGGCCGGTGAGCGCATCGGGCTGGAACCCCGCGCGCGGATCGTCACCGCGGTCACCATCGGCTCCGAGCCGACCATCATGCTCGACGGCCCCGCCGCCGCCGTGCGGCTGGCGCTGAAAAAGGCCGGCATGGGCGCCGACGACATCGACCTGTGGGAGCTGAACGAGGCCTTCTCCGCGGTGGTGCTGGCCTTTATGCGCGAGCTGGACGTGCCGCACGAGCGCATCAACGTCAATGGCGGGGCGATCGCCATGGGCCATCCGCTGGGCGCCACCGGCAGCATGATCCTCGGCACGCTGCTGGACGAAATGCAGCGCCGGGACGTGAACACCGGGCTGGTGGCGCTGTGCGAGGCGGCCGGCATGGCCTCGGCGACCATCATCGAGCGCGTGTAGGCGAAGGCGGCCAAAATGATCGATTACTTCAAGTACGCCGTCGACGCCGATGGCATCT
>CBFCYW010000138.1:0-6646 GCA_965602395.1 uncultured Chromatiales bacterium
TTAATCTATTTTAAGGAGTTCCAAACCAGAACTTTAAAAGGTGGAAGACGAAAAGAGCACGAAGGTAGCATAATAACTTATGATGCATTTCCTGAAGGGAAACCAGATATAAAAAATTGGGAAAAAGAGTCTTTGCCTAATGTGGTTACCGCACTAGTCGTTAATCTATCCACTTTGGAACGGCCAGCTAATCTAGTCCCGATTGAAAGGGCCATATCAGGTACCACCACCGAAGGTGTAACTGTATTCGATATTAAGATGACAGGAAGCGCCAACATTATCGTTTCGTCAGGAAAAACCTCCACCGATATTAATGAAAGGCTTTCGAAATCAAGCGAAACCTTTTCCACTTTAGAGCACAAGGCAAGCCGTCACTTTTATTCCGCATTGAATGAAAAAGATCGACTAAAGCAATTCTTGAGTTATTTTCTATTCATAGAAAGAACCACGCATAGTCAGTTCAAAAGTCTCAGCTACGAAGCAGAAGCCAATGATATATTTAATGTACCTGAAAGATTACTTAATTCTGGAAATGTATTCTTCGAGTCAAGGTTCAAAGACTCTAAGAACTTGGCGCAAAGATTTCACTGGTGTGCAATTTTAGCTTGGCCTAACCTTGGTGATAATGATGTCGCGGATTTTCTTGAAATCAAAAAAACACGAGATAAGCTGACTCACGGAGAAGATATTTCTGAAGCTGAGTTACCGGTTGAAAAAGCTAGAATGCTATCCTCTAAGATATTGGGAACAGCATGAATCTAACAATGGGCTTCAAACAATAATCGGGGTCAGATCAACATTTCTCTGATACCCTGAACTCTGAAAGCAAGCTCACAAGAATAATCGGGGTCAGATCAACATTTCTCTGATACCCTGAACTCTGAAAGCAAGCTCACAAGGACGTGACATGCCCAGACTACCAAGACTTTTCCTGCCGGGCGTAGCCCAACATATTGTTCAGCGCGGCAACAACAGACAAGCCTGTTTCTGTTCGGACGAGGATTGCGCCGCCTACGCACATTGGCTACGAGAAGCTGCACTAAAATATGGTGTCGCGATTCACGCTTGGGTCTTCATGACCAATCACGTTCACCTGCTGGTCACTCCCCACAAGCCAGATTCGGCGTCGCTAATGATGCAGCATCTCGGTCGCTTGTATGTTCGCTACTTCAATCGAGAGTACCGGCGCAGCGGCACCCTCTGGGAAGGTCGCTACAAATCCTGTTTCGTTCAAGACGATCACTACCTGCTGATGTGCTATCGCTACGTTGAACTGAATCCCGTGCGCGCAGGTATGGTCGATGATCCAGCCGATTACCGCTGGTCAAGCTATCAATCCAATGCACTCGGCAAAGCTGCCGTTATGCGCACTCCTCACTCTGAATACCTTCGCTTGGGTGGCACGGAAGTGGAACGTCAAGCGGCTTACCGAGACCTGTTTCGATATCAAGTAGATGCGCCATTACTCACGGAAGTTCGACTGGCACTTAATCAGGGGTTGGTGCTTGGCAATGAACGCTTCAAGGATGAAGTCGAATCGATGTTTGGGAAGAGAATGCGCCCAGCGAAGGCGGGCCGCCCAAGGCGAGAGAGAGATCCTTCAGCTGATGTTGATACTGGTGCTGGCGAGCAAAGCAAAATTTTATTCTGACCCCGATTTTTTTCGATTTTTTTGCTTTGCAGCGATTGCTCTTGAATCCTGATCTGATTCCAGGCATGCACTACCCGCCGCTACCCGCCTGCGACAACTTGCAATCCCCCAGCAATTCCTCCAGCGCGCGCAGAAACTCCGCCCGCGGCATCTCCTCCACCCCCATGCTCAGCAAATGTTCGGTGGGCATCTGCGTGTCGATCAGCCGGTATCGACCGCAGCCGGCGAGATGGGCCAGTGCGACCTTGGAGGCATCCCGGCGGTGGCTGAACATCGACTCGCCGAAGAACACCTCGCCCAGCGCCACGCCGTACAGGCCGCCGACCAGGCGATCGTCGTGCCAGCATTCGATGGAGTGGGCGTAGCCCAGCTCGTGCAGCCGACAGTAGGCGGCGAACATCTCGGTGGTGATCCAGGTGCCCTCGGTATTCGGCCGCCAGCCAGCGCAGTGGGCGACGACCCGGGCGAAGGCATTGTCCTCGCGGATTTCGAATTCGCCGCGGCGGATGGTTTTGCGCAGACTGCGCGAGAGGTGAATGCGCTGCGGCCGGAGTACGCCGCGCGGGTCCGGCGACCACCACAGCACCGGCTCGCCCTCGCTGTACCAGGGGAAAATACCGCGCCGATAGGCATTCAGCAGGCGCCGTGGCGACAGGCTGCCACCGGCCATCAGCAGGCCGTTGGGGTCGCGCAGGGCCCGCTCAGCGTCCGGAAACGGCGTGGTCTCGTCGTCCGGCGGTAACAGGGGGATGCTCATCGCTTGCTTCGAAATCGGCTCGGGTTGCTTCAGTCCTGAGGGTCGGCGCGGTACGGCGACTGCTGCATCCACAGCGATTGCTGGGCCTGCAGATGTTCGGCCTCCTCGGCGCAGTAGCGTTCGATGGCGCCCTGGAAGCCGCTGTCCGCCAGCCAGTGGGCGGACCAGGTGGGGCTGGGCAGAAAGCCGCGACTGAGCTTGTGCTCGCCGCCCGCGCCCGGCTCGAACAGGGCCAGCCGCTCGCGGATGCAGTAGTCGATGCCGCGATAGTAGCAGGCTTCGAAATGCAGGCTGTGGAACCGTTGGTCGCAGCCCCAGAAACGCCCGTAGAGGGCATTCGCGCCGCGCAGAAAAAAGGCGCAGGCGACGCGCCGCCCGGCGTGCTCGGCGAACACCACTTGCAGCGCCTCGCCCATGCGCGCGCCGATTGCGCAGAAGAACCCGGCGTTGAGCGTCGGCATGCCCCATTTGCGGTCGTAGATGTCGGCGTAGTAGCGGTGCACCTCGCGCCAGTCGGCCTCGGACAGCGCGCTGCCGGGCAGCATCTGCACCTGCAATTTTTGCTCGACCACGCGCTGGCGCTCGCGGCGGATGGCTTTGCGCTTGCGCGAGCTGAGTGCGGCGAGGAAGTCGTCGAAGCTGTCGTAATCGCGGTTGTGCCAGTGGAACTGCATGCCGCGGCGGCGCACCAGGCCGTCGCCCTCCAGCCAGCGGATCTGCTCGTCCGGGGCGAACAGCCAGTGGGCGCCGGAGATCTCGTTGTCGGCGCAGAACTGGCGCATCGCCGCGGACAGCAGGCGGGCGATCTCGGCGCATTCGGCGGCGTCGAAACCGGGGCGGATCAGCAGCCGCGGGCCGCTCGCCGGGGTGTAGGGCACGGCCACCACCAGCTTCGGGTAATAGGCCATGCCGCGTCGCTGGTAGGCTTCGGCCCAGGCCCAGTCGAAGACGAACTCGCCGTAGTTGTTGGTTTTCAGATAGGCCGGGCAGGCGGCGATCAGCTGATCGTGCGATCCGCCGCGCGCCTTTTCGTCGCCCGAATAGAGGGCGAAATGGCGCGGATGCCAGCCGTGGCCGTCGCCGCCGCCGTCGCCGCCGTGGCTGTCGCCGTGGCGACTGCCGACGCAGCCGGTCTGTTCCAGCGCATCGAGAAAATCAAAGCGCAGCGTGGGGTTGGCGCCGTCGTGCAGCGCATCCCAGGCGGTTGCGCCGATCGCCTCGATACTGTCGTGAACCTCCAGGCGCATCGGCCGGGCGGGCCTACTTTTCCAGTGCGTCGAGATAGCGCTCGGCGTCCAGCGCGGCCATGCAGCCGGTGCCGGCGGAGGTCACCGCCTGGCGATAGATGTGGTCCATCACGTCGCCGGCGGCGAATACGCCTTCGATGCTGGTCTGGGTGGCGCCGCCGTTGCGCCCGCCCTGTGTCACCAGATAGCCGCCTTCCATCTCCAGCTGGCCGGCGAAGATGTCGGTGTTCGGCTTGTGGCCGATGGCGATGAATACGCCCATCAGCTCGATCTCCCGGGTGGCGTCGCTCTCGGTGCTGCGGATGCGCATGCCGGTGACGCCCATGTCGTCGCCGAGCACCTCGTCGAGGGTGTGCTTCCAGTGCAGTACGACGTTGCCGTTTTCGGCCTTGTCGAGCAGCTGCTTCTGCAGGATCTTTTCCGCGCGCAGGCTGTCGCGGCGGTGCACCAGATGTACTTCGCTGGCGATGTTGGACAGGTACAGCGCCTCTTCGACCGCGGTGTTGCCGCCGCCGATCACGGCAACTTTCTGATTGCGATAGAAAAAGCCGTCGCAGGTGGCGCAGGCGGAGACGCCCTTGCCCTTGAAGGCTTCCTCCGAGGGCAGGCCGAGATACTGGGCGCTGGCGCCGGTGGCGATGATCAGCGCGTCGCAGCTGTAGCTGCCGCTGTCGCCGGCCAGCCGAAACGGGCGCTGGCCCAGCTCGACCGTGTGGATGTGGTCGAGGATGATCTCGGTGTCGAAGCGCTCGGCGTGCTTGCGGAAGTTTTCCATCAGCGCCGGGCCCTGGATGCCATCGGCGGCGGCCGGCCAGTTGTCGACGTCGGTGGTGGTGGTCAGCTGGCCGCCCTGTTCGACGCCGGTGATCAGCACCGGGTCGAGATTGGCGCGCGCGGCGTACACCGCCGCGGTGTAGCCGGCCGGGCCGGAACCGAGGATCAACAGCCGGCAATGCCGGGGCGTGCCAGTGCTTTGGCTCATGGATTCGCTCCGCTGTGCTGGGGCGCGACGACGTCGTCGTCGGCGCGGCTTGCCTGTCCGGGATCGCGCGGGCCGAAATTGCTCTGCTCGAACCGCGATCACCGCAGGGCGATGAAGTGGGGGCGTATATTAGAGAATCAAGTCGGAGCGGCATAGCGCTGCGATGCTGCAGCGCCGCGCATTGCCCATCCCCGGCGATTCTCTACAATGCCCGGCACAGTTCACCACCCGCAGCACGGCAGCCAGTCCCTTGCCCGAGGCCAGAAAAAAGCAATCCGCCCGCGCCGGCGTTACCCGCCGCTCCGGCGCCAATGCGCGCGGCGCGACCCGCAAAGCCGCCACCCGCAAGGGTGGCGCGCGCAAAGTCGCCGCCGACAAGGCCGCGAGCGTGGCCAGCGTCGCGCCGCGGGTGCAGCGCGGCCTGCGCGAGACCGCGGCGATCCTGCTCAGCGCGGTCGCCCTGTACCTGCTGCTGGCGCTGCTCAGCTTCCACCCCTCGGATGCCGGCTGGTCGCACACCGGCGGCCACGGGCGCATCGCCAACGCCGGCGGGCGGGTCGGCGCCTGGTTCGCCGACATCAGCCTGTATCTGCTCGGCTACGTCGCCTGGCTGCTGCCGTTGCTGGTCGCTTACACCGCGCTGGTGGTCTATCGCGAGCGCCACCAGGGCGGTGCGGTGACGGCCTCCGGCGCGCTGACGCTGTTGCGCTGGATCGGCCTGTTCGCCCTGCTGCTGTCCGCCTGCGGGCTGGCGGCGATGCACTTTCTGCCCGAGGCCGCGCGCCTGCCGGTGGGCGTCGCCGGCGGCGGCGTGCTCGGCACGGTGGTCGCCGATCTGGTCATCGCGGTGTTCAATCCGCTGGGCTCGACGCTGCTGCTGCTGGCGGTGTTTCTGGTCGCCGTGACCCTGTTCACCGGCCTGTCCTGGTTTTTGCTGATGGATCTGATCGGCGACGTCACGCTGCGCGCTTTGGGCTGGCTGTTCGGTGTCGCCGGCAGCGCCGGCAAGGGCGTCGGCAGCGCCGTGGCGCAGCAGCGCGAAGCGGCCCGCGAGCGCGCCGAGCAGCCGCCGAAGGCGCAGTCGCCGAAGCCGCGCAAGCCGCGCCGTCGGGCGCCGGATCTGCAGATCGATGAGGCCGCGACTGGCGCTTCCGCGGCTGCGGCTGAGGCGGCTGCGGCGGATCAGGCTGATGCGGAAGTGACTGCGGCGGAAGTGGCTGAGGCGGGCGCGGCTGCGGCCGCTGCCGAATCGAAAACCGGCGGCCGCCAGATCGATATCAAGCCACCGCAGTTCGACAAGCAGATCAAGCTCTTCGACCCGCCGCCGGATGCCGGCCTGCCGCCGATCTCGCTGCTCGACGACGAAAAGCCCGAGGTCGGTGGCTATTCCGCCGAGGCGCTGACGGAGATGTCGCGACTGCTCGAAGAGAAGCTCGCCGATTTCGGCGTCAAGGCGGAGGTGGTCGCGGTCCATCCGGGGCCGGTGATCACGCGCTTCGAGCTGCACCCGGCGCCGGGGGTGAAGGCCAGCCGGATCACCAATCTGGCGCGCGATCTGGCGCGCTCGCTGTCGGTGATCGCGGTGCGCGTGGTCGAGGTGATCCCCGGCAAGTCCACCGTCGGGCTGGAGATTCCCAACGCCCAGCGCGAGCTGGTGCGGCTGTCGGAGATCATCCGCTCCAAGCAGTACGACGGCGCCAAATCGCCGCTGACCATCGGCCTGGGCAAGGATATCAGCGGCAAGTCGATGAGCGCCGATCTGGCCAAGATGCCGCATTTGCTGGTCGCCGGCACCACCGGCTCGGGCAAGTCGGTGGCGGTCAACGCGATGCTGCTCAGCCTGCTCTACAAGGCCAGGGCCAGCGAGGTGCGGATGATCCTCATCGACCCGAAGATGCTGGAGCTGAACGTCTACGAGGGCATCCCGCACCTGCTGGCGCCGGTGGTCACGGATATGAAGGAGGCGGCCAACGCGCTGCGCTGGTGCGTCGGCGAGATGGAGCGCCGCT
>CBFCYW010000139.1:0-6639 GCA_965602395.1 uncultured Chromatiales bacterium
GTGGCTCCGGGCGGCGTCGGGCTGCCGTGAAGAATTTACATGTTGTCAAAGACGCCTGCGCGAACTTTACAGAATTGGCTTTGAATTCTGCTAGTTATTGAATTGTTCCCCTGAGTCAATCAATCTTGGCTCACGCGCGCATCCGCAGCCGGGGCTTCCCGGGACCGCTATCCGGGGCCACCATCCGGGGCAGGTGGCCAGGGCCGCTGGTCGGAGCGACATGCACGCGCCCAGTAACTGGAGGAAAAGACAAGTCATGAGCAAATTCAAAACTACCCGCCGCGATTTTCTGAAGACCAGCGCCGTGCTCGGTGCCGGCCTCTCGGCGCCGATCATTCTCACCCGGCCGGCCTTCGGCGCCAGCTACCGCAACGAGCCGATGGGCAAGACCGTCACCTTCGGCTTCAACGTGCCGCAGACCGGTGCCTACGCCGATGAGGGTGCGGATGAGCTGCGCGCCTACGAGCTGGCCGTCGAGCATATCAACGGCGGCGGCGACGGCGGCATGCTGAACACCTTCTCCTCGAAGGCGCTGCAGGGCAACGGCGTCAACGGCAAGCAGGTGGTGTTCGTCACCGGCGACACCCAGACCAAGTCCGATGCGGCGCGCGCTTCCGCCAAGCGCATGATCGAAAAGGATGGCGCGATCATGATCACCGGCGGCTCGTCCTCCGGCGTGGCGATCGCCGTGCAGGGTCTCTGCCAGGAGGCGGGCGTGATCTTCATGGCCGGCCTGACCCACTCCAACGACACCACCGGCAAAGACAAGCGCGCCAATGGCTTCCGCCACTTCTTCAACACCGAGATGTCCGGCGCCGCGCTGGCACCGGTGCTGAAAAACGCCTTCGGCACCGAGCGCACCGCCTACCACCTGACCGCCGATTACACCTGGGGCTGGTCGCAGGAAGGTTCGATCAAGAAATACACCGAGGAACTCGGCTGGCAGACCTCCGCTGCGGTGCGCACCCCGCTGGGCGCCGGTGACTTCTCGCAGTACATCACCCCGGTGCTCAACTCCGGCGCCGACGTGCTGGTGCTCAACCACTACGGCAAGGACATGGTCAACTCGCTGACCCAGGCGGTGCAGTTCGGTCTGCGCGACAAGCAGGTCAACGGCAAGGATTTCGCCATCGTGGTGCCGCTGTATTCGCGCCTGATGGCGCAGGGCGCCGGCGAGAATGTGCAGGGCATCTTCGGCTCCACCAACTGGCACTGGTCGCTGCAGGATGAGGGCTCCAAGGCCTTCGTCAAATCCTTCGGCCAGAAGTACGGCTTCCCGCCGAGCCAGGCTGCACACACCACCTACTGCCAGGCGATCCTCTACGCGGATGCCTGCCAGCGCGCCGGCACCTTCATGCCCAGCGAAGTCGGCAAGGCACTGGAAGGCTTCGAGTTCGATGGCCTGGGCAATGGCCCGACCGAGTACCGCGCCGCAGATCACCAGTGCTTCAAAGACGTGCTGGTGGTGAAGGGCAAGGAAAACCCGACCTCCAAGTTCGACGTGCTGGAAGTGGTCGAAGTGACCCCGCGCGCGCAGGTCGAGTACCCGGCGTCGATGCTCGGCGGCGATCTCGGACCCTATAACAACGGCTGATCCACAGCCGGGTAGACCGGCCGCAGGGAGGCTGGTCGATTGAGTGGCAGCGGGCGCCTTGGCGCGCCCGCTGCCCTGCCTTTGGCCGCCGGCCATCGCGCCGGGGGACAACACAAGAATTTTCGCGAGTCGGGGGGAAAATCCGTGGACGCATTGGTTTTGCAAGTCCTCAACGGGCTGGACAAAGGGGGAGCCTACGCGCTGATCGCGCTCGGCCTGACCCTGGTGTTCGGCACGCTTGGGGTGGTCAATTTCGCGCACGGTGCGCTGTTCATGCTCGGCGCCTTTTGCACCGTCTCGCTGCGTGCCCTGCTGAGCCTGGAACAGGTGGTCGAAGACCCTACCCAGCTCACCGCCTGGGGCACGCCGATGGAGGTCCGCACGCCTTACCTGGAGGTCTGGTTTGGCGAGTTCGGCACCACGCTGATCGACTATGCGGTGCCGGTCTCGATCCTGCTGGCGATTCCGGTGATGCTGCTGATCGGCGTGGCCATGGAGCGCGGCCTGATCCGCCATTTCTACAAACGCGCGCACGCTGATCAGATCCTCGTCACCTTCGGGCTGGCGATCGTTTTGCAGGAGATCGTCAAGGCGCAGTTTGGCGCCAACCCGATCCCGCAGCCGGCGCCGGATATCTTCGCCGGCTCAGCGGATATCGGCGCATTGATCGGCTTCGCCGAGGGCGTGATCGTCTACCCCTGGTGGCGGATCGTCTACCTGTTCTTTGCCGGCGCCGTGCTGGCGGCGGTGTTCGCCTTTTTGCAATTCACCACCTTCGGCATGGTGGTGCGCGCCGGCATGGCGGACCGCGAGACGGTCGGCCTGCTGGGCATAGATATCGACCGGCGATTTACCATCGTCTTCGGTCTGGCGGCGGTGGTCGCCGGCCTCGCCGGGGTGATGTACACGCCGATCCTCTCCCCCGACTACCACATGGGCATGGATTTTCTCGTGCTCAGTTTCGTGGTGGTCGTGGTCGGCGGCATGGGCAGCCTCGGCGGTGCCGTGGCGGCCGGCTTCCTGCTCGGGGTGTTGCAGTCCTTTGCCTCGATGAATGAGGTCAAATCCATCCTGCCGGGTATCGACCAGATCATCATCTATCTGGTCGCGGTGGTCATTCTGCTGGTCAGGCCGCGTGGTCTGTTTGGCCGCAAAGGCGTGATGGAGAGCTGATCGATGAGTGCACAAAACACCAGAAACAAAGATTGGCTGCTGCTCGCCGGCTTCATCGCCGTGGTCGCGCTGGCGCCGATCATCTTCGAGCCGATCGGCGGTGGCTACCCGGATCTGCTGCAGAAGTTCGCGATCTTCGGCATCTTCGCCATCGGCTTCAACATTCTCTTCGGGCTCACCGGCTACCTCTCGTTCGGGCATGCCGCCTTCCTCGGCGTCGGCTCCTACACCGCGGTGTGGACCTTCAAGCTGCTGACCATGAACGTCATCCCCGCGCTGATTCTGTCGACCCTGCTCGGCGGCCTGTTCGCGGTGCTGATCGGCGTGGTGGCGCTGCGCCGCTCGGGGATCTACTTCTCGATCCTCACCCTGGCCTTCGCGCAGATGTCGTACAACCTGGCCTACTCGGTGCTGACCCCGATCACCAACGGTGAGACCGGCCTGCAGCTGACCCTCGACGATGCCCGCGTGCTGGATTCAGTGTTCGGCGTCGAGCGCGGCGAAGGCCTGCCGACCACCAATCTGTTCGGCATGTCGATGTCCGGCTGGAGCGGCTACTACTTCTGCGGCGTGATGCTGATCCTGATGTTCTACATCTCGCTGCGCATCTTCCGCTCGCCCTTCGGGATGATGCTGCGCGCGGTCAAATCCAACCAGAACCGCATGTCCTACACCGGCCTCAACACCCGCCCCTACACCCTGGCGGCGTTCGTCATCTCCGGCATGTACGCTGGCCTTGCCGGTGGCCTGATGGCGATCACCGATCCACTCGCCGGCGCCGAGCGCATGCAGTGGACGGCCAGCGGTGAAGTGGTGCTGATGACCATTCTCGGCGGTACCGGCACGCTGCTCGGGCCGGTGATCGGCGCGGGTGCGATCAAGTACTTCGAGAATATTTTCTCGGCCTTCAACGAGGGCATCCTCACCGAGGTGTTCTCCTTCCTGCCCGAATTCCTGCAGCACATCATGGTCAGCATCAGCGGCCTGTTCGTCGGCGAGGGCTGGCACCTCACCCTCGGCGCGCTGTTCATGGTGATCGTGATCTTCCTGCCGGGCGGGCTGATGGAGGGCTTCAACCGGCTAGGCAATCTCTTCCGGCGACGGCGCAAGGCCGACCCGGATGCCGATCAACAGCAGGCTGACTGAGGCGCGATCATGTCCATACTCGAAGTAAGAAACGTCAACAAGCACTTCGGCGGGCTGAGGGCGCTCAACGATGTCAATCTGGACGTCGAGGCCGCCAGCGTGCACGCCATCATCGGCCCCAACGGCGCCGGCAAATCCACCTTTCTCAACTGCCTGATCGGGCGCCTGATACCGGATACCGGCTCGGTCAGTTTCGGCGGCACCTCGCTGTTCGGCATGCGACCGCACGAGATCAACCAGGTCGGCGTCAGCCGGGTGTTTCAGACGCCGGAGATCTTCGGCGAATTGAGCCTGGTGGAAAACGTCACCATCCCGGCGCTGGCCAGTCGCGACGGCGCCTTTCGGGTCAACGCCTGGGCGCCGCTGCGGGCTGAGCGCGAGATCCGCGATCGGGCCATGAGCCAGCTTGAGGACGTCGGCCTGGCGGATCGCGCCGATGTGGTCGCCGGGCAGCTCTCGCGCGGCGACAAGCGCCGTCTGGAGCTGGCCATGTGCCTGGTGCAGCAGCCCAAGCTGCTGCTGCTCGACGAGCCCACCGCCGGCATGGCGCGCGCCGACACCAACAACACCATCGACCTGCTGAAAAAGATCGCCGGGCGCGGTCTGACGATGGTGGTGATCGAGCACGACATGCACGTGGTGTTTTCCCTCGCCGACTACATCTCCGTGCTCGCCCAGGGCACGGTGATCGCCGGCGGACTGCCCGACGATATCAAGGGCAACCCCAAAGTTCAGGATGCCTACCTCGGAGGAGCCCACCTGTGAGCGCGGAAAGCGAAAACCAGCGACAGAGCAGCAGCCTGCTCGGCGACGTATTCGCCGACAAGGTTGCCCCGGCGGTCGATCCGGTGCGCGCCCAGGGCGGCCAGCGCGCCTACTGTTCGGTGTGGGATCTGCACGCCTACTACGGCGAAAGCTACATCGTGCAGGGCGTCAGCTTCGACGTGCGCGAGGGCGAGATCATCGCCCTGCTCGGGCGCAACGGCGCCGGCAAGACCTCCACCCTGCGCGCCCTCGCGCGCCTCGACGACCCGGCCCTGCACCACGGCGAGATCTGGCTCGATCACAAGCCGCTGCACGAGATGAAATCCCACGAGGCGGCGCGCAACGGCTTGGGCCTGGTGCCCGAGGATCGGCGCATCATCCAGGGCCTGACGGTGGAGGAAAACCTCCAGCTGGCGCAGATCGCCCCGCCGATCGGCTGGAGCATCGAGCGCGTCTACGACCTGTTCCCGCGCCTCGCCGAGCGCCGCAGTCAGGAGGGCGTGACCCTCTCCGGCGGCGAGCAGCAGATGCTCGCCGTGGCCCGCGCGCTGGTGCGCGACGTCAAGCTGCTGCTGCTCGACGAGCCCTACGAGGGGCTGGCGCCGGTGATCGTGCAGGAGATCGAAAAGACCCTCGAACAGATCAAGCTGCTCGGCATGACCACCATCATCGTCGAGCAGAACGCCATCGCCGCGCTGCATCTGGCGGATCGTGCACTGATCCTCGACATGGGCAAGATCGTCTTCGACGGCACCGCGCAGGAGGTGCTCGACAACGAGGATCTGCGCCAGGAATATCTGGCGATCTGAGCCCCCGCAGCCGCCGGAGCGCCCGCTCCGGCGGCCCTCGTCCGCGATCCATCGTCGCACCCGGCAAGGCGCCGGGCGTGACGTGCGCGTGTCGCATTCTGATCTGGACAGCGCCCGCCCCCCAAGCCCAATCTGCGCCGTGCGGATGGCCGCGAACTCGCCGCGAAATCGCCGCGAAATCGCCGCGAACTCGCCGCGAAATCGCCGCGAAATCGCCGCGAAATCGCCGCGAAGCGCCGGCGGCCAGCGGCCGCGCAGCAGCCACCGCCCGCGCCAAGGGGGGATCTCATGAGCCAGGTTTTCGACCTGCGTGCGCTGATCGATCACGCGCGCTATCCCATCGACGAGCCCGACAATCCGGCGCGCCAGGCCGGCATCGAGCGGATCCGCGCCGAACTGGCCACAGATGGCTGCGCGGTGCTAAAAAATTTCCTCAGCGCCGAGGGACTGCAGCAGCTGCTGTCCGAGGCCGAGGCGCGCGCGCCGCAGGCCTATTTCTCGCCCAGCAAGCGCACCAATGCC
Organism: uncultured Chromatiales bacterium; assembly: GCA_965602395.1. Taxonomy (GTDB): domain Bacteria; phylum Pseudomonadota; class Gammaproteobacteria; order CBFCYW01; family CBFCYW01; genus CBFCYW01. The sequence continues at coordinate 6,010 of CBFCYW010000139.1, forward strand.
TATTTCTCCGCGGACGATCCGAGCCTGCCGGAAGATCACCCGCGGCGCATTTTCATGGAGCGCAGCAACGGCTTCATCACCAAGGATCTGCTCGACCCGTCCACCGCCTGCCACCAGCTCTACTACTGGCCGCCGCTGGCGCGTTTTCTCGCCGATTGCCTCGGCAAGCCCGAACTGCACATCTACGCCGATCCGATCTCCAATATGATCGTCAACGTCGGCGTGCCCGGCAGCCGCTTCAACTGGCATTTCGACACCAACGAATTCACCATCACCCTGCTGCTCAGGCCGGCCCGATCCGGCGGCCACTTTGAATATGCGCCCAATCTGCGCAGCGCCGATGACGAATGCTACGACGATGTCAGCGCGGTGCTGCGCGGCGATCGCCAGCGGGTGATTCGGCTGGCGCTGGAGCCCGGTGATCTGCAGTTCTTTCTCGGCCGCTTTTCGCTGCATCAGGTGACCGAGAACACCGGCGATAGCGACCGGCTGCTGCTGATCATGTCCTTCTGCGAACAGCCCGGCGTGATCGGCAGCGTGCACCGCATTCGCGAGCTGTACGGCAAGGTGACCGAGGCGCATCTCGAAGCCGAGCGCCATCGGGTGCGCAGCGACCGATTGATGGACTGA
>CBFCYW010000140.1:0-6524 GCA_965602395.1 uncultured Chromatiales bacterium
CCGCGGGCGGATGCGGCCAAAGTCCTCAAGGCAGGGCGCAACACGCCGCTAGCGGGGCGGTCAGCTTCAGCCAGAGACATCGGCGATACAAGCCATGCTCAAATTCTTTCGCAGAAAGACCACGGTGCAGTCGCAGCAGCGAGGCGACCAGCCGCAGCCGGGAGTCGTCAAACGCGGCTGGATCCCGGTGACCGACCTGCGCGCCGGCATGCTGATCACCGAGCTGGATCGCCCCTGGGAGAATACCCCCTTCCTGTTTCAGCGCTTCAAGGTCAACACCCCGGCGGAAATCGCCCAGGTGCAGCGAATCTGCGAACAGGTGCACGTCGAATATCGCAGCGAGCAGTTGCAGCGCCGCCCACCGTCCCCGATCGGCCAGATGGAAGACGACGTCGACGCCGCCGGCGGAATCTTCGCGCGCGCCCGGCAAAGCGCCGACGAGCTGTTCGAAGAACTGCGCCTGAACAACAGCCTGAGTGCCGATAAGGTTACCAAGGTGGTCGACGATTGCGTCGATCAGGTGCTGCACAACCGCGATGCGGCGGTCTGGCTGAGCCACATCCGCAAGCACAGCGAAGGACTCGCCGAACACGCCCTCAATGCGATGAACATGGCGGTGATCATCGGCAGCGAAGACGGCCTCAGACCGACGCAGCTGCGCGATCTGGCCACCTGCGCGCTGCTCCACGACGTCGGCAAGACCCGCCTGCCGAAGCCGGTTATCGCCGCGCACAAACTGCGCGGCGAAGCGCTCGAAAACTACCGCAGCCACGTCCACCACGGCCGCGATATCCTGCTCTCCAATCGCGACCTCTACGCCGGCGCCGCCGACGTCGCCTTCAGCCATCACGAGCGCGTCGATGGCAGCGGCTTCCCGCGCGGCCTCGGCGCCGAGCAGATCCCGCACTACGCCAAGATCGTCACCATTGCCAACCACTACGATCACCTGCTGCACCCGCACGGCGAAGCGCCCTGCCCGCCGACCCGCGCGCTGCGCCAGCTGTACGCCGAGCGCGACAGCGCGCTGGATGCGACACTGGTGGATCGACTGATCGCCGCGATCGGCGTCTATCCGCCGGGCAGCATCGTCGAACTGGAAAACGGCGAGGTTGCACTGGTGCTCGCGGTCAACCCGCGCGACCGCCTCAATCCGCGGGTCATCACCGTGCTCGATCGCAACAAGCAGCCCGCCAGCCAGCGGGTGATCGACCTCAGCCTGCAGGTCTGCGACGAGCAGGGCCAGCGCTACGCCATCGACCACGGCCTCGCCGACGGCACCTACGGCATCCAGCTGGATGATTTTCTGCGCGCCGGCCTGCGCATCGAAGACGCCAAACCCGAATAGATACCCGGGCAGTTGCCCGAATAGTCATCCCTGCCGCGGCCGCCGCGGCAATCTCAGCGCTGGCCGCCCGGCTCGGCGACGATCAGCACCGCCTCGCCCTCCTCCACCTCATCGAACAGCGCGATCACATCGGCGTTGGCCATGCGCACGCAGCCGATCGAGGCCGGGCGCCCCAGCGCGCCCTCCTGTGCGGTGCCGTGGATGTAGATGTAGCGCGCGTGGCTGTCGCAGCAATCGCCGGCGGCATCGCGACCGGCGTTGTGCCCGCTCTGCAGACCGCGCAGCCAGAGGATGCGCGAGGTGATCGGATCGTCCGCCGCCGGCGTCGCAGCGCGCTCGATGGCAGCGATCCGCCCCTGTGCGCGGCGGCCGACGAAGATCTCGCCGCAGGCCGCACCGACGCCGATCTTCTGCGCGATGCAGTGCAGGCCGTCGGGGGTGCGCTGGCTGCCCTCGGCGCAGCCGATGCCGTAGCGCGAGGTGGAGACGGGGTACTCGGCGGCGATGCGCCCATCGCGCAGGCGGTACAGGCGCTGGCTGTCGACGCGCACCAGCAGCGCCGCCGGCGCCGCCAGCGCCGGCCATCGCGCCAGCAGTCCGGCGAGCCAGTCTGGTGCGTCGCGGTCGGGCATCCGCTACACGGCGAGCCGCCGTCAGGCGGTTCGCACGCCGCCGACCTGATCGCCCGATGATTCGTCGCCGTTGTCGTCGCCGTTGTCGTCGCCGTTGTCGCCGCCATCGTCGGCGTCGTCATCCGCGTCCTCGCCCGCGCCATCACCGGCGCCGCCGGACAGCGCTTTGGCGCTGTCGCGGCGGCGATCCTGCAGATCCTGCAGGTAGTCGCTGCTGACATCGCCGGTGATGTACTCGCCGTTGAAGCAGCAGGTCTCGAAAACCTCGATATCCGGATTGCCGAAACGCACCGAGTCGATCAGGTCGTCGAGATCCTGATAGAACAGCCGGTCGCAGCCGATCGCCGCGCTGATCTGCGCCAGCGTGCGGCCGTGGGCGATCAGCTCCTCGGCGGCCGGCATGTCGATGCCGTAGACGTTGGGGTACTTCACCGGCGGCGCCGCGGAGGCCAGGTAGACGCGCCGCGCGCCGGCGTCTCGGGCCATTTCGACGATCTGCTCGGAGGTGGTGCCGCGGACGATGGAATCATCCACCAGCAGCACGTTTTTACCGGCGAATTCCAGATCGATGGCGTTGAGCTTCTGGCGCACCGATTTCTTGCGGATGGTCTGCCCCGGCATGATGAAGGTGCGGCCGATGTAGCGGTTTTTGATGAAGCCTTCGCGGTATTTGACGCCCAGGTGAAAGGCCAGCTCCAGCGCCGAGGTGCGGCTGGTGTCGGGGATCGGGATGACCACGTCGATGTCGTTGTCCGGCCATTCGCGCTTGATCTTCTGCGCCAGTTTCTCGCCCATCCGCAGGCGCGATTTGTACACCGAGATCTCGTCGATGATCGAATCCGGGCGGGCGAAATAGACGAACTCGAAGATGCACGGCGCCAGCCGCGGCGATTTGGCGCACTGGCGGCTGTGCAGGCTGCCATCGGCTTCGATGTAGATCGCCTCGCCGGGCTGCAGGTTGCGCACCACTTCGAAGCCGAGGCCGGCGATGGCGACGCTCTCCGAAGCGATGATGTACTCGCTGCCGGCGGCGCCGTCACGCCTGCCGAGCAGCGCCGGGCGAATGCCGTTGGGGTCGCGGAAGGCGAACACGCCGCGACCGGCGATCATGCCGATCACCGCGTAGCCGCCGCGGCAGCGGCGGTGCACGGCGGCCACCGCGTCGAAGACCTGCTGCGGCTGCAGGCGGGTGTCGATGATCAGGTTCTGCAACTCGTGGGCGAAGACGTTGAGCAGCACCTCGGAATCGGAGTTGGTGTTGATGTGCCGCAGGTCGGATTCGAACAGATCGCGCGCCAGCGCCGCGGCATTGGTCAGATTGCCGTTGTGCGCCAGGGTGATGCCGTAGGGCGAGTTGACGTAAAAGGGCTGCGATTCCGAGGAACTGGTCGAGCCGGCGGTGGGATAGCGCACGTGGCCTATGCCCATATTGCCCGCCAGGCGCTGCATGTGCTGGCTGCGAAACACATCGCGCACCATGCCCAGCGCCTTGCGTATGTTGATCCGGCCGCCGTCGCTGGTGGCGATGCCAGCGGCGTCCTGACCGCGGTGTTGCAGCAGGGTCAGTCCGTCGTAAAGGGCGCTGTTGACCGGCTCTCGCCCGACGATGCCGATGATTCCACACATATAGGGTCAACCTCGTGCCGGGGACCGGCAGCGTGTCAAGTGTAGGAAAGCAATTGGCGCGAACCTTCCGGCAGCCAATCCCTGAGCCAGATGGCCGCGTCGCGGAAGTGCTCGAGCAGCACCGCATCCTGCCAGGCCGGCAACTGCGGCAGCGGAGAGAGCCCGGCGGCCTGCACCAGCACGGCGATGACGACCACGCTGCGCACCGCGCCAAAGGCGGCGCCGAGCGCGCGATCGGAGATGGTCAGCCCGCTGCGCTGCACCAGCTTTTGCACCACCAGGCTGATCAGCCCGCCGACCAGCAGCGTGGCGACAAACAGCGCCACCGCGGCAATGCTCAGGCGCAGCACCGGGTCGCCCCAGGAATCGGGCAGCCGCGCGGCGAGGCTCGGCGCCAGGGTAAACGCCACCGCAAAGCCGAGAATCCAGGCGCCCAGGGAGATCAGCTCGCGCAGCAAACCGCGATAGATGCCGATCAGAACGGAGATGAGGGCGATAGCAAGGATGACGAAATCGAGCCCGGTCATGGCTTGGCCTGCTGCGGATGAAGGGGGCGATGGTGGCGCGCGATGCGCTGCTATCGGCCGGGCAGCGGTGCTGCGGGCGGCTATTCTAGCAGCGCCCCCGCAGGGCGCAAACGCCATCGCGACAGGGTGCATAACTGCGGGCCAAACAGCCGATCAGCGGCCATCGGCAGCACCCAGCAGCCCCCGCGCAGGGGCCTGCAGGCATTTATTCCGCAGCGCAACATAAGCGCCGGAAAACGCGATAAAATGCGCCGATGAGCCTCTCCGCCCGCACCGAACAACTGCTCGACGCCTTCCGCCAGCGCCGCCCGGTGCGCACCAAATCGCTGCTGATGACCATCTACGGCGACTCGCTGGAGCCGCACGGCGGCGAGGTCTGGCTCGGCAGCCTGATCCGCCTGGTCGAGCCACTGGGCATCAACCAGCGGCTGGTGCGCACCTCGGTGTTCCGTCTGACCCGGGAAAACTGGCTGATCGCCAGGCAGCGCGGCCGGCGCAGCTACTACCGGCTCACCGAGCGCGGCCGCCGCCAGTTCGGCACCGCCGAGCTGCGCATCTACAACGACCCGCCGCAAGCCTGGGATGGCGAATGGCGGATGGTTTTCGTCTCCGCCGGCGAACTGGCCAGCGCCGAGCGCGACGCCATCCGCCAGGAGCTGAGCTGGCAGGGCTTCGGCATGATCGCGCCGGATGTCTTCACCCACCCCACCGCCGCGCTGGCGCCGGCGCAGGCCATGCTCGACGAGATGGGCCTGGCCGACCGGGCGATTCTGATGCACGGCCGGCCGCTGGATTCCACCGAGCGCGCCGCCACCGAGGCGATGGTCCGCCGCTGCTGGAAGCTGGATGCCATCGAAGCCGACTACCGCGACTTCATCGCCAGCTTCGCGCCATTGCTGGACGCCGCCCGCCAGCGCGACGACCTGCCGCCCCACGAGTGCTTTCTGCTGCGCAGCCTGCTGATCCACGACTTCCGCCGCGTGCTGCTGCGCGACGCCCAACTGCCCGCCAGCCTGCTGCCGCGCGACTGGGCCGGGCAGCGCGCCCGCGAACTGACCGGCAGCCTCTACGCGCGCATTCAGGCGCGCGCCGAAGACCACCTGATGGCCCACTGCGAAACCGAGGACGGCGGCCTGCCACCGGCCAACGCCGAATACGCGCGCCGCTTCGGCGGGCTCTGCGACGATTTCGCCAGCGACCCGCACGACAGCGGCAACGTATCCTAAGCAGGTGCCATCTGCCGGTGGCGCCTACGGGGCGAGCTGTTTTTCGGCGTCGGCCAGTTCTTCGTCGCGGCGGTGGTAGCCGCTTGCGGCGATCAGCGCGCGGGCTTCGGCGAGCCGTTCGCGGTCGCCGAACAGGCGCGCTTCGGTGAGGGCGATATCGGCCAGAAACAGCTTCATCGAACCGGCCTCGGCGATCTGCCGCGCCTCGCGCAGCTCGGCGCGGCTGGCGGCCTCGTCGCCCAGCAGGCGCAGCAGCCAGGCGCGGGTAAGCAGGCCGCACACGATGAATTCGTTATGTGCCGCATCGCGCAGCCCGTCGACGGCGGCCGCGGCGGGCTCGGCGGCCGCGGCCAGCGCCGCGCGGCGCCGGGCGGCATCGGCGCTGGCGGGGGTGGTCAGCAGGGCGCGGTAGAGGGCGCTGCGGGCGAGGGTGAGCTGGTTGAGGGCGATATCCAGTAAGTTGTTCGAGCCGTTGAGCACGATTTGCAGGGCTTCCTCGGCCCGCTCCGCCACCGCCTCACAATCCACACAGCCCGCCGCCGGCGCCGAGGCGGCCGAGGCCACCGCCCCCCGGCCCAGCCAGCCGCCGCTGGCGCGCCAGGCGGCGCGCTCGGCCTCGGCCAGCAGCAGGTCGGCGTAGCAAAAGCCCTGCAGCGAGTAGAGCCGCGGGTATTCGGGCTGACGCTCCGCCTGGATCACCTCGGCGCGCTCGAACAGCGCGCGCGCCGCGGGCAGATCGCCGGACTGGTGCAGGGCGTCGGCGTGGGTGCTGCGCAAGGCCATGCGCAGAAAGTCATCCTCGCTGAGATCGGCGAATTTCACACTATCGGCGCCGCGGGCCAGGGCGGCGGCGATATCGCCCAGGCTGAGCGACAGTTCGCTGAGGTTGCTGGCGACCCTCGCGGCGTTCTCCCATTTCTCGTCATCGACCCGCATCTCCAGCCCCGCCGCCATCGGCTGCCGCGCCTCATCCAGCCGCCCCAGCGCGCGCAGGTCGAAGGCCACCACACTCAGCAGCCAGCCGCGGGCGCCGCGGCCGAGCTGTTCGCCGGCCTGCTCGCTGAAGCGCCGCCAGTCCGGCCCGCCGTCGCCATCGGCAAAAAAGCCACCCAGCGCGGCCAGCTCGCTGGCGAACAGGCCGAGCTTTCTCGTGCTGTAAAAGCCGTCG
>CBFCYW010000141.1:0-6487 GCA_965602395.1 uncultured Chromatiales bacterium
GGCGATGGCGATGGCGATGGCGATGGCGATTTCCTGCTGTTCGATCGCCGCAGCGCCACCTTGTACAACGCCACCCGCGCCGATCGCAGCCTGCTGGTGATCCCGCGCGCGGCGCCGCTGCCGAAGGTGCCGGCCGCGCTGGGACTGGTCCGCGAGCGCTTGCCGGACGGGGCGCCGGCGGTCGGCGGGGTGGCGGTGAGCAGCTATCGGCTGCGCGCCAACGGCGTTGACTGCGGCGGCTTCAGCGCCGCGCCCGGCCTGCTCGACGATGCCGCCGCGGCGCTGCGCGAGTACCGACTGGCGGTGGCGGCGAACAATTTCGCGCGCCTCGGCGTGACCCCGGAGTCGCTGCGCGGCGACTGCTTTCTGGCCAACAATATCCACGCTGTGGCGATGCGCCACGCCGCCGGCTTTCCGGTCGCCGAGTGGCGCCGCGACGATGGCCGGCGCCGCCTGCTGATCGATTTCAACCCCGAGCGCGAGGTCGATACGGCGCTGTTCGCGCTGCCCGATTACTCCCGCTACCAGTTGCCGGAGCTGCAGTAAGTAGCGCAGGCTGCCGGCCGGCCGCGGTCGCTTGGCGGCAATCACAAGTCGGCGTGCGGAAAAGTTTCCCCGCCGCCGGACGGTATGCTAAAAGCCGCTATCCACGCGCCGTCCGCCGACCGGGTGATGCCCCTGCCGCAGCCTAACGACACCCTTCGCGCCCCCCGCCCCGGCGGGCCCAGAGGCGCGCCGCGGCAGATCTGACAGTCGGCACAGCGCAGCCGCCGCAGGCGAAATCCAGCTATCGATGACAGTGCCGGCCCGGGCCGGTCGAGGAGACCTTTGATGTTCAGCAAAGACGACCGCATCGCCGGTTTTGATGACGAGCTGAGTGCGGCCATCCAGGCCGAGACCCAGCGCCAGGAGGATCACATCGAGCTGATCGCCTCCGAAAACTACACCAGCCCGCGGGTGATGGAAGCGCAGGGTTCCTGCCTGACCAACAAGTACGCCGAGGGCTATCCGGGCAAGCGCTACTACGGCGGCTGCGAGTACGTCGATCAGGTCGAGGTGCTGGCCATCGAGCGCGCCAAGCAGCTGTTCGGCGCGGCCTTCGCCAACGTCCAGCCGCACTCCGGCTCGCAGGCCAACGCCGGCGTGTACATGGCGCTGGTCAATCCGGGCGATACCATTCTCGGCATGAGCCTGGCCCACGGCGGCCATCTGACCCACGGCGCCAAGGTCAATTTCTCCGGCAAGATCTACAACGCGGTGCAGTACGGCCTCGATGAGAACGGCGACATCGATTACGCCGAGGTCGAGCGGCTGGCCCGCGAGCACAAGCCGAAGATGATCGTCGCCGGCTTCTCCGCCTACTCGCGGATCGTCGACTGGCAGCGCTTTCGCGACATCGCCGATCAGGTCGGCGCCTATTTCTTCGTCGATATGGCCCACGTCGCCGGTCTGGTCGCCGCCGGCCTGTACCCCAACCCGGTGCCGATCGCCGACGTTTGCACCACCACCACGCACAAGACCCTGCGCGGTCCGCGCGGCGGTCTGATCGTGGCGCGCGCCAACCCGGAGATCGAGAAAAAGCTCAACAGCACGGTGTTCCCGGGCATTCAGGGCGGCCCGCTGATGCACGTCATCGCCGCCAAGGCGGTGGCCTTCAAAGAGGCGCTGGAGCCGTCCTTCGGCGACTACCAGAAACAGGTCATCGCCAATGCCCGCGCGATGGCCAGCACCTTTCAGGAGCGCGGCTACAAGATCGTCTCCAACGGCACCGACGACCACCTGTTCCTGCTCGATCTGATCGACAAGGGCATCACCGGTAAAGACGCCGACGCCGCGCTGGGCCGCGCGCACATCACGGTGAACAAGAACAGCGTGCCCAACGATCCGCAGTCGCCCTTCGTCACCTCCGGCCTGCGCATCGGCTCGCCGGCGATGACCACCCGCGGCTTCAAGGATGCCGAGGCGGTGCAGATCACCCACTGGATCTGCGATGTGCTCGATGACATCAACAATGAGGCGACCATCGCCACGGTGGCGCAGAAGGTCTCCGCACTGTGCGCCGAGTACCCCGTCTACCGCGGCTGATCGGCCGCCCCGGTGGCGTCGCCGCGGCGGCGCCACCGCCCCTCTCTCCAGCTCTCCACCGACTTCCGGCACCGGCCGTCAAGTGGCGCGGATTTGCGCCGCAAAAGTGCAATCCACGCAAGCGCAGGTCGCTCTGACCCAAATTTTCTACCGGCCGATCAGCTAGGGTCGCGCTCAACCACATGCATTTCTCGACGCGCCACAGAGGGCGGCGGCCAGATCGGCCCGCGGCGCGCTGACAGCAATTTCTGGAGCAAGCGAGATGAGCATTTTCCCCCGTTTGGAGATCCCCGATACGCTGGCCGCCGGCCCCGGCCCGGGCAATACCGATCCGCGCGTGCTGGAGAGCTTCGCCCGCGCCGGCGTGGCCGATCACATGCAGGCCGATGTGCTGCGCGGCATGGTCGAGGCCAAGCAGATGCTGCGCGCGCTGTTCGGCACCGGCAATAGCTACACCTTCGGCGTCGGCGGCACCGGTTTCAGCGGGCTGGATTGCGCCCTCAGCCCGATCCTGCCCGGCGACAGGGTGGTGGCTTTCGTCAACGGCACTTTCAGCGGCCTCGATGGCCTGACCATCCGCATGAAGGCTGCGACCCGCGAGGAGCTGGCGGCCAATTCGCTGGACCCGCAGCCGGCCGGCGTGACGATTGTCAACGTGCCGCACGGCCAGTCGGTGACCGGCGAGATCGTCGAAAAAGCCCTCGCCGAGCACAAGCCGATGTGGGCCTTCATGGCGCACTGGGAGACCGGCAGCGGGCGGATCAACGATCTGCAGGGCTTCAACGATGCCTGTGCGAAGCACGGCGCGATGGGCATAGTCGATGCGGTCTCCAGCCTGGGCATCGCCGATTTCGACATCGACGACTACCCGGCGGTGGGCATCTGGGCATCCTGCCCGCAGAAGGGCGTGCTGGCGCTGCCGCTGACCTACGCCCCGGTGAGCTTCCGCGATGAGGCGATCGCCATCGTCCGCGAGCGCGGCTGCCACACTTACGTGCATCACCCGATCCTCGAAGCGCGCCACTGGGGCATCGCCGACGGCGAAGATATCGCCGCCGGCAGCTATCACCGCACCCACTCCGGCTATGCGGTGGCCTCCTTCCACGAGGCACTGCGCCTGCTGCTGCAGCACGGCCGCGCGCAGAAGGCCGCCGACTACGCCGCCTGTGAAAAGGTGCTGCGCGAGGCGGTGCAGCGGATGGGCTGCGAGGTGACTTCCAACATGACCAGCCTGGTGGTGCTCAATCTGCCGGGCGATCTGGCCGGCCGCGAAAAGGAACTGGTCGGCGCCTGCCGCGCCGAGGGCTTCGGCATCTGGCCGACCCTGTCGGAGCCGGTGCAGGTGCGCATCGGCATCCTCAACCAGCTGACCGCCGCGGCGATCGCCGACATCGTCGGCCGCTTCGCCGATGCGATGCTGAAAATGGGCGCCGAGTTCGATCGCGACGCGGTGATGGCCGGCGTCGAGGCACATTTCGCCGCTGAGGCCGCCTGAGGCCACCTGAGGCCACCTGAGGCCGGCAGCGGTTCGCAAAGGGCCGCACCGGAAAGAGGGCGCAAAGGGGGGCCGCCGGGCACCGGCTCGGCGGCCCTTTTGCCGCTCGCCCATGCGCTGGCGAGGCTACCCGGCGTGGCCGCGCGGCAGCTGTTCGAGGCTATCGCTGATTTCGTAGTAGTCGCCCATGTCGGCGGTGAAGATGTGGCGCACGGTGGTGAGTCCGGTGGGTTGATCGAGGCTGCCGGCGGCGACCGCTACCCGTGGCTCGCCCAGCGGCGCCCAGAACAGGCTGGCGCCGCAATACTGGCAGAAGCCGCGCCGGGCGATGCGATCCGGCGCCGTGTACCAGCGCAGTGCGTCGCCATCGCTGCCGCCGTCGGATTCGATCTGCAGATCCGCCAGCGCTACGGAGCTGTAGGCGGCGTGGTGGCCGTGGCTGCGCCGGCACTGACTGCAGTGGCAATTGACCACGTCGCGCAGTTCGCCGCGGACGCTGTAGCGCACCGCGCCGCACAGGCAGGCGCCGCTGGCGGTGGTTGCGATCTCGGTTTTGCTCATGGCTGGTTTTCCGTTGCTTGTCGCCGGCCGGCAATTCAGCTGAGGGCTGCTGCGGGATGCCATCATCGCTGATCGCCGCGCGGGCAGCTCCGCCGACGCCGCTGCAACTACCACTCTTGGCTTATCTCCACGCGGCGCTGCACATGTCGCATTTTTTTTAGCTGGGGTCGCACGGCAACCGTTTTTTTCCACCGGCTTGGCCCACCATTGCGCCCACCCGAATCCCGCGATTTGACAAAAATCGGCAGTCCAACGAGCACCACATTCCCACGAGGAGCCAGCATCATGCCCGTAGAACAGCACAAGAATCCGAAGAGCGATATCCAGATTGCCCGCGAAACCGAGATCCAGCCGATTCGGGAGATCGCCGGCAGCCTCGGTATTGAGGAGAAGGACCTGCTGCCCTACGGTCACACCAAGGCGAAGATCTCCCTGGATTACATCAATTCGGTGCAGGATCGCCCGGACGGCAAGCTGATCCTGGTCGCCGGCATCAGCCCGACCAAGGCCGGCGAGGGCAAGACCACCACCACCGTCGGTCTCGGCGATGGCCTGCGCCGCATCGGTAAAAATGCCAGCATCTGTCTGCGCGAGCCGTCCCTCGGCCCCTGCTTCGGCGTCAAGGGTGGCGCCGCCGGTGGCGGTTACGCGCAGGTGGTGCCGATGGAGGATATCAACCTCCACTTCACCGGCGATTTCCACGCCATCGGCGCCGCGCACAACCTGCTCTCGGCGATGGTCGATAACCACAACTACTGGGATAACGCCCAGCGCATGGATCGCCGCCGCATCACCTGGCGGCGCGTGGTGGACATGAACGACCGCGCCCTGCGCGAGATCACCAACGGTCTCGGCGGCGTCACCAACGGCTTCCCGCGCACCGACGGTTTCGACATCACCGTGGCCTCCGAAGTGATGGCGATCTTCTGCCTGGCGCGCAACCTCGACGATCTGCAGGAGCGTCTCGGCAACATCGTCGTCGGCCATCGCCGCGACCGCAGCCCGGTCTACTGCCGCGACATCAACGCCCAGGGCGCGATGACCGCGTTGCTCAAAGATGCCATCCAGCCCAACCTGGTGCAGACCCTCGAAGGCACCCCGGCCTTTGTCCACGGCGGCCCGTTCGCCAACATCGCCCACGGTTGCAACTCGGTACTGGCCACCAGCACCGCACTCAAGCTTTCCGATTACGTGGTCACCGAGGCCGGTTTCGGCGCCGACCTGGGTGCGGAGAAGTTCTTCAATATCAAGATGCGCAAAGCCGGCCTGACCCCGGATGCCGCGGTCATCGTCGGCACCATTCGCGCGATCAAGATGCACGGCGGCGCCGAACTGGCCGAGCTGAAGGAAGAAAACCTCGACGCGCTGAAGAAGGGTTTCGAAAATATCGCCCGCCACGTCGAAAACACCCGCAAGTTCGGCGTGCCGGTGGTGGTCGCTATCAACCGCTTCAGTGCCGACACCGACGCAGAAGTTGATCTGCTGCGCCAGCTCTGCGCCGAAATCGATACCCGCGCGATTATGTGCGATCACTGGGCCATGGGCGGCGAGGGCACCATGGATCTGGCCAACGAAGTGGTGCGCATGATCGACGAAGAGCCGGGCCAGTTCCGCTTCCTCTACGAAGACAGCCTGCCGCTGTGGGACAAGGCCCGCACCATCGCCCAGGAGCTGTACGGCGCGCAGGGCATCATCGCCGATCAGCGCGTGCGCAACGCCTTCAGCAAGCTGCAGGACGACGGCTACGGCGACCTGCCGGTGTGCATCGCCAAGACGCCGCTATCCTTCACCACCGACCCGGACTGCAAGGGCGCGCCATCCAACCACGTGGTGCCGATCCGCGACGTGCGCCTGTCCGCCGGCGCCGGTTTCGTGGTGGTCATCTGCGGCGATATCATGACCATGCCCGGCCTGCCCAAGGTGCCGGCAGCGGAGAAAATCTACGTCAACAAGGATGGCCAGATCGAAGGGCTGTTCTGAGTTTGTGCCGTTGAGTGTGGTGGGCTTATCCCCCGCCGCGCGGTTTTTCGAGCCGGCCCTTTGTGGCCGGCTTTTTTTGTGGGATCAGGTGAGAGGTGTCTGAAAAAATTTGCATGCAATGGCAAGCGGTTTTCCGACCGCTTCTGCGCCACCGGACAGCGCCAGCCCACCGGCAACCACGCCTTCGAAAAGGTCTGTGCCGAGCACGCTATCGAGCACCGCCTGATCAAACCCGGACACCCGCAAACCAACGGCATGATCGAGCGCTTCAACGGCCGCATCAGCGAGCTGCTCAACACCCACAGGTTCCGTTCAGGGGAACATCTGCACGACACGCTCAGCCGATACGTCAGGCTCTACAACCAA
>CBFCYW010000142.1:0-6381 GCA_965602395.1 uncultured Chromatiales bacterium
GGAGATGGCTCCTACTGGGGGGCGGCCGCAGGCCGTTTGCAGCGCCACCGAAATCATGCCGCCTTCGGCGGCAATCGCCATCGGGAGATGGCTAGGGGGCGGGTCGGGCGCAATCCGCGCAGCGCATTGCGCCGAACAGCTGCTCGCAGACCCGCGCCATCACTCCGCACAGCGGCGCGTCGATGCGCAGTGGCGCGCCGCTGCGCGGGTGCGCCAGCGCCAGCGAGCGGGCGTGCAGCAGCAGCCGGCGGCAGTCGAACTGTTCGCGGAAAAAGCGGTTGTGGGCGCCGTCGCCGTGCGAGCTGTCGCCGATGACGGGGTGGAAGATGTGCTTGAGATGGCGGCGGATCTGCCGCCGACGGCCGCTGTGCAGGCGCAGCTCCAGCAGCGAATAGCGCGCCGTGGGGTAGCGGCCGACGGCATGCGGCAGCTCGGCGCTGGCCAGCCGGCGGTAGTCGGTGCGCGCCGGCTGCGCCGCTTTCGGTGGCCGCTCGCGGCCCTTTTGCCGCGGGTGGTCGCGCAGCGGCAGCAGCGGGTAGTCGATGGTGCCGGATTCCTCCGTCCAGCCGCGCACGACGGCGAGGTAGCGTTTGTCGATGCCGTCGCCGCTGAATTGCTCGCCGAGCAGCCGCGCGGTATCGCTATCCAGTGCGAACAGCAGCGCGCCGGAGGTGGGCTTGTCCAGCCGGTGCAGCGGGTACAGCCGCTGGCCGAGCTGGTCGCGCAGCCGTTGCAGCAGAAAATCGCTGCGCTCGGCGTCCAGCTCGCTGCGGTGCACCAGCAGGCCGGCGGGCTTGTTGACCGCTACCAGCCAGCGGTCGCGGTAGAGGATCGGCAGCGCGCCGGTGGCCGCTGTGTCAGGGCTTGCGGTAGACATCGATGCAGAAATCCACCGGCGTGGCGAAGCGCTGCAGCGCGGCGATCCGCGCCTGGGTGTCGGCGTCGGCGCGCCAGTAGTAGGGGGTCATCGCCAGCAGCCGCGCGGCCTCGCCGGGGCGCTCCAGCGCCAGCGGGTACTGCACCGCGTGGCGGGCGACGTGTTCCAGTCCGTCGATCTGCGCCTGCGGCGTGTCGTGGCGGCGCGGGTCGCGATAGACCAGCTGGCGCAGCGCGAACAGGTGCTCCGGGCCGGGGTTGACCACCACGAAGTGGCCGCCCGGTGCCAGCACCCGCGCCACTTCGGCGTCGCTGCCGGGGGCGAAGACCCGCAGCAGCAGTTGCAGCGCGGCGTCGCCGAGGGGCAGCGCGGCGTTGCTGGCGACCGCGAAATGCACCTGCGGATAGCGTTTGGCGGCCATGCGCATGGCGTCGCGGGCGATGTCGATGGCGTGCAGCGCCAGCCCTTCGGGCAGTTGCCGGTGCAGCGCGGCGGCCAGCTGGCCGCTGTACCAGCCCTCGCCGCAGCCGCTGTCGAGCAGCGCGAAATGGTCGTCGTTGCGCAGCTCGCCGGCCAGTTCGGCGAGCCGCTGCGCCAGCGGCTGGTAGTGGCCGGCTTCGAGAAATTTGCGCCGGCTGATCAGCATCGCTTTGCTGTCGCCCGGTTCGGCGCTGTGTTTGCGGTGGGCCGGCAGCAGGTTGAGGTAGCCCTCGCGGGCCGGATCGAAGCTGTGCCCGCTGGCGCAGGCGTAGCGGCGTTCGCTGGCCAGCAGTGGCTGGCGGCACAGCGGGCAGTGCCAGCGCGGTGCTGAGGGCCGTGCTGCGGGCGGCTGGCGGGTGGCGTCGTTCATGGGGCGGTGCATCCGGCGGCGGGCGGCACAGTGTAGCCGCGCGGCGCTCAGTGCGTCGCGCTGCTGTCGCCGCAATCGCTGGCGGCGATGAGCAGGGCATCGACGAAGGCCCGCGCGGCGTTGCCGAGACTGCGGCCGCGCAGCTGCGCCATGCCGAGGCGGCGACCGAGTCGCAGCTCGTCGCAGCGCAGGGCGATCAGCTCGTCGCCGCGCATGTTCTCCGGCAGCATGCTCCAGCCCAGGCCCACCGAGACCATCATTTTGATGGTTTCCAGATAGTTGGTCTCCAGCGCTACTTTCAGCCGCAGCGCGCGCGGCAGCAGGGCTTTGTCGAGAATGTCGCGGGTCACCGTGCCGCGCGCCGGGACGATCGCCGGGTGCGTCGCCAGCTCCTCCAGCGCGATTCGCGCGCGGCCGGCCAGCGGGTGCTCGGCGCCGACCACGAAGGCCAGCGGATCGGGCCACAGCTCGCGGGTTTCCAGCTTGGGGTAGGGCGATTCGGGCAGGGTGACCACCGCCAGCTCCAGCTCGCCGCGCTCGACCGCGGCGCAGGCCTCTTCGGAATCCATGAAGTGCAGATCCAGCTCGACGCCGGGGTGCGCGGCGCTGAAGCGGCGCAGCACCGGCGGCAGGCGGTGCAGGCCGATGTGATGGCTGGTGCCCAGCGACAGCCGCCCGGCGATCTCGCCGCTGGCCAGCTGGCGCAGCGCGGTGCGGGTCTGCGCCAGTTCGGCGAGCACGCGGCGCGCGCTGGGCAGCAGGGCGAGGCCGGCCTCGGTGAGCTGGATGTTGCGCCCGACGCGGTCGAACAGGCGCGCGTCGAGCTGGCTCTCCAGTGCGGCGATGCGTTTGCTGATCGCCGGCTGGGTGAGGAACAGCTGCTCGGCGGCGCGCGAAAAGGAGCGGCTGTCGGCGACGGCGAGAAAGGCCTCCAGTGTGTTCAGTTCCACAATCTATTCCTGAAAAGAATTACAAACATGAAAATAATGAATTGGTTTCATTGATGCGACAAGCCTAGACTTCCCTCCATCGCAGAAATCCATCTGCTCGCGTGCTCGAATCAAGCACTTGCACGCGTATTTCGAGGAATGACCCATGCCAGGCAAGACCCTGTACGACAAGTTGTTCGAACAGCACGTGGTGCGCCGCGAGGCGGATGGCACGGCGCTGCTCTACATCGATCGCCATCTGGTCCACGAGGTGACCTCGCCGCAGGCTTTTGAGGGCCTGCGGCTCGCCGGGCGCGAGCCGTGGCGGCTGGATTCGATGCTCGCGGTGCCGGATCACAACACGCCGACCGTCGATCTCGACCAGGGCATCGCCGATCCGGTGGCGCGCCTGCAGGTGGAGACATTGCAGCGCAATTGCCGCGACAAGGGCGTGACGCTGTTCGATATGGGCGACGTGCGGCGCGGCATCGTGCACGTGATGGGGCCGGAGCAGGGCGCCACCCTGCCGGGGATGACGGTGGTCTGCGGCGATTCGCACACCGCCACCCACGGCGCTTTCGGCGCGCTGGCCTTTGGCATCGGCACCTCCGAGGTCGAGCACGTCATGGCCACCCAGTGCCTGATCCAGAAAAAGATGAAAAACATGCTGGTCAGCGTCGATGGCCGGGTCGGCCCGGGGGTGACCGCGAAGGACATCGTGCTGGCGATCATCGCCGAGATCGGCACCGCCGGCGGCACCGGTTACACCATCGAATTCGGCGGCGAGGCGATCCGCGCGCTGTCGATGGAGGGCCGCATGACGGTCTGCAACATGGCTATCGAGGCCGGCGCCCGCGCCGGGCTGGTGGCGGTGGATCAGACCACCATCGATTACGTCGAAGGCCGGCCCTTCGCGCCCAGCGCCGAGCAGTGGCCGGCCGCCGTCGCCGCCTGGGCCGAGCTGGTCTCCGACGCGGATGCCCGCTTCGACAAAACGGTGCGCATCGATGCCACCAGCATCCAGCCACAGGTCAGCTGGGGCACTTCGCCGGAGATGGTCGTCGGCGTCGACGCCACAGTCCCCGACCCGGCCGCCGAGGCCAACGCGGTCAAGGCCGAGGGCATGCGCAAGGCGCTGGCCTACATGGATCTGCAGCCGGGCACGCCGATTGGCGAGATCGCCATCGACAAGGTGTTCATCGGCTCCTGCACCAATTCGCGGATCGAGGACATGCGCGAAGCGGCGGCGGTGGCGAAGGGCAGAAAGGTGGCCGACAGCGTGGCGCTGGCGATGGTGGTGCCGGGCTCCGGGCTGGTCAAGCGGCAGGCCGAGGCCGAGGGGCTGGACCGGATTTTTCTCGACGCCGGCTTCGAGTGGCGCGAGCCGGGCTGCTCGATGTGTCTGGCGATGAATGCCGACCGGCTGGAGCCGGGCGAGCGCTGCGCCTCGACCTCCAACCGCAATTTCGAGGGCCGCCAGGGGCAGGGTGGGCGCACCCATCTGGTCAGCCCGGCGATGGCGGCGGCGGCGGCCATCGCCGGCCACTTCACCGATGTGCGCGAGCTGTAGTTAATAAGGAGTCGCCGAGATGAAAGCATTCACCCAGCTGACCGGCCTGGTCGCACCGATGGATCGCGCCAACGTCGATACCGACGCGATCATCCCCAAGCAGTATCTGAAGTCGGTCAAGCGCGCCGGCTTCGGCCCCAATCTGTTCGATGACTGGCGCTACCTCGACCCGGGCGCGCCGGACATCGACAATGCCAGCCGCCGGCCGAATCCGGATTTCGTCCTCAACCAGCCGCGCTACGCCGGCGCGCAGATTCTGCTGGCGCGCGAGAACTTCGGCTGCGGCTCGTCGCGCGAGCACGCGGTGTGGGCGCTGGATGACTTCGGCTTTCGCGCGGTTATCGCACCGAGCTTCGCCGACATTTTCTTCAACAACAGCTTCAAAAGCGGACTGCTGCCGATCTGCCTCGCCAGCGAGGTGGTCGATCAGCTGTTTGGCGAGGCGGCGGCCGGCGAGGGCTACGCGCTGACCATCGATCTCGAAGCGCAGACGGTGACCACCCCGGCCGGCGAAGCCTTCGCCTTCGAGATCGACGAGTTCCGCAAGCACTGCCTGTTCAATGGCCTCGACGATATCGGCCTGACCCTGCAGCACGCCGAGCAGATCCGCGCCTACGAACAGCGCCGCCGCGACGAGGCGCCGTGGCTGTTCGCCTGAGGCGTTTGGCCGCGTCGGCGGCCGTCGAACAATTCAACGGTAAATAACAGTCAACGGGAGTGGCGAGATGCGGCTGATTATCGGCAATCGCAATTATTCCAGCTGGTCGCTGCGCGGCTGGCTGGTGGCGCGCAAGGCGGGGCTCGACTTCGATGAGTTGCTGATCCCGCTGGACACCCCCGAGGGTGATCGATTGATGGCCGAGCACTGCCCGGCCGGTTGCGTGCCGGTGCTCGAAGACGATGGGCTGTCGATCTGGGACAGCCTGGCGATCGCCGAATATCTGGCCGAGCGCCAGCCGGCGCTGTGGCCTGCGGATCGCGCCGCGCGGGCGGTGGCGCGATCCGCCTGCGCGCAGATGCACTCGGACTTTGCTGCGCTGCGCGATGAGCTGCCGATGAACTGCCGCCGCGCGGTGGCGGCGCTCGACTACTCCGCGGCCTGCGCCGCCGACATCGCGCGCATCGAGGCGCTGTGGGCCGGGCTGCGCCGGCGCTTCGGCGCGGCTGGCCCCTGGCTGTGCGGCGACTGGTCCGTCGTCGATGCGTTCTTCGCCCCGGTGGCGCTGCGATTTGACCGCTACGCGGTGCCGGTGAGCGCTGAGGCGCGCGCCTACCTCGACACCCAGCTGGGCGATGCCGACCTCGCCGCCTGGCTTGCTGCAGCGCGGCAGGAGCGGTACGTGATCGAACACGAGGAGCGCTGAAGGGCGCTGATTTGTGAATCCAGTTCCAGTACACTGACGCATTTGCTGCGTCGCAACAAAAACGGAAGCACGCCAAGCATGAGCAAGCAGATCGCCATCTTGCCGGGTGACGGTATCGGCCCGGAGATCATCGCCGAGGCGCTGAAGGTTCTCGAATGCCTGCGCGCCGATTTCGGCTTCGACGCACAGTGGCGGCAGGCGCCCATCGGCGGTGCCGGCTACGACGCCGCCGGCAAGCCGCTGCCCGATGAAACCCTGGCGCTGGCGCGCGCCAGCGACGCGGTGCTGCTCGGCGCGGTGGGCGGGCCGAAGTACGACGAACTGCCGCGCGAGGTACGCCCGGAGCGCGGCCTGCTGGCGATCCGCGCCCAGATGGAATTGTTCTCCAACCTGCGCCCGGCGATCCTCTACCCGCAGCTGGCCGAGGCGTCGAGCCTCAAGTCCGAGGTGGTCGCGGGGCTGGATATCCTCATCGTGCGCGAGCTGACCGGCGGCATCTACTTCGGCCAGCCGCGCGGCATCGAGACGCTGGAGGGCGGCGAGCGGCGCGGCTTCAACACGCTGGTCTACCGCGAGTCGGAGATCGAGCGCATCGGCCGCAGCGCCTTTGAGATCGCCAGCAAGCGCAACCGGCGCCTGTGTTCGGTGGACAAGGCCAATGTGCTGGAGGTCTCCGAGCTGTGGCGCGAGGTGATGGATCGTCTGGCCGCCGAGTATCCGCAGGTCGAGCTTTCGCACATGTACGTGGACAACGCGGCGATGCAGCTGGTGCGCGCGCCCAAGCAGTTCGA
>CBFCYW010000143.1:0-6324 GCA_965602395.1 uncultured Chromatiales bacterium
CCCCGGTGGTGGCCGCGGTGGCGGCACGGGCACTTCGCAGCGCGTTCGGTCGGGCGATTCGATAGCCCGGGTGTCAAGGGTAAATCGGCCGACATCGGTGATGCTGGAGGAAAGATTGCCGCTATCGGATGGCCGCCGTCGTCGCGCGCGCCACGGCGCAGTCGAGTTGCGCTCATCGCAGCAGCAACGTGGCGCGCAGGCTGTGCGCGGCGTAGTCGGGATCACCGAAGCGGCGGTCACTGCTGCGTGCGCCGAAACGGATCTCGAAGCGCGTGTAACGGTCGTCGCCATCGCTGACTACCGCGGCGCTGCAGTGCTCCAGGGCGACGCGGAACCGGCCGATGGCGAAGTCGGTGGCCGGCGGGCAGCTGCGCTTGGCGTGCAGGTACCAGCGGCCCCATTCGATGCCGCTGTGCGCCGCGAACCGGGCGCGGCTGGATTGCAGGCTCAGCGCGCTGCCGGTGTGCTGGACGGCGGTGATCCGGCCCATCACCGCGATCAGCGAGGCCAGCGTGGTGAGCAGAAAAATCGCCGCCACCAGCGACAGGCCGCGCTGCCGGCGCCGGCCGATGTGGCGGCCGCTCACGGCGCCTTCGCCACGCGGGTTTGCAACAGCAGGACGATGCGCTCGCGGTGGCCGGAAGCGAAGTCGCTCGCCAGGCCCAGCGACAAACGCAGCAGCCCGGCGCGCGAGCCGTCGCCGGGTCGGTAGCTGAAGTCGCAGGATTCGACCCGATCAGCCAGCGGCGCTGAGCGCGCGCCGCGCAGCGCGCTGAGTTCGGCGCGGCTGTCGCCGCCGGCGCGGATCGGATAAGCCCAGTAGCGGCGCAGGCTGCCGCTGGCCGGGTCGCACAGATAGGTCACCGGGCCGCTGGCGGTTGGCACGTCCGGCTGCGGCGAGCGCGCCGGCAGAAATTCCACACAGGTGCCGGCGCAGCCGACCCGCAGGCTGTCGGGCCGTGCGCCGCGCAGCTCGCGGCTGATGTTGCCGAACGCTGCCTGAGCGATCTCGGCGAGCTGCGCGCGGCGCAGCAGTTGCTCGTAGGCTTGCAGCGGTCGGGCGATCAGCTGTCCGACCAGCGTGGCGATGATCGCCGTCAGGGTCATCGCCACCAGCAGCTCGATCAGTGTCATTCCGGCCTGCCCGGTGGCGCGCCGCGCGGCGGCGATCACGGCAGTTGCGCCCGCCAGGTCTGCAGCCGCAGCGGCGCGCCGGCGAGGCCGTCGTGGCTGACGCTGACCACCACCCACTGGCCGTTGGCGCCATGCAGCGTGGCGGCCGAGAGCCGCACCGCGATGCGGTAGCCATCCAGCCCGGTGATGGCCGTGCCGCTGAAGTCGCGGGCGCCGTTGTCGGCGATGCAGGCGTAGTCGTTGAGGTCGTCGTAGTCGCTGCGCGCGGCCTCTTCGCAGCTGCCGCTGTCGCTACCGTCCGGATCGCTGTAGGGCTGGGTGCTGATCTCTTCGAGATAGGCGCTGGCGATGGCCAGTGCCTGGCTGCGGATCGCCGGGGTGGCGCTGTGCACCAGGTAGCCGCCGGTGGCGGCCAGGCTGCTGGCCAGCGCCACGGCGACGATGCTGATGCTGATCAGCAGCTCGATCAGCGACAGGCCGCGTGCGGCGCCGGCGCGGCGGCGCATCAGTCGCTCCAGGCGTAGCCGGTTTCCGCCGCCAGCCGCACGCGGTGCGCGCCGATGGCGATCTGCACCGCCTCGCTCAACGGGCTCTGCGTGGCGCTGTGGTGAGGGCGGCCGCGGGCGTCGAAGTAGACGTCGAGGGTGCCGATAGCGACGCCGCTGGGCGCCGCGCGCTGCCAGCGGCCAGCACCGGCGGGGTGTTGCAGCGACAGCCCGGGGGCAGCGTGATCCAGCGGCTGGCAGTCGCTCCAGCGGGAGACCTCGAGGCCGCCGCCATTGACCTGCACGCGCAGCTCGCAACCGCCGGCGCTGGCTTGCTGTTGGGCGCGCAGCAGGGTGCTGCGCGTCTCGTCGGCGAAGCCGCGCGCGGCGGGCTCCGAGCTGGAGAAATGGCGCACCCCGGCTATTGAAGCGAGTATGCCGACGATAGCCAGCACCAGTATCAGTTCGATCAGGCTGAAGCCGTTGCCGGCCGCTCGGGTGTGCATGTTTATCGCTGCTCTCTGCCGGCATGGCGGCGCTGTCCGCTGTGATCGACGGCGCCTCAGGAGTTGCTGTCGACGTCCACTGCGCCGTTGTTGCTGTCGTAGGTGATGCCCATGCCGCCGAAGCCGTTGTAGGTGTAGGTGCAGCCCCCGCTGCCGTCGGCGGTGGCGGTGTAGTCTGTGGCCGTGCCGCTGGTGGCGATGCTGGGTGGCCCCTGCAACAGGGCGTTCCACAGGGCTGCACAGTCGCTTGCGTCGGGCGTGGCGTTGCCGTCGTCGGTGGCCACTGGCCAGCCGTTGGCGCTGGTGTCCACATCGGCGTTGCCGAAACCGGCCAGATTGTCCACCGCGCCGCTGTGGCCGTTGGCGATCCACTGCGCGCGCACCAGTGCGACCGCGGTACCAAAGGCGCCGCCGGTGCCGATCACGCTGGCCTCGTGTGCCTGGCTGTTGACGTCGATGAATTTGGGCATCGCGGTGGCTGCGAGCACGCCGAGGATGATGATCACCACCACCAGTTCGACCAGCGTGAAGCCTGCTTGTCTGGGCATTGCGTCTACCTCCGCCGCGGCGCCGGGATGCGCGGTGTTGGGCTGCTATCGGTGGCGCTGGCGGCGGCCTTTAATTTTTTGCGCCGGGCTGTGGCTCAGGGCGTGCCGAGCAGCGCCACCAGGCCATTGGCGGCGTTGTAGCGGATCGCCAGCTCGGGCGCTGGCAGATAGCGATAGAGGCAGCCGTCGGCCTCGCGCAGCAGCATGTATTGGGCGTCGCCGCTGGGCTCGCTGCCGGGTAGCGCCGCGGTGACCGCCGGCGGTCGTGCCTGCAGCGCCTGCCACAGGGCGGCGCAGTCGTTCAGGTCCGGGCTGCGATTGCTGTCGTCGCGGGCGACCGGCCAGCCGTGCTGGTTGCTGTCGAGGCGTCCGTCGGCGAAGCCGCGCAGGTCGTCCACTGCGCCGCGGTGGCCGGCGCTCAGCCACTGGCGGTGGAAGTCGAGCACCGCAGTCTGCAGTTGCGCGGCGCGCACGCCGACCTGCGTGTGGTGCTCGCCACTGCCGATGGCGAACTGCTGTGCACCGCTGCCGACCAGCAGACCGATGATCGCGCTGGCCAGGGTCAGTTCGAGGAGGCGGGTGCCGCGCTGGCTACTCATTGGCGTTGTCCGGGGCGATGGCGTTAGCCGGGCTATCGGCCGCCGCTGGCGCTTTCTGTAGCGCGCCGCGCTCAGCCGCTGCGCGCCGCGGCGGCCAGATCCCACATCGGCAGGAACACGCCGAGCGCCAGCAGCAGCACCAGCGCGCCCACGGCGCAGATCAGAATGGGTTCGAGGCTGTCGTTGAGCGTTTTCAACTGCTGGCCGACCTCGCGCTCGTAGTGTTCGGCGGTCTCCAGCAGCAGCTCGTCGAGCGCGCCGGTCTGCTCGCCGACGCTGAGCATTTGCAGCACCAGCGGGGTGAACAGGCCGCTGCTGGCGGCGGTGCGCGACAGCGATTCACCGCGCTCGACACCGCTGCGCATCTGCGCGGCGCGGGCTTCGAGGTAGTCGTTGTCCAGCGAGCCGGCGGCGACGCTCAGCGATTGCAGCAGCGGCACGCCGGCGCCCAGCGCCAGCCCCAGCGAGCGGGTGAAGCGCGCCAGCGCGGCGCGCTGCAGGATGGCTCCGAGCAGCGGCAGCTGCAGCTGCAACCGGCCCCAGTGATAGCGGCCGTCGCGGCTGCGCAGCCAGTGGCGCAGCGCCAGCCCGCCGAGGGCGCTGCCGGCGAGCAGCAGCGGCCACCAGCGCAGGGTGAACTCGGAGCTGGCCATCAGTGCGCGGGTGGCCAGTGGCAGATCGGCGCCCAGGCGCGCAAAGACGCCGGAGAAGGTGGGCACGACGAAGTTGTTGATTACGCCGATGGCGATCAGCACGGCGCCGATCACCACCAGCGGGTAGCGCAGCGCGGCTTTCACCCGCTCGCGATTGTCGCGTTCCGCGTCGAGGTGCCGGGCGAGCTGCAGCAGGGCCTGGTCGAGTCGGCCGCTGGTCTCGCCGACGCGCACCAGGCTGATGAACAGATGCGAGAACAGCCGCGGATGGCGGCCGAGGGCGCTGGCCAGGTCGCGGCCGGCTTCGAGATCGTCGGCGAGGCCCTGCAGCAGCTCGGCCAGTGGTGGCTTGTGCGTGCTCGCCGCCAGCACGCGCAGGGCGGGGGTCAGCGGGATGCCGGCGCGGCACAGGGTGTGCAGCTCGCGCGCCAGCCGCGCCAGGTCGGTATCGTCGATGCCGCGCGGCGTGAGCCGGGCGCGCAGTGCTGCCAGCCGGCTGCCGAGATCGCCGCGCGTCGCCTGCGCTTCGATGTCGATCGGCGTGATGCCGCTGCGCATCAGCCGCTCGGCCACCGCCTCGGCGCTGTCGGCCTCGACGGCGCCCGCCAGCGCGGCGCCGCGGCGGTCGCGGGCGCGGTAGTGGAAGCGCATGCGCTACAGCTCGCCGTGGATGCGGATCACTTCCTCCAGTGAGGTTTGGCCACGCTCGGCGAGCTGCATGGCGTGATCGCCGAGGTTGCGGTAGTGCTGGCGGGCGGCGATCGCCGCGGCTACCGCCTGCGGGTCTTCGTCGCGCATGGCGTCGGCGACGGCCTGATCCACATCGAGCAGCTCGTAGACGCCGATGCGGCCGCGGTAGCCGGTGTCGCCGCAGCGCGCGCAGCCGGCGCCGCGCTGCAATCGCCACTCATCCACCGGGCGCTGCGGATGGACGCTCTCCAGCCACAGCCGCTGGCGCTCGTCCGGCTGCGCCGGGACACAGCAGTGCTGGCAGAGTCGGCGCACCAGTCGCTGCGCCAGCACCGCATTCAGCGAGCTGGCCAGCAGGTAGCCGCGCGCACCCATGTCCAGCAGCCGCGCCAGCGTGGCCGCGGCGCCGTTGGTGTGCAGCGTGGAGAGCACCAGATGGCCGGTCATCGCCGCGCGCAGGCCGATCTCCACGGTCGGCAGATCGCGCATTTCACCGACCAGCAGCACGTCCGGGTCCTGGCGCAGCGAGGTGCGCAGCACGCTGGCGAAGTCGAGGCCGATGCGCTCGTGCACCTGCACCTGGTTGATCCGCGGCAGCTGGTACTCGATGGGGTCTTCGATGGTGATGATTTTGCGATCCGGGGTGTTCAGCTCGTGCAGCCCGGCGTACAGCGTGGTGGTTTTGCCGCTGCCGGTGGGGCCGGTGACCAGCAGCAGCCCGTGCGGTCGTCGCAGCAGCGAGCGCAGCTGTGCCAGGCTGCGCGAAGCCATGCCCAGCTGGTCCAGCGTCGGCGGCCCGGCGGTCTGGTCGAGCAGGCGCATCACCACCGCTTCGCCGTGCGAGGTCGGCAGGGTCGACAGGCGCACATCGAGCTGGTGGCGCTGCACTTTGATGTGGAAGCGGCCGTCCTGCGGCAGGCGCTTCTCGGCGATGTCCAGACCGGCGAGAATCTTCAGTCGCTGTACCAGCGCCGGGGTGATGCGGCGCTCGCTCATCACCTGCTCGTGGAGCACGCCATCGACCCGCTGGCGCAGCCGCAGCACCTGTTCGTCCGGCTCGATGTGGATATCCGAGGCGCCGCTGCGCACGGCGTCTTCGAACAGCCGGTGCAGCAGGCGGTAGACCGGTGTCTGTTCGGCATCGGCGCTGGCCAGCATGCGCTCCAGATCGACGTCGCCGGCGGCCAGCTGCTCGTCGAGCGCCTCGACCAGCGAATTGATCTCGCTGCCGTCGCGGTACAGGCTATCGAGCAGGCCGAGCAGCTCGCCCTCGCGCACCACCGCCTGGCGCACCCGGCAGTCGAGCGCGCGGCCGATGGCATCGAAGGCGAACAGGTCGGTCGGGTCGGCCATGCCCACCAGCACACAGCCGCTGGCCGCGTCGTGCTCCAGCAAAATGGCGCGATAGCGGCGCGCCATGGCCTCGGGCAGGCGCCGCGCCAGCTCTGCATCCGGCTGGCGCGAGGCCAGATCGATGAGCGGAATATCGAGCTGGCGGGAGAGAAACTGCAGCAGCCCCTGCTCGTCAATCATGCCCATTTCGATCAGCGTGCGGCCGAGCCTTTTGCCGGTCTTTTGTTGCTCGTCCAGGGCGCTTGCCAGCTGTTTTTCGCAGAGCACGCGCTGCTCCACCAGTAGATCGCCGAGACGCAGCTGGCGGTGCCGCCCGAACATCTCCCGGGCGAGGGAATCCTGTGCTGAGGACATGG
>CBFCYW010000144.1:0-6285 GCA_965602395.1 uncultured Chromatiales bacterium
AGGATTTTCTCGCCCGCGTGCGCAACGGTGGGTTGGAGCAGGTGTTGTTGTAGCGTTGCGCCGCACCGGATTGCGTGCCGGCGCGGCAGTGGTCATCTGGACGTCGTACAGAATTCATCGCACCGTTACGCCCTCATTACGCAGCGTTCATCTACCCCTCCTAGAGTCACGGGACGGCCGATCAGGCCGCCACCAGAATACCGAGGAGTGGAGACATGAGCGATCTCGACAAAGTGCCGGTGAACCCGGACGAAACCGAACAGAGCAACCCCACCGGCCGCCCCAGCCTGGGGGACCTGATCGAAACGCAGCTGTCGCGCCGCACCATCATCAAGGCCGGCCTCGGTGCCGCGGTGACCTCTGCCTTTGGCCTTGGCCTGAGCGGCTGCGCCAGTAGTGGTGGAGACGGCGGCGCGGCCGGTGACGCGGCGCCTTTCCAGGTCTCCTTCAAGAGCGTCAGCCCGTCGCTGCTCAATGACGAGGTGATCGTGCCGCAGGGCTACAGCGCGCGGCTGTTCTACGCTTGGGGCGATCCGGTCTCCGACGGCCCGGCCTTTGCCCAGGATGCCAGCAACAGCGCCGCCGATCAGGCCCGGCAGGCCGGCATGCACCACGACGGCATGCACTTCTTCGCGCTCGATGGCAGCGAAGACGAGGGGCTGCTGGTAATGAACCACGAATACGTCGACCCGCAGTTACTGCACCCGGATGGCGGTTTCGCCGATTCTCCCGCCACCTGGAGCGCGGAGAAGATCCAGAAGGAGATCAACGCTCACGGCGTCTCCGTGCTGCACCTGAAGAAAAACGCCAGCCGTGGCGAGTGGGAGATCGTCCGCCCCTCGGCGCTGGCGCGGCGCATCACTGCCGACACACCGATGAACATCTCCGGCCCGGCTGCCGGCAGCAGCTATCTGCGCACCGCCGCCGACCCGGCCGGCAGCAATGTCCTCGGCACACTCAACAACTGTGCCAACGGCTACACCCCCTGGGGCAGCTATCTGACCTGCGAAGAGAACTTCCGCGGCTACTTTGCGGTGCCGGACGCCAGTGGCTTCTCGGCCGAACAGCAGACCGCCTGGAATCGCTACGGCATCGGCAGGGCCAGCTGGTACGGCTGGGAGAACGGCAATGATCGCTTCAACGCGCAGCTCAACCCCAACGAGCCGAACCGTTTCGGCTGGATCGTCGAAATCGACCCGCGCGACCCCGGCAGCACGCCGGTCAAGCGCACCGCGCTGGGCCGCTTCGCGCACGAGAACGTGGCCTGGTCGCAGGCCGGCGATGGGCGAATGGCTTTCTATTCGGGCGATGATGCGCGCTTTGAATACCTGTACAAGTTCGTCACCACCAACGCCTACGGTGCCGCCAATCCGGCCAGTGGTGCAGACCTGCTGGATGACGGTGTGCTCTACGTGGCTCGCTTCAACGCCGACGGCAGCGGCCAGTGGCTGTCCCTGCAGCTGGGCCACAACGGTCTCGACAGCGCTGCCGGTTTTGCCGATCAGGCCGACGTGCTGGTGCGCACGCGCATGGCCGCCGACCACGTTGGCGCCACGCCCATGGATCGTCCGGAGTGGGTCGCCGTGCAGCCGGACAGCAACGCGGTATTCGTCACCCTGACCAACAACAGTCGTCGCGGCGGTGCGAATCAGCCGGCCGCCGACGCCGCCAACCCGCGCGCGCAGAACGTCTTCGGCCACATCGTCAAGATCGAAGAGGACGGCGGCGACGCCACCGCGACGACCTTCCGCTGGAGCATCTTCGCCCTGTGCGGCGATCCGGCGCTCCAGGAACCGGATCGCCAGGGCGATGTGGTCGGCGATCTGTACGCCAACCCCGACGGTCTGTGGTTCGACCCGCGCGGGGTCATGTGGATCCAGACCGACATCGGCGGCAGCGCGCAGAACGTCGGTGATTTCGCCGTATTCGGCAATAATCAGATGCTGGCGGTGAACCCGCAGACCGGCGAGACGCGCCGCTTCCTCACCGGTCCGGTGGGCTGCGAAGTGACCGGTGTGGCGATGAGTCCGGACTACCGCACCATGTGGGTCAACATCCAGCATCCCGGCGACGTGCCCGGCCTGCTGAGCGCCTTCGGTGTGGAGAAGACCCCGGACAACCCCACCGTGGCCAGCTCCTGGCCGGATGGCGAGGGGGTGGCCGGCCGGCCGCGCTCGGCGACGGTGCTGATCACCCGCGACGATGGTGGCGAGATCGGCATCTGAGCATTGCCGGTCGGGATGGTGGCGGGGTGTCAGTCAGTGCTGGCACCCCGTTTTCGTGTGCGCAATCGCCAGCGGCTGGTCGTCGCTAGCGCCCGCGCAGCCACTGCAGGGCGCGCAGCGCCGCCAGCTTGCTGTTGTCGCGCCAGTCGGCGACGCCGAAGGGTGTCGGCGCCAGCCCGAGGCTGCGCAGGCGGCCGTTGATCGCGTAGACCTGCTCGCGGCGCCGCGCACGTTCGGCCGCCGCGGCTTCGTCGTTGCTCTCGCTGCTATCGCCGGCGAGCCGTTCGAGCAGTGCTTGCCACTGTCTGGGGTTGTCGGCGGTATTCGACGCTGCTGACTGATCTGTGCTCCCTGTGGTCGGGCCTGCGCGCAGTTGCGCGAGCAGGGTTTCGGCCTGCTCTCCAAGTTGCCACTGGGCGGTGATTTCAAAGGCGAGTACGGCGCTTTCGTCGACTTGCCGGCATTGGTTGTGGGGATCGCTGAGAGTTAGTTCACCACTGGGGAGGATGGTGTAGTCAGGTATCAGGAATCGGCGCTGCGAGTCCGCTGTTGTCCACAGTTTGGCGGCATCTGACATTGCTCTGTTAGCTGCTTCTGGCAAGGATTCGTTCGACTTTGATTGTCAATGCCTGCCTATCCAAAACAGCGCGTGTAACGAGGTTGACGAGATCGTTGTATTGCTGTTCGGCAGCGTGTTGTATCTGCGCCTTGCCTGGACTCGGTGCTTCAAGCGCTGGGGGAGGCGCTCTGCGTTGTGCATTGGTTTCTTCAAAGCCAGTTTCACGTAACCGGGTCTCTTCCTGAATTGCATCCCATGTTCTGTTTGTCGCGTTACGCTTCGCTCGGGCCAGAGCAGAAAATACTTCTTCAAGAATGCTGCGCCCTTCTTCAAGCGCTGCCTTATCCCCAGATTGGTAGCGGTCTACCAACGTAGCCAGTCTGTTCGCATATCCTCTGCTTGCAATTTCGTTCTGGAAATAGCGTGAAATCTGATTGTCTCCCGAGTTGGTTTTAATCCGAGCTGCGCCTTCGTAGATCATGATGGTTGTCTGCTGGGTGTCTTCTGGCCAACCGCGTTCAGGTAAATAGAGTGACAAGACTTGCCAAAGAGATCTCCCTGTTGCGAAGGGCAGAATGTGCTCAGATTCCAGCCACCATATTTTGGGTCCTTGTCTGAGGCTTGGTGGCTTGTCTCCATGCTTTTGAGTCCGGCCTAGATTCGGGGCGCTTCCGCGAGGGAAATTCTCTGGATTGACGGCGACGGGGGTATGCCCAGCGACGCTGAGCGTATTTGGAGCAATGGTGATTTCAAAGTTCAGCTCTTGATCTGATCCGCCATCGGAAGCGCGCTCGAAATTTATGCTCAGTGCAACGCCATCTTCCAGAAGTGCAGTCAACGATGACTCCAAATCGCGCGCTTGCTCCTGTTTGGCAGAACGCAGCTCCGTGTAGTCACTAAGATTCGACTGATTGTCCTCCATCTCTCTTTTCGCGCGATTTGCAATAGCTGCGTGGGAGGTTGGTTGTTTATTGAGATTTGTTTGTTGCGTGCCCTGCTCTCCACGTGGAAGCAGCGACCGCACCCGTTCCGCAATCGCACGAATCGCCCGCTCGATAATCCCCCACAGCCATTCCTGAAGGCCGCCAATGGTTTCGGCGATGCGCTCCGGCAGCGCCCCCAGCCCGAGGAAGCCGGCGAGGAAGTCGATCACCGGGGCAATCAGCCGCACCAGTGAGGATTCGACCGCTGTGGCCATGCCGGTGATGTTGCCGGCGACCAGTGCCGCCGCGCCGTTGACCACGGTTTCGATCAGGCTGAAGATCCGCGCCGCGTTGCTGAAGATCCAGTCGAGGATGCGATAGATCACTTCGATGGCCTGGATGATCGCACCGGCCGGGTTGAACATCGCCACCAGCCGGGCGGCGATTTTCGTGATCAGCGCTTCGACAATAAATTCGACACCGGCCTGTATCACCTGCTGGATCATCTCGCGTGGATTGAAGCGCTCGCGGATCATTTCGTACACGCCCGAAGGGCCCAGCTCGATCAGCGTGGCGATCATTTCGTAGGCGCGTTCGAGCAGCGCCAAATTGTCTTCGCCGATCAGCCGCGCCAGCAGCGCGCGGATGCGATCCCAGGTGATGCCCATCAGTTCGAGGAAGAAAGTGATCAGGCTGCTCGGTTGGGTATCCGGCGGGATGTTCACCCCCACCGCGCCGAGCCCGGAGAACAGCCAGTCGAAAAAGCCGCCGAGGATGTGCGTGCGGAAGTTGTCGAAGAAGCGGCCGAAGCCGGCACCGATAGCGCTGGCGAGGTTGTTGGCGAAGCCGAGCGGATCGTGTGCGATGTCGGCAATCACACTCGGCAGTCGCTCGACCAGCGACCAGAACGCGGTGGCGACAAGACTGGTCAACGCCAGTAGACCGTTGATGATGAAGCGAACCGGGTCTGCCAGGAACTGATCGATGGCGGCCTGAATTCGCCCGAGCAGGCCGCCCGCCGCTATCCGCAGCTCATGAATGCGCTCGCGCACCTCCTGTACCGCGCTACGGCTGCGTTCGGCCAGATCGTTGTTGAGGTTGTCGCGGGTGTTATTGACCTGTTCGCGCAATCCGTCGAGCTGCTGGCGGAACTGCGCCTGCTGGCCCTGTGCCCAGTTTTGCAGGCTGGCGGGCAGGTCGTCGAACACGGCGGCGATGTCGCGGTCGGCCTGCGCGATGATCTGTTCGCAGCTGGCGATCACCCCATTGACCCGGGTCGAAATCTGCATCAGCAGTCGGCACACGCCGTCGCCGAAGCGTTTCTCCGCGTCGTCATAGATCGCAGTGATCTCATCCGGCAGCCCTACCGTCTCGTCCCACCACTCGATCAGCGAGCCACCCAGCTGCGAATAGCGCTCGCGTTTCCAGTCCTCGACGCTTTGCAGCGCTTGCTCGAAGTCATTGGACAAGCCTTGCAGGCCGGTTTCCCACAGCGACATGGCCGTTTGCGGCAGTGGTTCGAGCAGCGCTGCGACCTGTTGCTGGGCGCGCCGGAAAATGCCGTTCGCTCTGGCCGCCGCCTGCTGACGCTGCTGCTCCTCCGAGCGCGCCATCGCGTGGCTGCCGCTGGTCTGCTGAGCAACGCTGTCGGCGCGGCTGGCTTGCAGTGCCGCCAGCGCCTGCTGTTCCAGCGCGATCATGTCCGCCCGCGCTTGATTTCTGGCTGCCGCCTGTTCCGCCAGCACCTGCGCTGGATCGCTGGCCGCCATCTCGGCGAACTCGCCCTGTGCGGATCGCGCCTCGGCGACCGGGCCGGACTGCACTAGTTGGGCCGCTGGACTCTGCATCCCGGCATCCCGCGCGCGCTGGTCGCTGGCCGCCACATCGGCATCCAGATTGACCTGCTCGGCGGGAACCGGGTCGGGTGTCGCGCTCGCGGCATTCGGGCTCGGTGTCGCGACGCGCGCTGGTGGCGAGTTGAGTGGCTGCGCCTGCTGCACGGGCGTGCCGGCCGGCGAGCTGCCCATCTGCTCGTAATCGGAGCGAATCGCGTCGGCATCGGCGCGCACCGAGGATTCGACCTGTCCGCCCGCACTGCGGGCGGCTTCCGCGGGGTTCGAGCGCGCCAGCGATTCCTCGTCAGGCGGGCGGCGATTGCGGATCGCGGTGCGGATCTCTTCGCAGAGTTGCAGGATGGCGGGGCTCGGCGCCGGGCGCTGTTCGAGTGCGCTGACCAGTCCGGCTTCGGCGCGCGCGCTGGTTTCCTCGGCTGGTTCGTCAACCGTCGCGCGGGCGCTGCTGACGCTCTCCTCCGGCTGCGGCAGCGCGCGCTGGCGATTGGCGGCGCTGTTGCTGGCGATGGCGACCTGTTGCAGCCGGGCGCGATCGGCTTCGGTCGGGCCGGCGCTCGGTGCAGGCATCAGCAGGCTGACATTGTTTGCCGCGGCGGGATCGGCCGTCGCCGGCAGCGCGACGGCTGGCGCGGGGGCGTCGCCGGCTGGTGCGGCGGGTGTTGGCGCGGCTGCCGCCGGCGCTGGGCGCACGGCATTCGGCAGCGAAATCGGCGTGACCGCCGGCC
>CBFCYW010000145.1:0-5928 GCA_965602395.1 uncultured Chromatiales bacterium
GGCGGCGGCGCAGATGGCGGCGATCCACTCAGACGCTGCCCTCGCGCTCGACCACCAGCACCCGCGCCACGCCCAGCGGGTGGGCGACGTGTTCGGTGCCGGCGCCGGCGTGAAAGATATCGCCGACAGCCAGCCGCGCGACGCGCTCCTCGCCGCCCTCGCGGTAGTGCATGTCCACCGCGCCGTCGAGCACGGCGAAAACCTCCTCGCCGTCGTTGACGTGCCAGATGTAGGGCTGGTCGGTCCAGTGCAGGCGCACCGTGGTGCCGTCGAGTTCAGCGATATCCAGCGCACCCCAGGCACGCGCGGCGGTAAATTCACGGCTGCGGATGATTTTCACGCCATCGCCCTCCAAAAAAACGTCCGCGCAGAGCCGACTGGCGGCTCCACGCGGCACGGCCGGTTGCGGATGACTACAGGCGGAAACCCTTCAGCTCCAGCGGTGCGAGACGCTCGGCGGCCTTCTGCTGGTTGCCGGCGTTGGTGATCACCGCAACGCTGGCCTGCTCGACGCGCAGGTACTGCTCAGCGACGCGGCGCAGATCATCCAGACGCACTTCGAGAATCCGCCGGCGGCTGGCTTCGCGCTGCTCCGGGCTGCGCCCGTAGAGCGCCTGATGGAAGGCGGATTTGGCCTCGCCGGCCGGCGAGCCGGGCTTGTCGATGCCG
Organism: uncultured Chromatiales bacterium; assembly: GCA_965602395.1. GTDB lineage: Bacteria > Pseudomonadota > Gammaproteobacteria > CBFCYW01 > CBFCYW01 > CBFCYW01. The sequence goes on from CBFCYW010000145.1 coordinate 670, forward strand.
CTGACCACGTTGAGGATCGCCTCCTCCACCTGCCGCCAGTCGTGCTGTTCGTCCAGCAGCCAGCGCACCGAGGCGTCGAAATCGTCCAGCGTGTCGGCCAGCCGCGGGTCGCGATAGGAGAAGAAGCGGAAGCAGGCGTTGTCGCTATCGTGCCCGGCACCGCCGCCGTAGGCGCCGCCGTTCTCGCGGATCGCGCGGTGCAGATAGCCATTGCGCAGAAACGGCCCGAGCACCGCCAGCGCGGCCGCGTCCGGGTGCTCGACCGGCACCGTGGGGAAGGCCTTGGCGCAGAAGTTGACCTGGGTGTTGGTGGTCCACAGCTGGCGGCTGCGCTCGCGCAGCGGCGCCAGGGCGAAGGGACTGAAGCCGTCGCTCGCCGGCTGTGCCGACCAGTGGCGCGCCAGCGCGGCGCCGAGTGGTTCGCGCTGCTCGGCCTCGGCGACCGCCATCAGCTGGCGCGGCGCGGCGCTGATCAGCGCGTGCAGCGCCGCCAGCCGCTGGCAGAGTTCATCCAGCGCGGCCGCGTCGCCGAGTGCATCGTCGAGCTGCTTGAGCGCGGCGATGCCGGCCAGCCCGCGCAGCCGATGGGCAAGCCCGGCCACCGGGCTCATGCCGCTGGCCGCGGCGCTCATCGCCAGACCGTGGCCGTTGCCGGTGACGCTCTGCTCGCGCGCCGCGCGCTCCTGGGCGATCAGCTCGCGGATGCGCGCCTGTTCGTCGAAGCGCGGGCTGCCCAGGGTTTCGGCCATCAGCTCGGAGAGCGGCTCGGCGTTGCGCGCCAGCGCCTTGCCGGCGAGCACGAAGTGGCCGCGCACCGCCTGCTCGTCGTCGATCCGCCCGCGCTGCAGGCTGTAGGCGCTGATGCCGCCGGTGACCGCGGCCTGCAGCTGCTGGGTTTGCAGATAATCGCGGCCGCCGCAGCCCAGATCGGTGAGCATGCCGCTGTACAGCGGCAGCAGCTGCAGCAGCTCGTCGGGCAGCTCGGGCAGATCGACCACCACCTCGGCGTAGACCAGGCCGTTGGTGCCCTGGGCGAAGAAGGTCGCCGGGCTGTCGCCGATGCGCGTCGCTTCACCGCGCGCGATGTCCATGCCGCCGGGCACATCGTCGAGGCCGACGCGCGGCAGGATGTCCGGATCATCCTCCTGCTGCTGGCGCTCGACCAGCGCCGCGGCGCGGGCCACTACGGCGGCTTTTTCGTCATCGCTCATCGCCGCTTTCATGCATGCCAGACGGGCTGCCTCGGCGCGCTCGCGGCGCGCGCTCAGCTCGCCGTCCGGGCGCAGCGCCAGGCGCACCCGGTGCGGGTTGTCGAGCAGCTGCTCGCGCACCAGCCGCGGGATGAAATCCGGTTCGGTGGCGGCGGCGCGCAGCCGCGCCAGGGCCGGTTCGAGATTGAGCAACGCCACCGGATCGCCGCGGTGGATGGCGCTGGGCAGGGCGTTGACGATCAGCTGCAGGCCGTAGGGAAAGCCGTCGCCGCTGATCTCGCGCTGCTGCAGTTCGAGCTGGTGCAACATGGCTTCGACCTGCGCCTGCGGCACGCCCTTGTCAGCCACTTCGCGCAGCACGCCGAGGATCAGCTCTTCGACTTCGCCGGCGCGCTCCGGGCGCGAGCCTTCGACGCCGCAGACGAAAACCATCTCGCGGTGGTTGTCGTCCATGCCGCACAGCGGCGACGGCGCGCTGCCCAGTTCGCTGGTCTCCAGCGCGCGCAGCAGCGGCGAGCTGCTGTTGTCGAGCAGCACGTCGGCCAGCAGCTGGGTGCGCAGCTGGGCGTCGAGGTCGGTGCTGTCGCCGAGCAGCCAGGCGGTGACGATGTGGGTCTTGTCGCCGGCGGCCTCCTCGGCCTCGGTGGCGTAGCCCTCCTCGACGCGCAGCGGAGAGAAGTAACGCTTCGAGGGGGTCACCGAGATCTCCCGGCCGAGCGGCTCGAAGCGCGACAGCACGCGCTCCTCGAAGACGCTGTGCAGCTCGCTGGCGGGGATGTCGCCGAAGGTCATGAACACCGCGTTGGAGGGGTGGTAGTGGGTCTCGTAGAAGGCTTTCAGCTGGGCATAGCTGAGGTCGGGGATGTCGCTCGGCTCGCCGCCGCTGTTGTGGTGGTAGGTGTTGCTCGGAAACAGGTGCTTGCCGAGGGTCTGCCAGAGGGTGCTCACCGGCGAACTCATGGCGCCCTTCATCTCGTTGAAAACCACGCCCTTGAAGACCAGATCGGACGCCGGATCATCGGCCTCAGCGAACTCCACGCGGTGACCTTCCTGGGCGAAGTCCAGCTCGTGCAGGCGCGAGAAGAACACCGAATCGAGGTAGACATCGAGCAGGTTGAAATAGTCCTTGCGGTTCTGCGTGGCGAAGGGATAGGCGGTCCAGTCGCTGGAGGTGAAGGCGTTCATGAAGGTGTTCAGCGAGCGCCGGATCATCATGAAAAACGGGTCGCGCACCGGGTAGCGCTGGCTGCCGCACAGCGCGGTGTGTTCGAGGATGTGGGCGACGCCGGTGGAATCCGTGGGCACCGTGCGCAGGCCGACCAGAAACACGTTTTCCGGTTTGTCCGCGGCCAGGTGGTAGTGCATCGCGCCGGTCTTTTTGTGGCGGTATTCCTCGACCTGCAGATTGAGCGATTCGATAGGCTCGCTGCGCAGCCAGTCGAAGGCGGGGTGGATCTGCTCAGGTTTCATTTTGTCGCTGTCTCCCTGGGAATGCATGGCGGTGGCGGTCTGCGCGATCGGGTGCCGCGGCGAGGCCGGCCATTCTAAAGAGGCTGGCGCCGGCATGTAAGCGGCGCGTTCACCCTGCGCGAGGATAGACGCGACCGACCGGCAAAACCGGCCGGCAAAACGGGCTGCGCGATTGGCCCTACCGCGGGCCGTCGGCAGCGGTGCAGAATGCCGGCGCCAGACGCCGCCCGGAAACCGCTACCCGCAACCGCCGCCCATGCACACACCGATCACTCCTGCCGCCCCACACAGGCTGCTTGGCCTGGCCTGCGCGCTGGCCGCGGCGCTCGGCTTCGCCTGCTCGCTGGTGCTGGCGCGGATCAGCTACGACCACGGCAGCAACTCGCAGACGGTGATGCTGGTGCGCTTCGCGCTGGTGGCGCTGCTGATGCTGGCCTGGAACCGCTGGCGCGGGCATTCGCTGGCGCTGGCGCCGAAGCTCGTCGCCGGCTGCTGCGCGCTGGGGGTGTTCTACTTCATCGGCATCGGCGCCTATCTGACCTCGGTGAACTGGCTGCCGGTAAGCCTCGCGGTGCTGGTGTTCTACACCTTCCCGATCCTCATCGCCCTGCTCAGCGCGGCGCTGGCGCGGCGCTGGCCGCAGCCGCTGGAAATGCTCGCCCTGCTGGTGGCCTTCGCCGGTCTGGCGCTGGCGCTGGAGGTACGCGGCGGCGTCGAACTGCACCCGCTGGGCCTGGCGCTGGCCTGCTGCGCGGCGCTGGGGGTAACGCTGAACATGGTCAGCAGCGGCTACCTGCTGCAGCGCATCCCGACCACCGTGTTCAGCTTTTACCTGACGCTGACCACCGGCACCCTGTCGGCGCTCGCGGTGCTCGCCAGCGGTGGCCCGGCGCTGCCGCAGAGCACCGCCGGCTGGTGGGCCTTCGGCGCCATGCTGGCGACCTTCATCATCGCTTTCATCGGCACCTACAACGGCATCCGCCTGCTCGGCGCGGTGCGCCTGTCGACGATCATGAATCTGGAACCGCTGGCGACCATCCTGATCGCCGTGGCGGCGCTGGGCGAGAGCCTCTCCGGCCGCCAGACGCTGGGTGGCGGCATCGTCCTCGCCGCCATCCTGCTGGCCCAGTGGCCGCAGTGGCGCGCGGCGCGGCGGCAGCGCGCCGCGGCGGCTGCCAGCGGTTGAGCCCCCACGGCAGCCGCTGAACCGGGTCGCATTCAGCGCGCCGCGACCACCATCATCTCCACCAGCAAATCGCCGCGCGCCAGATGTGCCTCGACGCAGGCGCGCGCCGGCGCGTGACCCGCCGGCACCCAGGCGTCCCAGACCTCGTTCATCGCTGCGAACAGGCCCATGTGGGCGATCCAGATCTGCGTGGAGAGGATCTTCTCGCGGCTGCTGCCGGCCTCGGCGAGCAGCGCGTCGATCTTCGCCAGCACCTGCTCGGTCTGCACTTTGATACCGGCACCGGGGTCGCTGGCCACCTGCCCGGCGAGATACACCGTGTCGCCGTGGATGACGATCTGGCTCATGCGCTGATTGCCGTTCTTTCTCTCGATACTCATCGCGGTTCCTCTGGGTGGTTGGGTCGGGGGAATCCATCGGCTCGGGCCGGTGCGGCGAAGCCGGCGGCATCCAGCTCGGCGGCGCTGAGCACGAACACCCCGCCGTCGCCGCTGGCGAATTCGAGCCACAAAAAGGGCAGTTCGGGGAAGCGTGCCTCCAGCGCCGCGGCGCTGTTGCCCACCTCGACGCAGAGGATGCCGTCGTCGGCCAGATGGGCGCGCGCTTCGCGCAGGATGCGCGCGGCGATCTCCAGCCCATCATCGCCGGCGGCCAGGCCCAGCTGCGGCTCGCGGCGATACTCGGCGGGCATCGCCGCCAGATCGGCGGCGTCGACATAGGGCGGGTTGCTGACGATCAGCCGGTAGCGGCGCCCGGCCACCGGGGCGAACAGATCGCCCTGCAGGGCTGACACGCGCCCGTCCAGCGCGTACCGCTGGATGTTGATGCGCGCCACCTCGAGTGCCGCCGGCGACAGGTCCACCGCGTCCACCCGCGCTGCGGGAAAGGCGTGGGCGCAGGCGATGGCGATGCAGCCGCCGCCGGTGCACAGATCGAGCACGGCATCGACGCCGGCCGGATCGAGCCAGGCGGAAAAGCCGTCGACGATCAGCTCGGCGATCGGCGAGCGCGGCACCAGACAGCGCTCGTCGACGAAGAATTCCAGCCCGGCGAACCAGGCGCTGCCGGTGAGATAGGCCGCCGGGCGGCGCTCGCCGACGCGCCGCTCGATCAGCGCCTCGGCGGCGGCGATCTCGTCCGCAGTCAGCGCCAGCGCATAGTCGGCCACCGGCTCCTCGACCGGCAGGCCGATGGCGTGCAACACCAGCCAGTGGGCCTCGTCGAGGGCGTTGTCGGTGCCGTGACCGAAGTGCAGGCCGGCACGGTCGAGCCGCGCCGCGCTGCGCTGGATCAGGGATTCGAGGCTCTCGCCGGCACTCGCGGGCATGCTGTCTCCGGGGTGGTGGCGCCAGGTTGGCGGTAGCGGGGTTGGCGGTAACGGGGTTGGCGGTA
>CBFCYW010000146.1:0-5882 GCA_965602395.1 uncultured Chromatiales bacterium
GTTCACAGTTTCCCTCTGAGCATATAACTATTGATTAGGGGACCTAAGTGGTGTGTTATAACACACCAAAAGTGTCGCATAACACTCACTCAGCTCCAGTATCCCCCTGATTTTACTTAAGCCAGCCTGTAGATATAACACCACGCCACGCAAGGACCGCGAAGCATGGAACGCAAGCCTCGTCTGCTGGAGCAGGTTCGCAAAAAATATTTGGGTCAGATCAAAATTTCTCACCTACTGTCTATTGAGCCCACTTTGTAATACCTGACAATTTCTCTCGGCTCATGCTCGATTGCAGGATGATGCTCAACCTTCATTTCCTTTCAGCCTATCTGTCAAGTCCCGCCAGAGCGGCTCGCTCCTTTGAATTCAGCTTATGCGCCTCACTGGCCAACTGCTCAATATTTATATTCAAATCAACACTTTACGTCGCCACTCCACGTCGCCGTCGAACAGCCAACCCACCAGCTCAAAACCCCAGCCGCGCTTTGAGCCCCGATCCCCGCACCATAACGGATTTACAAACCGAGAACAGCCCACCGCCAGCCATCCACAAGCCAACCCGCAACCGCGCCCGAGTCACCCCGGTATACAGCAGCTCCCGAGAAAGCAGCGCCCCCCCCTCTTCCGGCAACACCAACACCAACTCATCAAACTCCGACCCCTGACTCTTGTGCACCGTCATCGCAAACACTGTCTCATGCGCTGGCAATCGCGCTGGTGACACCACCCGCAATTCCCCATCCGGCATCGCAAACCAGGCGCGCAGCTCCCCGCTTTGCGGATCGCGCAGCATCAGCCCGATATCGCCGTTGAACAGCCGCAGCGAATAGTCGTTGCGCGTGATCATCACCGGCCGCCCCGGGTAGTGCAGCCGTCCCTGCGGGCGGATCATCCCGGCCTCGCTCAGCGCTCGCTCGACCTGCCGATTGATCGCCGCCACGCCCCACGGGCCTTCGCGCAGCGCAGCGAGAATGCGGAACTGGTTGAACGCCGCGAGCGCCTCGGCGGGGGTCTGCGCGCGCAGGTAATCGGCATAACCGCGGCGGGCGACCCCGGCCAGCTTCGACGGCAGCTCGGCCACCGAGGGGCTGGCGAAATCCAGCTCGGCGTGACCGGCGCGCAGCACCGCCAGCGCCGCCTCGCCATCGCCGGCCTTGATCGCCGCCGCCAGCGCGCCGATGCCGCGCTCGCTGTCGAAGCGATAGCTCTTCTGCAGCAGCGTCACACAATCGGCCAGCGGCGAAGTCCGCTCGACAACCTGCACATCGCCCGCGCCCAGCGCCGCCAGCTTTGCCGCCAGCGCGGCCGACACGCCCTGCCCCGCCCCGGCGCAGATATCGCCGAGCACATTGCCCGCCTCCACCGCGGCCAGCTGGTCGCGGTCGCCGAGCAGGATCAGCCGCGCGTCCGCCGGCAGCGCCGACAGCAGCCGCGACATCAGCGTCAGATCGACCATCGAGGCCTCGTCCACCACCAGCGCATCGACCAGCAGCGGGCGCCCCCCTTCGCGACTCGGGCCGTGGCGATAGCTGCCATCCGGCCGCGCGCCGAGCAGCCGGTGCAGGGTTTGCGCCTCTTCGGGGATGCGCGCGCGCTGCGCTTCGTCGATGGGCAGCCGGGCCTTTTCGCGGCGGATGGCTTCGGTCAGCCGCGCCGCCGCCTTGCCGGTGGGCGCGGCCAGGGCGATGCGCCGCGGGCCGTCGGGCTGCTCGGCGAGCAGCGCCAGCAGGCTGGCCACGGTGCGCGTCTTGCCGGTGCCCGGCCCGCCGGAGATCACCGCGAAGCGATGCAGCACGGCGACGGCGGCGGCGACCTTCTGCCAATCCACTTCGGCACTCTGATTGGTAAACAACCGCTCCAGCCCCTGCGCCAGCAGGGCTTCATCGACCGCCACCGGCGCCGCCACCCGCGCCAGCAGCGCGCGCGCCAGGGCATCCTCCTGCTGCCAGTAGCGCGCCAGATACAGCCGCCCGCCGTCGAGGATCAGCGGCCGATCGATGGGCTGATCCGGCTCGCCCGGCTGGCCGACCGCCGCACAGTTCGCCAGCGCGACCAGCCAGTCGTCCAGCGCCGGCGCCGCAATCGCCCCGGCCTCACCCGTCGCGAACAGCGGCTGGGCGGCGAAATCCGCCAGCGACAGGCAGACATCGCCCTCCCCGGCGCGCTGGCTGACCAGCGCCGCGGCCAGCAGCGCCGCCGGCTCAGCCCCGGGAGCGAGGCGCGCGATCAGCGCGGCGAAGTGGTAATCCAGGGCGCGCAGCTGGCCGGCGCTGACGGCTTGTTGCAGTTGCTTGAGCATCACCCCGGCGCCCCGTTGAAAAGCCCGTCGAGGCGCTCGATAAGCGCCGCATCGGGCCGGTCGTAAAACACCCCGCAGCCCGGCCGCGACGGGTCCAGCCCGCGCAGGAACAGGTAGTAGACGCCGCCGAAATGCCGCGCGTAGTCGTAGCCCGGCAGGCGGCTGTGCAGGTAGCGGTGCAGAGCGACGCTGTAGATCAGGTATTGCAGCGGGTAGCGGTGCGCGGCCATCGCCGCCGGCAGTTGCGCCGGGTCGTAATCCGCCGGCGCATCGCCGAGGTGGTTGGATTTGTAGTCGGCGACGAAATAGCGCCCGTCGTGCTCGAAAATCAGATCGACAAAACCCTTCAAAAAGCCGCGCAGCGGGGCGAAATCCAGCCCCTGCCCCTCGGCGGCGTAGCTTGTGCCGGCCAGTGCGCGCTGGATATCCGCCGGCTGCAGCGCCGCCAGCGGGAAGTGGAATTCCAGCTCGTCGCGGCGCTGCGCGCGGGGCAGATCGCGCAGCCGCAGGGTCGCGCCCTCGTGCGCGGCCAGCGGCGCGTCGAGCATCGCCAGCGTCCACTCGCCGAGGGCATCGCCCCATTGCTCGTCGAAACCGCCGCCGGCCAGCGATTTGGCGGCGAACTCGGCGATGGCCGCGTCGCTGGCGGTGAAATCGAGCTTTTCCAGCAGCGCGTGCAGAAACACCCCGGCGCGCGCGCCGCGCGGGAAGCTGTAGCGGTCGCGCTGCGGGGTGGCGCCGTCGCGCCCGGCCGCGCTGCCGCGCACAGCCATGCCGCCGGGCAGGGCGTCGTAGTCGGGGGCCTCGGCATCCTCGCCGCCAGCGGCGCCGGAATCACTGGCGGCGATCAGCGCCGAATAGCTGCTCACCCGCCAATCGCGTTCGATCTGGCCGCTGAAATCGCGCGCAGCCAGCGAGCTGGTCGCGGCTTCGCCCGCCGCCAGCAGCGGCGCCTGCGGCTGCGGCTGTTCGACCAGCTCGAACAGGCCGCGGCCGCCATCCAGCTTGCGCCAGGCCTGCTGCAGCTCGGCGTGGTCGCAGCCCTTCAGCGCCAGCCCGTTCTGCTCGTGCAGCAGATAGGCCAGCGCCGACTGCTCGGCGTCTTTCACATTGCCCCAGCCCAGATACAGCCGGTGCGCGGCGCGGGTCAGCGCCACGTAGAGCAGGCGCAGATCCTCGGCGCGCTGCTCGCGGGCGTGCTGCTCGGCGCTGTGCGGCCAATCGGCCGAGCCGAGATCCAGCAGCGCGCGGCCGTCGGCGGCGTGGAACAGCGCCTCGCCGCTGCGGCCCTCTTTGAGCTGCGGCAGCGCATCGCGCGCGCCCCAGACAAAGGGCAGAAACACCAGCGGATATTCGAGGCCCTTGGATTTGTGGATGGTGACGATTTTCACCAGCCCCTCGTCGCTCTCCAGCCGCAGCTGCTGCGCCTCATCGTTGCCGTCGGCCTCGGCGCGCAGCTGGGCGAGTCGCGCCAACAGGCGATTGCAGCCGGGGCGCTGCTCGGCCTCCACTGCCAGCAGCTCGCCAAGCTGCAGCAGATTGGTCAGCCGGCGCTCGCCGCCGGGCTGAGCGAGCAGTCGCGCGACCACGCCCTCGCTGGCGATCAGCCGCTGCAGCATCGCCAGCAGGCCGTGCTGCTGCCAGTCGTCGTGGTAGTCGCGAAAGCGCTGGGCGAGTCGCTCCCACTCGGCCTCGTCATCCGCCAGCGCGGCAAGCTGGGCGGCATCGGCCCCGAGCAGGTGCCCGGCCAGCGCGGCGCGCAGCTTGCGCTCGCTGGCGGGCTCGGCGACCGCGGCGAGCAGATGCGACAGCGCCTCGGCCTCCTCGCTGGCGTAGACGCTGTCGCGGCTGTAGTAGACGCTGGCCACGCCGACCGCGCGCAGCGATTGCTGGATCGCCGCGGCCTCGAAGTGGTTGCGCACCAGCACGGCGAGATCCTTCGCCAGCAGCGGCTCGTCACCGATCCGCGCACGACCCTCGCCGCCGAGGCGAATCAGCCGCGCGATCTCGTTAGCGCTGGCTGTGGCGAGCTGCGCCTGCGCGTCCTTCTTCGCCAGCGGCTTGAGATTGCCCTTGCTGCCCTCGCCGGGCGGCAGGCACCAGACCGCCATCGGCGACACGCTTGCGCCGTCGATCAGCAGCGGCTTGTCGTCCGCGCCGCAGGCGGGCGCCACCGGCTGGAATTCGATGCCCTGCTCCAGCAAAAAGGGCTGCTCGCGCGCCTCGAACCCCGCGTTGACCGCGGCCACCACGCGGCTGGCCGAGCGGTAGTTGGTGGCGAGGGTGAAGTGGCCGCTGGCGGCGTCCGTGTCCCGCCGCGCCTGCAGGTAGGTGAAGATATCGGCGCCGCGAAAGGCGTAAATCGCCTGCTTGGGATCACCGATCATGAACAAGCCACACTCCGCCGCGCCCTCGTAAACGCGATGGAAAATGGCGTACTGCAGCGGGTCGGTGTCCTGAAATTCGTCGATCAGCGCCACCGGGTACTGCGTGCGCAGCGCGGCGGCCAGCGCGTCGCCGCCGTCGCCTTCCAGTGCTGCGGAGAGATTGGCCAGCAGATCGTCGAAAGCCAGCTGTCGCGACTGGGATTTGCGCGTCGCCAGCTCGTCGCGCAGCGCATCGAGCAGCTCGCGCAGCAGCAGGATTTCGCGCTCGCGCAACCACAGGCCGTGGGCCTGCCAGAAGTCGCCAAAGGAATCGAACAGCGGGTGCGCCGGCGGCTCCTTGTTCTTCTTCACCGAGTCGGCCAGCTTGGCGGCGGTGAACAGCTCCAGCAGCGGCTGCAGCGCCAGCGGCGCGGCGGGGGCGATCAGTAGCGCATCCAGCTCGGCGATGGCGGCATCGAGCTTGTCGGCGCGATAGGTCTTTTCCGCGCGGCTCAGCGCATCGCTGTTCTGCAGCAGCTCGATCACCTCGTCGCGGCTGCGCGACCAGCTGGTCTGCACCTCGGCGAAGCGGCGGCCGACCGCGGCGGCGCGCTTGTCCAGCGCCGCCGCGTCGATCTGCGGCAGCAGGTCGAGACCGTGTCGCGACAGCCAGCCGCGCACCGTGCCCAGCAGCGCCTCCGGGGTTTTCCAGCGGGCGCGCAGCCAGGCGGCGGTGTCGGCATCCGCGCAACTGAAGCGCTGGCGCCAGAAGTCTTCGACGATCGACAACTGCAACGCTTGCTCGTCGTCGAGAAATTCCGCCTCGAAGGGCGCGCCGCTCTCGAAGGCGTGTTCCGCCAGCACCCGCTGGGCAAAGCCGTGGATGGTGAACACCGCGGCCTCATCCATCCGCGTCAGCGCGTCGACGAGGCGCTGGCGCAGCGCCTCGCGCGGCTCGTCGAGCTGGTCGAGCAGCTTTTGCAGCAGCTCATCCGGCGCGGCGCAGCGGCCGTCGAGCAGATCGAGCAGTTCGCGGATGCGCGCGCGGATGCGCCCGCGCAGCTCGGCGGTGGCCGCCTTGGTGAAGGTGACGACGAGGATTTCATCGACCCCGCGGCGCGCCTCCAGCAGCAGGCGCAGGTAGAGCATGGCGATGGTGAAGGTTTTGCCGGTGCCGGCGCTGGCTTCGATCAGGCGCCGGCCGGCGAGCGGGA
>CBFCYW010000147.1:0-5655 GCA_965602395.1 uncultured Chromatiales bacterium
CGCGCGCTCAGCGAAGATGGCGCCGAAGCCATCGTGCTCGGCTGCGCCGGGATGGCCGATCTCGCCGCGGAACTCAGCCAGCAATACGGTGTGCCGGTGGTCGATGGCGTCGCCAGCGCGGTGCAGCTGGCGCAATCGCTGGCCCGCCTCGGCCTGCGCACCTCCAAGCGCGGTGGCTACGCGGCGCCACTGGTCAAGCCCCATCTCGGGCCGCTGGCCGATCTGGGGCCCGGCTGACAGCGACCCGCGTCAGCAGCAGCCACCAGCAGCGCCGTCGCGCTCGGCCCCGGCCACGGGCGGCGCCGCACCAGCTATTCGCAGATACAGCGCCCCGCTACAGTGGGCGCTGGCTGCTTTTTATCAACCGCATAGTGGAACCTCTTATGTCCGATATCATCGCCCCCGCCGTAGCGCTGCCGCACTTCGCCCGCGGCGCCATCAATCTCGCCTCGCCACGCCTGGGCACGCGTGCCGTGCGCTGCAGCGACGACAGCTTCGCCGACATGTCACGGCTGCTGGCCGACGCGCCGCCGGTATTCAAGCCGGACGTTTTCGACGCCTTCGGCAAGTGGATGGACGGCTGGGAATCCAAGCGTCGCCGCCACGGCGGCCACGACTGGTGCGTGCTGCGCCTGGGCGCGCGCGGGCTGATCCGCGGCGTCGATATCGACACCAGCCACTTCACCGGCAACTTCCCGCCGGCCGCCAGCCTGTGGGCCTCGGACGCCACCGAAGAGCCGGGCGAGGAGGCCGCCGAGTGGACCGAAATCCTGCCTTCGACCAGCCTCGGCGCCTCCGCGCATCACTTTGCCGAAGTCGCCTCCGGCGGCCCCTGGCGCTGGCTGCGGCTGAATATCTACCCCGACGGCGGCGTGGCGCGGCTGCGCGTCTACGGTGATCCGGTGCCCGACTGGGGCGACCGCGCCGGCGCCGAGGTGGAGCTGTCCGCGCTGAAAAACGGCGGCCGCGTGGTGGCCTACAACGACGCCCACTACGGCGATGTCTGGGCGGTACTCAGCGAGGGCCGCGGCGCCAACATGGGCGACGGCTGGGAGACCCGCCGCCGCCGCGAGCCGGGTAACGACTGGCTGATCGTCGCCCTCGGCAGCGCCGGCATCGTCGAGCGCGTCGAAGTGGACACCGCGCACTTCAAGGGCAACTTCCCGGATCGCTGCTCGCTGCAGGCCGCCAACGTCAGCTGGGGCACCGACGACTCCCTGCCCACCCAGGCGATGTTCTGGGATGAGCTGATGGCGCCGCAGCCGCTGACCGCCGACAGTCAGCACCACTTCGACGCCGGCGCACTGGCCGAGCTGGGGCCGGTGACCCACATCCGGCTGAACATCTACCCGGACGGCGGCGTCAGCCGGCTGCGGATTTTCGGCCGGCGGGCCTGACCGGCGCCGAAGTGCGCGCCGGGCGTGGCGCCGGATTATTCGATCACCGGCATCTCCAGCGGCGCGCGGTGCGTCAGCCATTCGGCGCCGTGCTCGCGGATGACGATGTTTTCCTCGTGCACCATCTGCCTGCCGGGCGCGAATTGCATGCCCGGTTCGAGGGTCAGCACCACGCCGGGTTCGAGCACGGTGTCGTCGCCCGGCCGATTCGAGGGCCACTCGGTGAGCTGCATGCCGAGGCCGTGGCCCATGCGGCCGACGTCGTTGCCGGATTCGGCCGCGCCGCCTTCGACCAGCACCGCCTGCATCGCCGCGTAGACGTCGCTGGTGGTGTTGCCCGGCCGCGCCGCGGCGAAGCCGGCCTCGGTGGCGTGCCAGACCACTTCGTGGGCGCGGCGGGCGGCGTCGCCCGGCTCGCCGAAGGCGTAGTTGCGGTCGAAGTCGCAGAAGTAGCCGTCGTAGGTGGCGCCGGTGTCGATGATCATCACGTCGCCGTCGTGCAGCAGGCGGTCGCCGGGGCCCATGATGATGTTGTCGTAGCCGCCGGGGCCGGAGGCGCCGATCAGGTAGGGGGTGTTGTCGGCGCCGCGCTGGAGTATATCCATCTGCAGCACGCGGCAGACTTCGCGCTCGCTCATGCCGATGGCGATGTGCTCGGGCAGCGCTTCGAAGGCCCGCGAGGTGAGCTGGCAGACGTGGTGGATCTTGTCGATCTCGGCTGCGGATTTGACGTAGCGCAGGCGCTGCAGCAGTGGTCGGGCGTCGCGGATTTCGATGCCGCTGAGGCGCTCGCAGAGTTCCAGAAAATCCGCCGCCGGCATGCGCAGCTGGGATTCCAGCCCCAGCGGCATGCCGATGCGGCCGTCGTCGCCGGCCTGTTCGCGCAGGGCGTCGGTGAGCAGGCTGATGCCGTCGTCGCCGGGGTTGGGCGCAGACCAGCTGCGGATGTCATCCACCCAGGTGGCAGCCATGCCGGCGACGCCGATGGTGGGGATCACCGCGATCGGTTTGCCGGCGGCCGGCACGAGCAGATACCAGGGCCGCGTCGGGCTTTCCCAGAACTGGCTGTGGAAGCCGCTGAAGTAGCGCACCTCCGGCTCGGTGGTGAGCAGCATCGCAGCCATGCCCTCGGCGGCCATCAGCCGCTGCGCGGCCGCGGTGCGGCGCTGGTATTCGGCGGTGTCGAAACCGCGAGCCGGAATGTGGCCGGACTGGGACATGCGCTGGCTTCCTCTGTTGTCATCGACGCTGTGTGCGCAAGGATTCCGCAATTCGTGCCGGCCCGCCAGTCCCGCGTGCCGCCACCGCCGGCTGGCCGATGCGTGACGCCCGCGGCGGATGTCGCATGGCTGTAAACGAAAGTCGCTTTCGGCTAGCATGTGCTGCGCTGCAAAATCGGCGCCCGAGGCTCTGCGGCGCCGATTCTGCCGCCCGAACAGATAACCACACGTGACCAAAACCATGACGCAACGCATCGAAATTGGCGGCCTGCAGATCGCCGCCGCGCTCCACCAGCTGGTCGAAACGGAAATCGCCCCCGGCACCGGCGTCGATTCCGCTGACTTCTGGCGCGCACTGGAAGACATCATCCGCGATTTCGGCCCGCGCAATGCGGCGCTGCTGGAAAAGCGCGATCAATTGCAGGCGCAGATCGACGCGTGGCATGTGGCGCGCCGCGGCCAGCCGCACGATGCCGCCGCCTATCGCAGCTTTCTCGAACAGATCGGCTATCTGGTTGCACCGGGAGAGGATTTCTCCATCGACACCGAGAACGTCGATGCCGAGATCGCCGAGCTCGCCGGCCCGCAGCTGGTGGTGCCGGTGGATAACGCGCGCTACGCGCTGAACGCGGCCAACGCCCGCTGGGGCAGTCTGTACAACGCGCTGTACGGCACCGATGTGGTCTCCGAAGAGGACGGCTGCAAGCGCTCGTCCAAGTACAACGCGGTGCGCGGCAACAAGGTCATCGCCCGGGCGCGCGAGTTCCTCGACGAGATCGCCCCGCTGCAGAGCGGCAGCCACCGCTACGCGACCCGCTACAAGGTGGTCGATGGCCGTCTGGTGGTGCGCATGGGCGACGGCAGCGAGAGCGGCCTGTGGCTGCCCGAGCACTTCACCGGCTACCGCGGCGAGCCGGCCAGGCCCGACTGCGTGCTGCTGTGCAACAACGGCCTGCACGTGGAGCTGCACTTCGGCGAGGGCTACTACATCGGCCGCAAGGACATCGCCAACATCTACGATATCCAGCTCGAATCCGCGCTCAGCACGATCATGGATTGCGAGGATTCGGTGGCCTCGGTGGACGCCGCGGACAAGGTGCGCTGCTATCGCAACTGGACCGGGCTGATGAAGGGCACGCTGACCCGCAAGCTGGAGAAGGACGGCCAGACCATCGAGCGCGCGCTGGAGCCGGACCGCCTCTACACCGCGCCGGACGGCCAGGGCAGCGTGCGCCTGCACGGGCGCAGCATGATGTTCGTGCGCAACGTCGGCATGCATCTGCACAGCGACGCGGTGCTGCTCGACGGCCAGCCGGTGGCGGAGACGCTGCTCGATGCGATGGTCACTTCGCTGGCGGCGATCCACGATCTCAAAGGCGAAGGCGAGCTGCGCAACAGCCGCGCCGGCAGTGTGTACATCGTCAAGCCGAAGATGCACGGCCCCGAAGAGGTGGCCATGAACGATGAGCTGTTCGCCCGCGTCGAGGATGCGCTGGGCCTGACTCGGCACACGCTGAAGATGGGCATCATGGACGAGGAGCGGCGCACCAGTGCCAACCTCAAGGCCTGCATTCGCGCCGCCCGGCACCGTGTGGTGTTCATCAACACCGGCTTCCTCGACCGCACCGGCGACGAGATCCACACCAGCATGGAGGCCGGGCCGATGCTGCCCAAGGGCGAGATGAAAAACGCCACCTGGCTGGGCGCCTACGAGAATGCCAATGTCGACGTCGGCCTCGCCTGTGGCCTCAAGGGCCGCGCGCAGATCGGCAAGGGCATGTGGGCCATGCCCGACGAAATGGCGGCCATGCTGGAGGCCAAAGTCGGCCATCTGATGGCCGGCGCCAGCTGCGCCTGGGTGCCCTCGCCGACCGCCGCAACCCTGCACGCGCTGCACTACCACCGGGTCAACGTGGCCGCGCGCCAGGACGAGATCGCGCGCCGCGAGGCGGCCAGTCTCGACGCCCTGCTCAGCCTGCCGCTGCTGCCCGCAGATCGCGAGCTGACGCCGGAGGAAATCCACTACGAGCTGGAGAACAACGCCCAGGGCATCCTCGGCTACGTGGCGCGCTGGGTCGGCCAGGGTGTCGGCTGCTCGAAGGTGCCGGATATCAAGAATGTCGGCCTGATGGAGGACTGCGCGACGCTGCGCATCTCCAGCCAGCTGCTCGCCAACTGGCTACACCACGGCCTCTGCGACGAGGTGCAGGTGCGCGAAACCATGGCGCGGATGGCGGTGATCGTCGACCGGCAAAACGCCAGCGACCCGGATTACCAGCCGATGTCGCCGGCTTTCGACGACAGCATCCCCTATCTCGCCGCGCTGGATCTGGTGCTCAAGGGCCGCGAACAGGCCAATGGTTACACCGAGTTCGTGCTCTACGCGCGCCGCCAGCAGATGAAGGCGGCGCAGGCTGGCTGATGCCGGCCGCGCGGCGTGTGACCGAAAAGGCCCGGCCGGTGCGCCGGGCTTTTTTCTGCCTGCGGGATCTGCCGCGCAGACGCTATTTCGATAATTTTAGAAAAACCGTTGCAGCCTGCTGCGCCACGCGCTAGCATCGCCGCCATGCCTATCGACAGCGACAGCGCCGCCGCCATCCTGCAACAGCTCGGCAATCGCACCCGGCTGGACATCGTGCGCCTGCTGGTGCGCGCCGGGCCGGATGGCCTGGCGGTCGGCGAGATCCAGCGGCACCTGGCCATCCCCGCTTCGACCCTGTCCCACCACATCGCCCGCCTGCGCGGCGTCGAGCTGGTGGCGCAGCGCCGCGCGGGCACCAGCCTGTACTGTGCGATCAACTACGCGCTGATGGATGAGCTGGTGGGCTTTGTCACCGACGAATGCTGTGCCGGCACGACCGGCGCTGATGTCGGCGTCAGCGGCGATGGCGGCGCGGACTGCGACGCCGCCTGAGCGGCGTCGCTCCTGTGCCGTCGTGCGCCGGGCCGTTGCCGGGAAAATTTTGCTCCATTATTTCGATATTTCCAGAATTTAGGGAGAAAAGGCCATGAACCATTCCGGCAGCAGCAGCAGCAGC
>CBFCYW010000148.1:0-5645 GCA_965602395.1 uncultured Chromatiales bacterium
GGCCTGTGTGGCCGTGTTCAGTGCCCGCCGTCGCCGGCGCTGCCGTCGCGCAGCAGTGGCAGCTGATCGCGTACCTCCTCCGGCGAGGGTTCGCGCTCCAGCCGGTCGATCACTTCGCGAAAGGCGCGTACGTCCTCGAAGCTGCGATACACCGAAGCAAAGCGCAGATAAGCGACCTGATCCAGTCGGCGCAGCTCATCCATAACCCACTCGCCGATGTCTCTTGCGGCTACCTCACGCTCGCCGGCGACCAGCAGTTTGTGCTTGATTCGGCTCACGGAAGCTTCGATTTCTTCGACGCTTACCGGCCTTTTCTCAAGCGATTTATGCATTCCGGCGCGGAGCTTCGCCTCGGCGAATGGCTCGCGACTGCCGTCGCCCTTGACCACCTTGGGCAGGCTCAGTTCGGCGGTTTCGTAGGTGGTGAAGCGCTCGCCGCAAGCGCTGCATTCACGGCGGCGGCGGATCTGATCCTGATCGCTGGCGAGGCGCGAGTCGATGACCCGGGTATCCTGCGCGCGGCAGAACGGGCAACGCATGAAAGGTGATCTCCGTAGCTGGATGCGGTGGCGGGAGGCGGGTAGCATTGTACGCCAGCCAGCACCGTTCTTGCACAGTGACCGGCACAACATCTGGTGTCTTTGGCGCCATCCCGCCACTAGTGATCGCAACCGCATGCCCGCTTCGTCCCGCCTTTTCAGCGCCCTGTTCAGCGCGACCCGGCACCGCCCAGCCCGTCGGCACGCGACTCGCTGCCTCAGCGCCGGCCGCGCACGGCGGCCAGCGGCTGCCGCGGCGTTGCTTTGCGCCTGCAGTGGCGCGGTGAGCGCGGCCGGGCTGGAGCGACTCGCCGGCTATCCGGATTTCGATCTGCAACTGGCCGGCGAGCGCATCGCCGTGCGCTTCGACGATGAGGCGCGCGAGCGCGAGCTGGAGCACTACAGCCTGCGCTTTTCAGTCGCCGAGCCGTTCGGCGAGCACCTGCGCCTGCGCCTGTTCGGCGGCAATTCCGGCGCCAGCGTCGATGACCGCGCCGATCTCGACGGGCTGGAGCCGACCGGCTATTTCCTCGGCATCGCCGCCGAGTGGCGCCAGCCGCTGCCCGGCCCGGGCCGCGACGCCGGCCCCGAGGGCGCCTGGCGGCTGCTGGCCGAAGCGGCGCTGGCCCGCCACCAGACCGATACCAGGCGCGCCAGCGGCGAGCGCGTCGATCTCGACTGGAACCGCGCCGAACTGGCGCTGGGGCTGGATTTCAACCTCGGCGAACGCTGGTCGGTGGCGGTCGGCAGCTACGCCCTGGCGGTGACCGGCAAGCGCCGCAGCCAGGTTGCGGGAGAGGCCACGGTCGACTTTGAAAACAGCGATTCAGCAGGTCTGTGGGGCCGCCTGTCGCTGTCTGCCGAGCGCACCGGCCGGGTCTTGCTGGACCTGCGCGGCGGTGCACAAAAATCGCTCTCGATCACCTTTCGACGCCAGTATTGACGAAGGCTTTCGTTTTTCGCAGCGCAGCATGATCGGTCGGGAAAGCTGCCCTGCGAGAAGCATTTGTGCTAGCATCGCCCCCCGTTCCGGGGGAGGCAAATGAGCCGCGCCAGCACCGCATCCAGCGGCGCGACGGCCCGCGGAATGCGTCCGGTCACCGCATCGGATGCCGACAGTCAACACAAGTCAGAGGAAAAATGGCTATGACCCAGCCCGCACGCGTCGCTGTCACCGGTGCCGCCGGACAGATTTGCTACAACCTGCTGTACCGCATCGCCGCCGGTGAAATGTACGGCCCCAAGCAGCCGGTGATCCTGCAGCTGCTGGAAGTCACCCCGGCTCTGGGCGTGCTCGAAGCGGTGAAGATGGAGCTCGACGACTGCGCTTTCCCGCTGCTCGAAGGCGTGGTCTGCACCGATGACGCCAACGTCGCCTTCAAGGATGCCGACGCCGCGCTGTTCGTCGGCGCCAAGCCGCGCGGCCCGGGCATGGAGCGCTCCGATCTGCTGCTCGACAACGGCAAGATCTTCGCCGGCCTCGGCAAGGCGCTGAACGACAATGCCAGCAAGGATTGCAAGGTGCTGGTGGTCGGCAACCCGGCCAACACCAACGCCTACATCCTGTCGCAGAACACGCCGGATCTGAACCCGCGCAACATCACCGCGCTGACCCGCCTCGACCACAACCGCGCGCTGAGCCAGGTCGCGGAAAAAACCGGCAGTCAGGTCGCCGATATCCAGCGGATGATCATCTGGGGCAACCACTCCACCACCCAGGTACCGGACATCAGCCACGCGACCGTCGGCGGCAAGCCGGCGCTGGAAGTGGTCGCCGACCAGGCCTGGACCGAGCAGGAATTCATCCCCACCGTCGCCAAGCGCGGCGCCGCGGTGATCGCCGCGCGCGGCTCCTCCTCGGCGGCCTCCGCCGGCTCCGGCGCGCTGGATCACATGGCCAGCTGGATTCAGGGCACGCCGGATGGCGACTGGGTCTCGATGGCGGTGCCGTCGGACGGCAGCTACGGCATCGAAAAGGGCCTGATCTACTCCTTCCCGGTGGTCTGCAAGGGTGGCGACTACGAGATCGTCCAGGGTCTGGAAATCAGCGACTTCATCCGCGGCAAGATGACCGACTCGGAAAACGAGCTGAAGGAAGAGCGCGAGGCGATCAGCGAGCTGCTGTAAACCCAGCCATTGTGCGCCATGGAGGGGGCCCGAGCGGCCCCCTTCGCATTGCTGCGCACCGTTGCGCGGCCGTTGCGGCGGAGTGCGGATTGCCAAGCCCGCCGACACTGATTAAGGTTCGCCCCCACCACAAGCCCGGCAGCCCGCCGGCCTCGCAAAGGGTAGTGACGATGAGCAAGGCACAGCCGCAGAATCCGCAATCCACCGGCCGCGCACAGCGGGGCACCGCCGCTGACAAGGCCCGCCACGACTGGAGTGTCGCCGAGGTCGTCGAGCTCTTCGAGCTGCCCTTCAACGACCTGCTCTACCGCGCCCAGCAGCTGCACCGCGAGCACTTTGACGCCAACCAGATCCAGCTTTCCACGCTGCTGTCGATCAAGACCGGCGGCTGCCCGGAGGACTGCGGCTACTGCAACCAGAGCGCGCATCACGACACCGGCCTGAAAGCCGAGAAGCTGATGGACCCGCAGCGGGTCATCGACGAAGCCCGCGCCGCCAAGGCCAGCGGCTCCAGCCGCTATTGCATGGGCGCCGCCTGGCGCAACCCGAAAGCCCGCGACATGGCGAAGATCGTCGAAATGATCAAGGGCGTGCGCGCGCTGGGGCTGGAGACCTGCATGACCCTCGGCATGCTCAGCGACGAGCAGGCACAGCAGCTCGCCGACGCCGGCCTCGACTACTACAACCACAATGTCGACACCTCGCGCGAGTTCTACGGCAACGTGATCACCACGCGCAGCTACGACGACCGCCTCGACACCCTCGCCCGGGTGCAGGATGCCGGCATCAACGTCTGCTCCGGCGGCATCGTCGGCATGGGCGAATCGCGCCGCGACCGCGCCGCCATGCTGGTCACCCTGGCCAATCTGCCCGAGCACCCGCAGAGCGTGCCGATCAACCTGCTGGTGCAGGCCGAGGGCACGCCGATGTTCGGCAATGATGAACTCGATCCGCTGGAATTCGTGCGTACCATCGCCGTCGCGCGCATCCTCATGCCGGCTTCGATGGTGCGGCTGTCCGCCGGCCGCGAGCAGATGCCCGAATCGGTGCAGGCGCTGTGTTTCCTCGCCGGCGCCAACTCGATGTTCGTCGGCCCCAAACTGCTGACCACGCCCAATCCGAGCCGCGACCGCGACGTGGCGATGATGGACAAGCTCGGCCTGCGGCCGATGCCGCTGGATGGCGTCGAGCAGGGCAATGGCCTGCCCATCGAGGTGCTCGAAGTGGAGGAAAAGGGCAGCGGCTGCGGCGGCAACTGCGCCAGCCACTGAGCGCGGGCGGCGCCGGCTTGGACAGCAACCTCGACCGGCGCGCGCGCCAGCGGCTCGATCAACTCGCCCGCGAGCACCGCCTGCGCAGCCTGCAAGTGCAGCGCCGCGGGCCGATCAACTTTTCCTCCAACGACTACCTCGGCCTCAGCCGCCACCCGCTGCTGATCGAGCGCGCCTGCGACTGGGCGCGCGACTGGGGCGCCGGCGCCACCGCCTCGCGGCTGGTCTGCGGCACGCTGCCCTTGCACGAGCGGATCGAGACGCAACTCGCCGCGGCCAAGGGCAGCGAGGCGGCGCTGGTGTTCAACGCCGGCTTTCAGGCCAATGCGGGGGTGCTCGCCACCCTGCTGCAGCCGGAACTGCTCGGTGCGCACAAACCGCTGGTATTCGCCGACAAACTGATCCACGCCAGCATGTATCAGGGGCTGGCGGCCGCTGGCGTCGCGCCGATCCGCTTTCGCCACAACGACTGTGCGCATCTGCGCAGACTGCTCGAAAAGCATGCCAGCGAGCCGGGCCAGCGCTTTATTCTCATCGAGAGCGTCTACTCGATGGACGGCGACATCGCCCCGCTGGCCGAGCTGCGCGCGCTGGCCACCGAATTCGACTGCTTCCTCTACGCCGACGAAGCCCACGCCACCGGCGTGCTCGGCGATGGCGGCTGGGGGCTGTGCAAAGGCGGCGACACCGATCTGGTGATGGGCACCTTCTCCAAGGCTCTCGGCGGCTTCGGCGCCTACATTTGCTGCTCGGCCGCGCTGCGCGATTATCTGATCAACCGCTGCGCCGCCTTCATCTACGCCACCGCACTGCCGCCGGCGGTGCTCGGTGCGATGGATGCCGCGCTGGAGCTGATCCCGCAGCTCGATGCCGAGCGCGCCCGGCTGCACGCCCACGGCCAGCGGCTGCGCGAGCGCTGCGCCGGGCTGGAGCTGGACTGCGGCGGCTCGCAGACGCAGATCGTGCCGATCGTGCTCGGCAGCGCCGAGCGCACCCTGGCCGCCGCCGACAGGCTGCGCAAACGCGGCCTGCTGGGGATCGCCATCCGCCCGCCGACGGTGCCGGCGAAATCCGCGCGCATCCGCATCGCCCTGTCCGCCGCGCACGGCGACGCCGAACTCGACCAGCTCTGCGATGCGCTGGCGGAGATCGCCTGAAGTGGCCGCCGTGCAATTACTCTTCGCCCACGGCTGGGGCTACGACCGCCACTTCTGGGCGCCGCTGGCCGAGCGACTGGCCGAGCGACTGGCCGGGCAGCTGCCCGGCGAGCAGCAGTTCATCGATCTGGGTTTTCGCGGCCCGGCACAGACGCCGCAGCTCGACCCGACCCGGCCGCGAGTCGCCATCGGCCACTCGCTGGGCTTTGCCTGGCTGCTGCGCGAGGGCATCGCCTGCGACGCGCTGGTG
This sequence comes from uncultured Chromatiales bacterium, assembly GCA_965602395.1. GTDB lineage: Bacteria > Pseudomonadota > Gammaproteobacteria > CBFCYW01 > CBFCYW01 > CBFCYW01. The sequence continues at coordinate 5,345 of CBFCYW010000148.1, forward strand.
GCGATCAACGGCTTCACCCGCTTCACCGCCGACGAGCGCGGCGACTGGCCGGGCGTGGCGGCGCGCCCGCTGGCGCGGATGCGCAGGCAGTTCGCCCGTCAGCCGCAGGCGGTGTGGGCGGATTTTCGCGACCGCTGCGGCGCTGGCGATGGCAATGGCGATGGCGATGGCGACAGCAATGGCCAGTGCGATGGCGACCAGCCGGACTTCGATCTGGCGCGCATGAGCGAGGGCCTCGGCTGGCTGGCCGACTGGGATCTGCGCGACGCGCGGCTGCCGGCACCGACCCCGGTGCCAACCC
>CBFCYW010000149.1:0-5597 GCA_965602395.1 uncultured Chromatiales bacterium
GGACCCAGCTGCTGCCTGGCAAACGATGGCGGGCGGGGAGGCGACGACACAGGCTGCACCAATATCACGCAGCACGAAGCGGCTTCGGACGCGGGGCGCGTATGGAAGCTCTGCAAAACTGCTGCGCTGGCATCAGCCTTGCTGGCGCGCTGATTGGTTTTCGAGCACTCGCAGCAGTGCGGCCGGGAACGGGGGGCTGAACAGAGACGCCTTCACAGTATTCAACTGAGAGACAGCGGGCAAAACGCACCGCTTTGCGCTTATGCCTTCAATTCAGGCGACGAGTCATCATCCGCCGCAGGCTGGCGACGGCGCATCACCACATTATTGTCAAAGCTGACCACCACCTCATTGCGCTGATTAAACAGCTCGAAACGCGATACCACGATGCCGCGATCCGGTCGACTGCCGGGCTTGCGCTGCAAATGGGTGACGCGTACCCGCAATTCGTCGCCGACTACGCCGGGGCGGTGGTAGCGCAGATGATCCCAGCCGCGCCCGGCGATAGCCGCGGTTTCCTCGTGGGCGATGCTGTGACTGAGTTTGATCATGATCGACAGCAGATGCACGCCGGCGGCGAATAGTTTGCCGATGGGCGAAGCGGCGGCGGCGGCCTCATCGATGTGCGGCGGGAAGGGGTCCCACTCGCTGGCGAAGGCCTTGATATTCTCGGCGCTAAGCAGATAGTGCTGCGGTGAAATATTGCAGCTCCCCAGCGCCACATCCTCCCAATAAATCATCGCCGGCTCACGCGCTGGGGTAATCGCTGTAGCCGGCCGCACCCGGGGTGTACAGGGTTTTGCGATCAAATCGCGCCAGCGCCTGGCCCCGCCGCAGCCGGTTCACATAATCGGGATTGGCGATGAAATGGCGGGCAAAAGACACCGCATCACCGCGCCCCTGCGCCACTGCCTCGGCGGCGCTGGCGGCATCGAAACCATCGTTGACAATCAGCGCCGCGGGGGTGTGCTGCCGCGCCATCGCAAAGGCGTCGAGTTCCGCCAGCGGCGAGCGCATCACATGCACATAGGCCAGCTCCATTGCGGCGCTCTGGCGGATCAGCTGCACATGCGTTTGCTCGGGTTCGGCATCGTGGCAGTCGTTGAAGGTATTGCCGGGGTTGATCCGATAACCGACCCGGCCGGCGCCGATGGCCTGCGCCATCGCAGCCAGACACTCGACCACGAAACGGACGCGATTGTCGACGCTGCCACCGTATTCGTCATCGCGCTGATTGCTGCCCGAGCAGAGAAACTGCATCGGCAGATAGCCGCTGGTGCAGTGCAGCTCGACGCCATCGAAACCGGCCTTGCGGGCGTTGATCGCCGCCTGTCCGTGCTCCTCGACGAGCCGCTTGATCTCAGAGCTGGCCAGCGCGCGCGGCATATCGAAGGGCTGCATGCCGGCGGCATCGGTGTAGACCTCTCCGCTGGCGCGAATCGCCGATGGGGCGACGGTTTCCACGCCTGCGGGCTTGATCCGGCCGCTGCCGATGCGCCCGGCATGCATCACCTGCAACACGATGCTGCCACCGCGCGCGTGCACCGCGTCGGTCACCCGCCGCCAGGCATCGATCTGCACCGCGCTGGCGATCCCCGGCTGCCGGCAATAGGCCTGCCCCGCCGCGCTCGGCCAGGTGCCCTCGGCGATGATCAACCCGGCCTGCGCGCGCTGGGCGTAGTAATCGACCACGATGTCGCCGGGCACCCCCCGGGCATCCGCCCGGTTGCGCGTCATCGGCGCCATGACGATGCGATTGGCGAGCCGGATCTCGCCCAGATCCAGCGGCGAAAACAGCGATTCCAGCGCTTTCGGCGGCGCCTCCGGCACGGCATTCGAATCCATCCCGCCGCCCCTCACAGCGCCGTGACCAGCACCGCGGCGCGGCCGCCATCGACCGGCAGCTCGACGCCGGTGATGTAGCTGGCCTCATCGCTGGCGAGGAACAGGATCGCGTTGGCGATCTCATCCGGCTGGCCGACGCGGCCCATGGGGATCAGCTTTTCGGTGTTGGCGCGGGCGGCCTCGTCGGAGAGCATGCCGGCGGTGGCCGGGGTCTCCACCACCGCCGGCACCACGCAGTTGACGCGGATATTGTGCGCCGCGCCCTCGGCCGCCGCGGCGCGGGAGAAGCTGTTGACCGCCGCTTTGGAGGCCGAGTAACCGGACATCCAGGCGGTGCCCTGGGTGCCGCAGATGGAGGACAGATTGACGATCGCGCCGCCCTTTTGCTTCATCAGCCGCAGCGCCGTGCGCGTGCCCCAGAAAGTGCCATCCACCGAGGTGGCGAAGTTGGCGCGCCAGTCCTCGCTGGAGGTTTCCTCCAGCGCGCCCCAGGTGAAGGCCATGGCGTTGTTGACCAGCACGTCGAGACCGCCGTGGCGCTCTGCGGCGGCATCCAGCGCAGCGACGAACTGCTGCTCATCGCTGACATCGGCGATCACCGCTTCGGCCCTGCCGCCGGCGGCGCCGATTTCTGCGACGACCTCATCCAGCGGCTGCTGACGGCGGCCACAGATCACCACCGTGGCGCCCTCGCGGGCGAAGCCGCGCGCCGCCGCGGCGCCGATGCCGGTGCCGCCACCGGTTACAAAAACCACCTTATTCTCGAATCGCTTGCTCATCACGCTCTCTCCATCCGCGGCGGCGAGGCGCTGGCGGTGGCTTGCGACGTCACCGAACAGGCCCGGCTGGAAGCGCTGCTGGCGACCACGCTCGAGCGCTTCGGCCGCCTCACTCATCTGGTCAATAACGTCGGCGGCGGCGGGCCCAATGACCCACTGAAAATGACGCCCGAGCAGTTCGCTGCGACGCTGAATTTCAACGCCACCACGGCCTACGCGCTGAGCCAGCTGTGCGTGCCGCAGATGCGTGAATCCGGGGCTGGCAACATCATCAACATCACCTCCGCGGCGGCGCGCTACGCGCAGCGGCAGTTCAGCGCCTACGGCACCGGCAAGGCGGCGCTGACCCAGCTGACCCGGCTGCAGGCGCAGGATTTTGCGCCGCATATCCGCGTCAACGCCATCGCCCCCGGGCCGATCATGACCGACGCGCTGGCGCGGGTGATGCCGGAAAAAATGCGCGCGGCGATGACCGCCAACACGCCGTTGCAGTCGCTCGGCGAGGCCGATGACATCGCCGCCGCCGCGCTGTATCTGGCCAGCCCCGCGTCGCGCTGGGTCACCGGCAAGGTGATCGAAATCGATGGCGGCGCCGAATCCACCGTGTGGCCCGGCTGAGCCGCCGCCACCGCAAGCGAGACCGGGACATGCACAAAGATCAGATCGAGGCGCTCGGCGACGAGCTGTTCAGCGCGCTGCGCGAGGCGCACAGCGTCGCGCCGCTGACCGATCGCCACAGCGATATCAGCGTCGCGGACGCCTACAACATCTCCCTGCACATCCTGCGTCGCCGCCAGGCCGAGGGTGAAAAAATCGTCGGCAAAAAGATCGGCGTCACCAGCCGGGCAGTGCAGGAGATGCTCGGCGTGCACCAGCCGGATTTCGGCTTTCTCACCGACCGCATGCACTTCGCCAACGGCGCCGAGATCAGCGTCGCCGGCTGTCGGCTGATCCAGCCGCGCGCCGAGGGCGAGATCGCCTTCATGCTGAAATCCGATCTGCGCGGCCCGGGCATCAGCCGCGACGATGTGCTCGACGCCACCGAGTGGGTGGCGCCCTGTTTCGAGATCGTCGATTCACGCATCCGGAATTGGCAGATCAAAATTCAGGACACGGTGGCGGACAACGCCTCCTGCGGTGTGTTCGCCATCGGCGAGACCCGCAGCGACCCGCGCGCGCTGGATCTGGCCGCGGCCAGCATGCAGCTGTTTCGCAACGATGAGCTGCTGGCCACCGGGCTGGGTTCAGCGGTGCAGGGCCACCCGGCCGAGGCCGTGGCCTGGCTGGCCAATACCCTGGGCGAGTTCGGCATCCCCTTCCTGAAGGGCGAGATCATCCTCTCCGGCTCGCTGGCGCCGCTGATCGACGCCCGCGCCGGCGACCGCTTTCACATGCAGATCGAAGGGCTGGGCGACTGCTCGCTGAGCTTCATCTGATCCGTACCCCCCACGAGGCAGGCCATGGCAAAAATCAAATGTGCGCTGATCGGCTCCGGCAATATCGGCACCGATCTGCTCTACAAACTCAAGCGCAGCCCGGTGCTGGAACCGGCCTGGATGGTCGGCATCGATGCGCAGTCCGAAGGGCTGAAACGCGCCCGCGAACTGGGCCTGAAAACCAGCCACGAAGGCGTCGACGGGATGCTGGCGCAGCTGCGCGATGACAACATCCAGATCTGCTTCGACGCCACCTCGGCCTATGCGCACGCGGAAAACTCGCGCAAGGTGCAGGCCGAGGGGGCGATGATGATCGACCTGACGCCGGCCGCCATCGGCCCCTTCTGCGTGCCGCCGGTGAACCTGAAAGATCACCTCGGCAAGCGCGAGATGAACGTCAACATGGTCACCTGCGGCGGCCAGGCGACGATCCCGATAGTGGCCGCGGTCAGCCGCGTGCAGGCGGTGGAATACGGCGAGATCGTCGCCACCGTGGCGAGCAAATCCGCCGGCCCCGGCACGCGCAAGAACATCGACGAATTCACCCGCACCACCGCCGGCGCCATCGAAGCGGTCGGCGGGGCGAAAAAGGGCAAGGCGATCATCGTGCTCAACCCGGCCGAGCCGCCGCTGATCATGCGCGACACCATCCACTGCCTGACCGAAACCGAGCCGGACCAGGCGGCGATCAGCGACTCCATCCACGCGATGATCGCCGCAGTGCAGAAATACGTGCCCGGCTACCGGCTGGTCAACGGCCCGGTGTTCGACGGCCATCGCGTCTCGGTATTCATGGAGGTCGGCGGGCTGGGTGACTACCTGCCCAAGTACGCCGGCAATCTGGACATCATGACCGCCGCCGGCGCCCGCACCGCCGAAATGTTCGCCGAGGAAATCCTCAGCGGCGAGCTGAGCCTCGAACCCGTCAGCGCCGGGCAGGGAGACTGAAATGGACCTGAAAGGCAGAAAGATCACCGTCCACGACATGTGCCTGCGCGACGGCATGCACCCCAAGCGCCACCAGATTTCCCTGCAGCAGATGAAAGACATCGCCTGCGGGCTGGACGCCGCCGGCATCCCGCTGATCGAAGTCACCCACGGCGACGGCCTCGGCGGCAGCTCGGTGAACTACGGCTTCCCGGCACACAGCGACGAGCAATACCTGCGCGCCGTGATCCCGCTGATGCAGCAGGCCCGCGTCTCGGCGCTGCTGCTGCCCGGCATCGGCACCGTCGATCACCTGCAAATGGCCCACGAACTGGGCGTCAGCACCATCCGCGTGGCCACCCACTGCACCGAGGCGGACGTCTCCGAGCAGCACATCGGCATGGCCCGCAAGCTGGGGATGGACACCGTCGGCTTCCTGATGATGGCGCATATGAACAGCCCCGAGGGCTTGGTCGAGCAGGCCCTGCTGATGGAGAGCTACGGCGCCAACTGCATCTACATCACCGATTCCGCCGGCCATCTGCTGCCGGAGACCACCCGGGCGCGCATCGGCGCGGTGCGCAACGCGCTCAAGCCGGATACCGAACTG
>CBFCYW010000150.1:0-5551 GCA_965602395.1 uncultured Chromatiales bacterium
ATCGGCGTGATGTTCGGCAGCCCGGAGACCACCACCGGCGGCAACGCGCTCAAGTTCTATTCCTCGGTGCGCCTTGATATCCGCCGCATCGGCGCGATCAAAAAGGGCGACGAGGTGATCGGCAACGAGACCCGCGTCAAGGTGGTCAAGAACAAGATGGCGCCGCCTTTCAAGCAAGCGGAGTTCGAGATCCTCTACGGCGAGGGCAGCTCGCGCGAGGGCGAGTTGATCGATCTCGGTGTCAAGCAGGGGCTGATCGACAAGGCCGGCGCCTGGTACAGCTACAACGGCGACCGCATCGGCCAGGGCAAGGACAACGTACGCAACTTTCTCAAGGAAAACCCCTCTATCGCTGCGGATCTCGACGAAAAGCTGCGCGCCGCGCTACTGGTCACCGCCAAGCCGGCCAAGCAGGATGAGAGCGAGCAACAGCAGCCCTTCTGAGGCCGGCGCCGATGATGCCGCGGCGCTGCGCGAGCGCGCCATCGGACTGCTGGCACGGCGCGAACACAGCCGCCGCGAGCTGCTCGACAAACTCGCCCGGCGCGGCTGCGATGTGGCGCTGGCCGAGGTGGTTGTCGAGCAGCTGGCCAGCGACAATCTGCAGAGTGACGCCCGCTTCGCCGAGCTGTATGTACAGCAGCGCGTGGCGCGCGGCCACGGCGAGCTGCGCATCCGCAGCGAGCTGGTGCAGCGCGGCATCGCCGCAGAGTTGAGCGACGCAGCGCTGGCCGCCGCCGAGATCGACTGGTTCGCCGCCGCCGAGCGGGCGCTGGAGAAAAAATGGCGCGCGGGCGCGCCCGAAAACGACCCGCTGGGCCGCGGCATGCGCTTTTTGTGTGGCCGCGGCTTCAGCCACGAGCAGGCCCGCGAAGCGGTCGCGGCGCTGCTGGCAGCACAGGCCGACGAGTGAGTTTTTTCAGGTTCAGGAAAACATGATCAGCACTTCCGACATCCGGGAACAGTTTCTCGATTACTTCCGCGAGCGCGGGCACGCCATCGTGCCCTCCAGCCCGCTGGTGCCGGGCAACGATCCGACGCTGCTGTTCACCAACGCCGGCATGGTGCAGTTCAAAGAGTTGTTTCTCGGCCTGGAGCGGCGCGACTACAGCCGCGCCACCACCAGCCAGCGCTGCGTGCGCGCCGGCGGCAAGCACAATGACCTGGAAAACGTCGGCTACACCGCGCGCCATCACACCTTCTTCGAGATGCTCGGCAACTTCAGCTTCGGCGATTATTTCAAAGAGGATGCGATCCGCTTCTGCTGGGAATTCCTCACCGGGCGCCTCGGCCTGCCGGCCGACAAGCTCTGGGTGACGGTGTTCGAGGAAGACGACGAGGCCTACGACATCTGGGCGCAGCAGATCGGCGTGCCCGAAGAGCGCATCGCGCGCATCGGCGCCAAGGACAACTTCTGGCAGATGGGCGACACCGGCCCCTGCGGCCCCTGCAGCGAGGTCTTCTTCGATCACGGCCCCGAAGTCTGGGGCGGCCCGCCGGGCAGCCCGGAGGAAGACGGCGACCGCTACATCGAAATCTGGAACCTGGTCTTCATGCAGTTCGATCGCCAGGCCGATGGCACCCTGGTGCCGCTGCCCAAGCCTTCGGTGGATACCGGCATGGGCCTGGAGCGCATCGCCGCAGTGCTGCAGGGCGTGCACTCCAACTACGAAATCGACCTCTTCCAGCGCCTGCTGCGCGCCGCCGCAGAGGTCACTGGCGCGGCGGATATGGGCAGCGCCTCGCTGAAAGTGGTCGCCGACCACATCCGCTCCTGCGCCTTCATGATCGTCGACGGCGTGATGCCCTCCAACGAGGGCCGCGGCTACGTGCTGCGGCGGATCCTGCGCCGCGCCATCCGCCACGGCTACAAGCTCGGCCAGAATGAGCTGTTCTTCCACCGGCTGGTGGCGCCGCTGGTGGACGAGATGGGCGCCGCCTATCCGGAGCTTGCGGCGGCGCAGAAAAAAGTCGAGCAGACCATCCTGCTCGAAGAGCAGCGCTTCGCCGAGACCCTCGAACACGGCATGAAGCTGCTCGAAGAGGCGATCGCCAGACTCGACGGCGACACCATCCCCGGCGAAGTGCTGTTCAAGCTCTACGACACCTACGGCTTTCCGCTGGATCTGACCGCCGATATTGCCCGCGAACGCGAGCTGGCGGTCGATGAGGCAGGCTTCGAGCGCGAGATGGAAGCGCAGCGCCAGCGCGCCCGCGCCGCGAGCCATTTCGGCGCCGATCACTCGCAGCGCATCAGCGTCGACATCGCCACCGAATTCACCGGCTACGAACAGCTCGACGGCGACGCCGAAGTGCTCGCCCTGTACCGCGATGGCGAGCCGGTTGAAACGCTGTCCGGCGGCGAAGGCGGCGTCGTGCTGCTCGACAGCACACCTTTTTACGGCGAGTCCGGCGGCCAGGTGGGCGATACCGGCGAACTCTGCGCCGAGGGTCTGCGCTTTGCCGTTGGCGATGCGCAGAAGTCCGGCGACGGCGTGCTGCACATCGGCGAGCTCGAATCCGGCGAGCTGCGCGTCGGCGCCCGCGTGCAGGCGCGCATCGATGCCGCGCGGCGCCGCGACACGGTGCTCAACCACTCCGCCACCCACCTGCTGCACGAGGCGCTGCGGCGTTTTCTCGGTGAACACGTGCAGCAGAAGGGCTCGCTGGTGCACCCGGATTACCTGCGTTTCGATTTTTCCCACAACCAGCCGCTGCACGCCGATGAACTGGCGCGCATCGAGGATTGGGTGAACGATCAGATCCGCGGCAATCTGGCCAGTGAGGTGCGCCGGATGTCCATCGATGAAGCGCGCCAGACCGGCGCCACCATGCTGTTCGGCGAAAAGTACGGCGAGGTGGTGCGGGTGGTTTCCATCGGTGGCGAATCCACCGAACTGTGTGGCGGCACCCACGTGGACCGCGCCGGCGACATCGGTCTGTTCAAGATTACCGCCGAGGGTGGTGTCGCCGCCGGTGTGCGGCGCATTGAGGCGGTTACCGGGCGCACCGCGCTGGCCCGCGTGCACGCCGGCGAGCAGCGCCTCGCGGCTATCGCCGAGCTGCTCAAGGCGAGCCGTGACGACGTCGACCACAAGGTGGCCGGGCTGGTCGAACGCAGCCGCCAGCAGGCCAAGGAAATCGAGCGTCTGAAAGCCCGGCTGGCCAGCGCTGAGGGCGGAAATCTCGGCGATCGGGCGATCGAGGTTGCCGGCGTCAATGTTTTGGCGGTAAAGTTGCCCGGTGCCGACGCCAAGACCATGCGCGACACGCTCGACCAGCTCAAGAACAAACTCGGCCGCGCCGCGGTGGTGCTGGCCACCGAGGAGGGCGGCAAAGTGCGCCTCGCCGCCGGCGTCAGCAAAGAGCTGATCGGTCAGCTCAAGGCCGGTGAGCTGGTTAACGCCGTCGCCGAGCAGGTCGGCGGGCGCGGTGGCGGTCGCCCGGACATGGCCCAGGCGGGCGGTGATCAGCCGGAGAATCTCGACGCTGCATTGGCTTCAGTGCCGGACTGGGTGCGCCAGCAGCTCGCCTGAGGGCGGCGCCGGCGATCCGCGATATCGGACAGGAAATAAAGGGAAACATGGCTCTCATCGTGCAGAAATACGGCGGTACTTCGGTGGCCTCGGTCGAGCGTATCGAACACGTCGCGGAAAAGGTCATCGCCAGTCGCGCGCAGGGCCACCAGGTGGTGGTGGTCGTCTCCGCCATGTCCGGTGAGACCAACCGCCTGATCGGCCTCGCCGAGCAGATCGCCAGCCGCCCGTCGCCGCGTGAGATGGATGTGCTGGTCGCCACCGGCGAACAGGTCACCATCGCCCTGCTGGCGATGGCGCTGAACAAGCGCGGCTGTCCGGCCGTTTCCTACACCGGCGGGCAGGTGCGCATCCTCACCGATAGCGCACACAGCAAAGCGCGCATCCGCGAGATCGACGATCATCGCATCCATCGCGATCTGAGCCAGGGCAGGGTCGTGGTGGTGGCCGGCTTTCAGGGCGTCGATGAGCAGCTCAATATCACCACCCTCGGCCGCGGCGGTTCGGATACCTCGGCGGTGGCCATGGCCGCTGCGCTGAAGGCCGACGAGTGCCAGATCTACACGGATGTGGACGGCGTGTACACGACCGATCCGCGGGTGGTGGCAGAGGCGCGCCGCCTGCAGCGGATCACCTTCGAGGAAATGCTCGAACTGGCCAGCCTGGGTTCCAAGGTGTTGCAGATTCGTGCGGTCGAGTTCGCTGGAAAATACAGTGTGCCGCTGCGCGTACTGTCGACCTTCGAGGCTGGCGAGGGCACCTTGATTACCTATGACGAGGAAGACGGGATGGAACAGGCACTGATCTCGGGCATCGCTTTCAATCGCGACGAAGCGCGGCTCACGGTCGCCGGCGTATCGGATACCCCGGGGATCGCCTATCAGCTGCTCGGGCCGGTCTCCGATGCGAACATCGAAGTCGATATGATCGTGCAGAATGTCGGCGGCGACGGGCGCACGGATTTCACCTTCACCGTACACCGCAACGACTACGTTCGCGCCAAGGAACTGCTCGAAGCGACGGTCGCCGGTCTCGATGCCGCTGGCGAGGTTCAGGGCAACGACCGCATCGTGAAGATTTCGCTTGTCGGCGTGGGCATGCGCTCGCACGCCGGCATCGCCAGCAAGATGTTCTCCGCGCTGGCCGCGGAGGGCATCAATATATTGATGATCTCGACTTCCGAGATCAAAATTTCAGTGGCGGTCGACGAGAAGTATCTCGAGCTGGGTGTACGCGCCCTGCACGAGGCCTTCGAACTCGATGCGCCAGTGGAAAAACAGGCAGACGCCGACACAGAATCGGCCGCCTGAAAACGTGCAGGGTGAGGATTTTTTCCGCCGGGCACTCAAGTCGACGCGGAATTTTCCGAATAACTACACCACAAACCCCTGTATGGACGAGCTGCAATCACCCGTGGATTCCGGGTTTTGCAGCAATATCGCGAGGCTTTCGCAGGTTAAACGCGAATGCGGGAGCGGCGATCCTTCTGAGGTGATCTTTAGTTGCATAGGAGCAATTCAATATGCTGATTTTGACACGCCGGGTCGGAGAGACCCTGATGATCGGTGATGAAGTCACCGTGACGGTACTCGGCGTCAAGGGAAATCAGGTGCGCATTGGCGTTAATGCACCGAAAGAGGTTGCGGTTCACCGCGAGGAAATCTACGAGCGCATCAAGCGCGAGCAGGCTGGTGAGTCGGGGGTGGGGCACGAGAGCTGATGTCGCCCGGCACACCGATTTCGGACCCCGCCGCAAAACGTGTGAAAGCGCGCCGGGCGGCGGGGAAATCCGCTTTACGATGCGGATTCGAAACGGTATCCTTGCGCGCTCTTTCGGGGTGCCCACCCCGTGCCAACCCGGAGAGATGGCCGAGCGGCTGAAGGCGCTCCCCTGCTAAGGGAGTATGGGGTTAATAGCTCCATCGAGGGTTCGAATCCCTCTCTCTCCGCCAGATTTAGAGAAAAACCCTCGCGTTATCAATTGGATGGCTCGGGGGTTTTCTTTTGCCTCCAGA
>CBFCYW010000151.1:0-4899 GCA_965602395.1 uncultured Chromatiales bacterium
ACCAGCGCCAGCCCGGTGCCGATCATCGGCCACGAACTGCGAGATTTCTTTTCCGGCTCATTCGCCGCCGGTTTTGCCGCGCGCTTCGGCGCTGTCGGCTCGGGTTTTTCCGCAGGCTTGGGCTTTGCCTGCTCGACTTTGGCTGCGGCAGCCTGCTCGGCAGCGGTTTCTTTCGCGGCGGCCCGTTCCGCAGCGAGCTGTTCCGCTTCGGCCCGTTCCGCTTCGGCACGGGCTTGCTCCGCTGCACGGGCCTGCGCTTTGGCTTCCGCCGCCGCGCGCTCGTCGACCTCGACCTGATCCACCGCCAGCCCCAGCAATTGCACGATCTGCGGCAGCTCGACATTCTGCGGCTGCTGCAAACACAGCGCGCGCGCTTCGGCCAGCGCTTGGCGCAGCTCCGCCGGCGCGCCGCGCCGGGCGATCAGCAGGCGATAGCCGTCGAGCTTGTCGCGCAGCGCGCGGGCTTCGGGGTCGGCTTCGGCCAGCTCGCTTTCGAGCTTCTGCCGCACTTCAAAATCACGCTCGCCGGGATTCGCCAGCCGCGCCTCGAACAGGCCGCGCACGCGCGCGGCGACGCTGGCCTGCTCGCCGTGCAGCAGCGGGGCCAGCCCGGCGATGGCGGCCAGCCGGCGGTGCGGTTTCGGGTCGTTCAAATCGGCGACCAGGTCTTCGTCCAGCGGCGCGTAGCGCGGGTTGCGGGCGATGTTCTGCGTACCGGCGCCGCCGTGGGTGGCGCGCTGCGGTTGCATCCCCCACGGCCCGGCGGCGACCGTGTCGTGGGCGTACTGGTAGAGCTTTTCGACGCTGATGTATTCGCTCTGCTCGTCCAGCCCGGCGCCGCTGTGCAGCCCTTCGACCAGCGCGCGGGTGAACACGGAGAGGCCGTCGCCGGCGTTTTCCCGCGCCCGCTGGGTGGGCGAGGTGGCGGTGAGGATTTCCCGGCCGTAGCCCTGCGGATCGAAGTTTTCGCGCAGCAGCACGGCGTCGCTGCCGCCCTTGGCCAGCTCGCCGCTGTAGCAGCAGTCGAGCACGATGATCTGGCGGTCGGCGCGGCTGCGCTCGAAGGCCTTTTTCAGCCACGCGGCCTCCAGCGCGGTGCCGGTGAGTTCGCCCGGCGGGGTGTCCGGCACGGCGAGAAACAGCTCGTCGTTGAGATCCACTTCGCCGTGGCCGGAGAAGTAGAACAGGATGGTGTCGTCGCTGTCGCGGCCGTGGGTGAGCCGGCCGACGGCGGCCATCAGCTCGCCGAGCGTGGGATTGGGCAGCGGGGTGACGACATCGAACTGGCCGAGATCCGGCGATTCCAGCGCCTCGCCGAAGGCGCGCACGTCGTCGCCGGAGAGGTTCAGCGCGGGCAGGTGGCGATACGCGTCGACGGCCACCAGCAGGGCGAGGCGTTGCGCCATGTCAGCCCTGCTTGCCGAGCTGCTGGCGCAGTTTCAGCTCCATTTCCAGCGCCTGTTCGGCCGTCATCGCGGCGTCGATGGGGTATTCGTTGGCGCCGATTTTGAGCTTGAGTTCGCGCGGCTCGCCGGCGTCGCGGCCGCGTTGCAGCCAGTCGCGCAGCAGGCCGATCAGCTCCGGCAGCGCGGCCGCGCCGAGGGTGACGGCGAGTGCGGCCCATTCGAGCGCTGCGCCGCTTTTGTCGCCGGCTTCGGTGGCCACGCTGCCCGGCTCGGCGACGACGCCGCGCTGGCGCGACAGGGTTTTCAGCAACTGCTTGCCCTGTGCGCTGCGCTCGGCATCGCTGCCCTGCGGGCAGACCTGCAAATGAAGGGTGATCTGATCCGTGGATTGTGTCGCCATCTCGGCCGCCTCCCGGCTGCGGCTTGTATTGTTCGCCGGCCAAGTTAAACGCTGGCGGCGCGGCGCTCAAGCCACTGATTTGACGGATGTGCAGTCGGTCGGCAATCCGCGCGTCGCTCCGCTCGTCAAGGGGTCGATCCCGGCCCGGGGGTCGATCACGGCCCGGGGGTGCGGCTCGACACCCGGCCGGACACGAAAAAGCCCCGCCGCTTAACCCGGCGGGGCTTTGTTCGTCAGCTATCCCGCGACGCGGCGGGATGCGCCCGGTATTGCGCTAGAGCTGCGGCCCGGCGGCGATCAGCGCGCGACCCTCTTCGTTGTCGGTGTACTTGGCGAAGTTCTCGATGAACAGCTCGGCCAGATTGCGCGCGCGCTGCTCCCACTCGGCGGGGCTGGCGTAGCTGTCGCGCGGGTCGAGGATCTCGCTGTGCACGCCCGGCAGCGCGGTGGGCACGATGAAGTTGAAGTACGGGATGGTCTTCGTCTCGGCGTCTTCGATCGCGCCGCTGAGGATGGCGTCGATGATGCCGCGGGTATCGCGGATGGAGATCCGCTTGCCGCTGCCGTTCCAGCCGGTGTTGACCAGATAGGCCTGGGCGCCGGCGGCTTCCATGCGTTTCACCAGCACCTCGGCGTACTGCGTCGGGTGCAGCGAGAGGAAGGCCGCGCCGAAGGCCGCGGAGAAGGTCGGCGTCGGCTCGGTGACGCCGCGCTCGGTGCCGGCCAGCTTGGCGGTGAACCCGGAGAGAAAATGATATTTGGTCTGCTCCGGGGTCAATTTGGAGACCGGCGGCAGCACGCCGAAGGCGTCCGCGGAGAGGAAGATCACTTTGGTCGCGTGGCCGGCTTTCGACACCGGTTTGACGATGTTGTCGATGTGGTAGATCGGGTAGGAGACGCGGGTGTTTTCGGTCTTGCTGCCATCGTCGAAATCGACGCTGCCATCCTCGCGCACGGTGACGTTCTCAAGCAGTGCGTCGCGGCGGATCGCGCGGTAGATATCCGGTTCTGCCTCGGCCGAGAGCTTGATGGTTTTGGCGTAGCAGCCGCCCTCGAAGTTGAACACGCCGTCGTCGTCCCAGCCGTGTTCGTCGTCGCCGACCAGCTGGCGCTTGGGATCGGTGGACAGCGTCGTCTTGCCGGTGCCGGAGAGGCCGAAGAAGACCGCCACGTCGCCATCCTTGCCGACGTTCGCCGAGCAGTGCATCGAGGCGATGCCCTTCAGCGGCAGCAGGTAGTTCATCATCGAGAACATGCCCTTTTTCATCTCGCCGCCGTACCAGGTGCCGCCGATCAGCTGCATCCGCTCGGTGAGGTTGAAGGCGACGAAGTTCTCCGAGTTGAGCCCCATCTCCCGCCAGTTCGGGTTGGATGTCTTGGCGCCGTTCATGACCACGAAGTCGGGTTCGTAGTCCTCCAGTTCCTCTTCGCTGGGGCGGATGAACATGTTCTTCACGAAGTGCGCCTGCCAGGCCACTTCGGTGATGAAGCGCACCTTCAGGCGGGTATCGGCATTGGCGCCGCAGTAGGTGTCGACCACGAACAGGCGCTTGCCCGAGAGCTGCCCGGCGACCAGCGATTTCAGCCCGTCCCAGACTTCGGGGCTGATCGGCTTGTTGTCATTCTTGCCCTGATCGGACCACCACAGCGTGTCGCGGGTGGTGTCGTCACGGACGATGTATTTATCCTTTGGCGAACGCCCGGTGAAGATACCGGTGTCCACCGCCACGGCGCCCAGCTCGGTCACCACGCCTTTCTCATAGCCACTCAGATCGGCGCGTGTCTCCTCTGCGAACAACTGCTCGTAGGAGGGATTGCGCAAGATCTCGGTGGCGCCCGTAATGCCGTAGCGCGACAGATCAAGCTCTGCCGCCAGCGTGCTCTCAGTCATTGGGAAATAAGCCTCCTGGGGGTAATGCAAATTGTCGGCCGCGCACCTGGCTTTGTGTTTGTAAGAGGGTATTGGACGACGGCGGCGGCAATTGCCGCGACGATCGGCGCCATGGGCGGGCGTGAGGGGGATCGAGCTTAGAGCAAGCGCGATGTCTTTTCTCTGCGCTGTGTCGCGTGTCACAAACGCCGCGGCAGCGGTCGCCCGCGGCAAAACGCGACCCGCGCGGACACGCGAACGGCAACCTTCGGCAGGAAGAGCCGCGTTGGCGCCACCTGATGTTCCGCCGCCCTGCGGGCCAAATTCTGGACTGGCACAGCATCGTGGGGCCACCGCAATCCATCGGAAAACCGCGCAGCCTAACACGGGAGCCGTCAGTGCAAGAAGCCACCCACGAACCAGGCCCCGCCCCCCGATCACAGGCACAGACCGACAACCCCGGATGCCCGAGCGCCAGCGGCGACGGCCACCCGGCTACGGCTGCGGCCGCGGTGCGAACAGGCAGGCCGCCATCAGCCGGCCCTCATCGTCGAGTAGCGCCGGGCGATCCACCGCCCAGCCGCGCTCCACCGCCAGCCGCGCAAAGGCGCCGGGGCGCAGCGCCACGCCATCCGCAAACAGCGGCGATCCGATTGCCGCCGCGCCGCCGCCGGTGAGCGCCCGGCGCCAGTCCCCCGGCAGCCCGACGAGCGGTGCCAGCTGCGCCGCCAGGCGTCGCTGCAGCGGCCCGGCGAAGGTGCCGGCGTGGCGGCGTTCGAGGCGAAAGTGAAAGGTCGAGCTGCGCGCCCGCGGGTGCCGCCGCACCGCTGCCAGCCAGTCATCCGCCGCGGCCAGCGCCGTCGCGGCCACATCCAGTTGCCCGCCGGCGGCGGCGATCTCGCCGGCGCGCGCCAGCGCCAGCGCCTCGCCGAGCGCGGCGGCGGCGCGGCGCGGGTCGCCGGCGGCCAGTGGCGCGGACGCCGCCGCCAGCGCCCGCCAGTGGTGCCGGCAGTCGTCACCGGCCCGGCCCAGCGCGGCGGCGGCACGCTCGGCGGCGGCAACCCAGGCCCAGTCCGGGTCAGCGGCCAGATCCTCATCCAGCCAGTTGTCAGCGGTTTCTCGCATGCTGCGGATGATGCGCCGCCACACCGTGGGCGACAAGCGACCGCACGGCATTTCGCCACCGCGCCGCCGGGTGTAGCCTTGCCGCAGCCGACGCCGAC
>CBFCYW010000152.1:0-4867 GCA_965602395.1 uncultured Chromatiales bacterium
ACGGGCCAGACGACGGGCCAGATAGCGGCCCGGATAGCAAAACCGGGGTTGTCGATGAATCATGCGCTGTAAACCTCTCGCCGACGGCATTAACCGCAACGGTAACCGCTTTTGCCGCGGCGGGGCACTGCCGCGGCGACTGCGCGCCAAACTACCGTCGCCAAGAAGGGTGCGCTACCGCTGGTCAGGTGGCAGCCGGCAGCCGCTTGGGCGGATTGAGACAGCCGTCACATCGCTTTGCTATGCTGAGCAAAAATTCACGGCGACGCTCCCATGCCCGAAACGCGGCCAACCAGCCCCGTCGGCGCCACTCTGGCTTTCGATATCTACGGCACGCTGATCGACACCCACGGGCTGGTCGAACGACTCGCCGCGAGCGTCGGCCAGCGCGCCGCCGAATTCTCCCGTCTGTGGCGCGACAAGCAGCTCGAATACACCTTCCGCCGCGGCCTGATGGACGCCTATCAGCCCTTTCCGCGCTGCACCCGCGATGCGCTGGATTACGCCTGCGCAGCCTTCGGCGCAAACATCGCAGCCAGCGAGCGCGACGCGCTGATGGCCGCCTACCGCGAGCTGCCGGCCTTCCCCGGCGCCGCCGCGGCGCTCGACGCCTGCCGCGCCGCCGGCCACCGGCCCTACGCTTTCTCCAACGGTCTGGCCACAGACGTGCGCGCGCTGCTCGCAGCGGCCGGGCTGGCGGATCGCTTCGTCGATGTGATCAGCGTTGACGAGATCGGCAGCTTCAAGCCGGCGCCAGCGGTCTACGCCCACTTTCTGGCCCGCAGCGGCGCCGCAGCGGCGGACACCTGGCTGGTCTCCGGCAACCCTTTCGACGTCCTCGGCGCACGCCGCTGCGGCTGGCACAGCGCCTGGCTGCAGCGCACCGGCGCACCGTTCGACCCCTGGCAGGACGACGACTGGCCAGCGGCGCCGAGCGTCGTGCTCGATGCCCTCGACCAACTGCCCGCCGCGCTGTGCGGCGCAGGCGAGGCCAGGGCTCAGATCTAATAATCGCCGCCGGCAAAGCGGTCGGCATAAAAATGACCCGCGCACCGGCACAACGATGCCGGCGCCGACAGACGCGACAACAGATCGCGACCAGCGCGATGCACACCCGGCGACGGTGGCTATCGGGCAGATATAAGGACGGGGCATCGCCCTGTGGCAGTCTGGAAATATAAGGAAAGCGGATGAAACCAGCCCGATTTGCGCGCCGCGCCCGCGGCGCACTGCAACGCCGCCTGGCCCCGCTGGCCGCAGCCCGGCGCGACGGCCACGGCTTGCTCGCGCCGCTGCGCGAACTGCTCGCCCTGCGCCTCGGGCCGACGCGCCTGTCGAGCCTCGAATATCACGCCATGCACCTCTGCGACCGACAGATGCACCCCAACCCGGAGGGCGCGCTGTACGGCGGGCTGTGGTTCAAGGAGTGGGTCCACGCCCAGCTCAACAACCCGCGCTGGGAGGGCATGGCCACCGACAAGCTGTCGATGTACGCGCTGTTCCGCCAGCTGCGCCTGCCGCACCCGGAGGTGCTGGCACTGGCCACACCGCAGCCGCGCCGCCACGGCGACGTGCCGGTGCTGGCCAGCCGCGAAGCGCTGGTGGATTTCCTCCGCCACAGCCGCGACTACCCGCTGTTCTGCAAGCCGGTGAAGGGCTCAAAGGCCGCCGGTTCGCACCGCATCGAGCGCTACGACGCGGCCCGCGACGAACTGCTGCTGGCCGGCGGCGAGCGCGTCTCGCCGCTGAGCTTCGCCGCCGGGCTGGACGACCCCACCGGCTTCGGCGTGCTGTTCCAGCGCGCCCTGTCGGCGGCGCCGGAGACGCGCCCGCTGTGCGGCCCGACCATCGCCGGCTGCCGGGTGATCATGCTGCTCGACGACGACGGCGCAAAGCCGTTCAAAGCGACCTGGAAGATTCCCGTGGGCAGCAATTTCATCGACAACTACTGGGCCGGGCGCAGCGGCAATCTGGCCGGCAGCCTGGACCTGGACAGCGGCCGCGTGCAGCGCGTCGTCCGCGGGATCGGCCGCAACCTGAGCGAATGCCCGCGCCACCCGGACACCGGCGCCCAACTGCCCGGCGTGCAACTGCCGCGCTGGCGCGAGACGCTGGCCCTGTTGCGCCGCGCCGCGGAGAGCTTCCCCGGCTTTCGCTGGCAGCACTGGGATGTGGGCCTGAGCGCCGACGGGCCGGTGCTGTTCGAACTCAATTCGGCCGGCGCGGTGGATCTGACCCAACTCGCCGAAGGCACCGGCATCTATGACCGCGAGCTGCGCGAATTCATCGCCCGCCACGGCCGCCGCCGCCCGCGCGGGGGGCTGCTGTTTCCCGGCCGCGGCAGCGACCAGCGGCGCGGCGCCAGAGGCGTCGAGCCGCCACCGCTGGCGCAGTCGCACAGCGTGCCCCCGATCAGCCTCCGGGGCGGCGATCCGCAAAATACCCGGCCAGACTCCCGGCCAGACTCGCAACCCGGCACTCGGGCCAAATCCGGGAGCGCGCGACGCGACGCAGAGCTGGCCGGAGAGTTAAGCGGCGATTAGCCGGCCGGCCGACAAGCGCCTCAATCGCGCTCGGCGCCCGTCGCCAGCAGCGCCAGCGCCTGCGCGTGCAGCGCCGCATCGCCCGCCGCCAGCACCTGCCCGCCGAGCTGGGCATCGCCGCCGCGCCAGTCGCTGAGCACGCCGCCGGCGGCCTCGATGATCGGGATCAGCGCCTGGATGTCGTAGGGTTTGAGGTCGGCTTCCACCACCAGATCGAGCATGCCGTGGGCCAGCATGCAGTAGGCGTAGCAGTCGCCGGAGTAGCGCGTCAGCCGCACCCGCGCGGCCAGCGCATCGTAGGCGGCGCGCTCGGCGCCGGGCTTGAACATATCCAGCGCGGTGCACTGCAGCGCGGCCTGCGACAACTGCGCGCAGGGGCGCGTGTGCAGCGCTCGCGCGACGCCGCCGCGACGCATCGTCGCGCCCAGCCGCGAACCGCTGAAGCGCTCGCCGAGATAGGGCTGGTCCATCACCCCGAGCACCGGGCGCACGCCGTCGTGCAGGGCGATCAGCGTGCCCCACAGCGGCATGCCGGTGATGAAGGCGCGGGTGCCGTCGATGGGATCGATCACCCAGGTCAGCCCGGAACTGCCCGCCGCGTAGCCCTGCTCTTCGCCGAAGATGGCGTCCTGCGGGCGCTCGGCGGCGAGCAGCTCGCGGATCGCCGCCTCCGCGGCGCGGTCGGCCAGGGTTACCGGGTCGAAGCCGGACTCGCCGAGCTTGTTGTCCACCGCCAGCGCGGCGCGAAAATGCGGCAGAATCGCCGCCCCGGCGGCATCCGCCAGGCGGCCGGCGAGCGCGCCCAGCTCGGCCAGTTGCGCGTCGCTCAGCGGGATGGCTTCGCCGCTGATCCAGTCGTCTCGCATCATCTCCACTGCGCTGCCCCCCTGTTCACAGCTCGCCGCGGATGCAGCGGCGGTACAGCGCGGCCATGTTGTCGGCGGTGCAGGGGATCGGATTGGTGGCGGCGGAGGGATCGACCGCGGCCATCGGCGCCAGCTGCGCGATGTGCTCCTCGGCGACGCCGATCTGCGCCAGCGTGTGCGGGATGCCGATGCGCTCGCGCAGGCCCAGCACCCAGTCCAGCACGGCGCCGAAAGACGGTTTCGGCAGATCCAGATAGCGCGCCAGATCGGTCATTTTGGTCTCGATTTCGCCGCGGTTGAAGGCCAGCACATAGGGCATCACCACCGCGTTGGTCAGGCCGTGGTGGGTGTCGAGCACCGCACCGGCCGGGTGGCTGAGGCTGTGCATCGCGCCGAGCCCCTTCTGAAACGCGGTCGCGCCCATGGTCGAGGCGATCAGCATGTGCGCGCGGGCTTGCAGATCGTCGCCGTCGGCCACCGCGCGTTCCAGCCAGTCCTTCACCAGTCGAATACCCTCCAGCGCGATGCCCTGCGCCATCGGGTGATAGAGCGGCGAGCAGAAGGCCTCCAGACTGTGCGACAGGGCATCCATGCCCACCGCGGCGGTGATCTGCGCCGGCAGGCCGGTGGTCAGCGCCGGATCGGCGATGACGATCGCCGGCAGCATCTTCGGGTGAAAGATGATCTTTTTTGTGTGGTCGCGGACATCGGTGATCACCGACGCGCGACCGACTTCCGAGCCGGTGCCGGAGGTGGTCGGCACCGCTACCACCGGCGCCATGCCGTCGGCATCGACGCGGGTGAACCAGTCCTCGCGATCTTCGAAATCCCAGATCGGCCGGCTCTGCCCGACCATCAGTGCGACGGCCTTGGCGGCATCCAGCCCGGAGCCGCCGCCGAAGGCGATCACCCCGTCGTGACCGCCCATGCGAAAGGCCGCGACGCCACCGCTGACGTTGGCCTCGACCGGATTGCCCTGCACATCGGCGTAGACCGCGCAGCCGAGGCCGGCATCGCGGCAGGACTGTGCCGCATCGCGCACCATCGCCAGCTCAGCCAGGCCGCGGTCGGTGACCAGCAGCGGATTGCGCATGCCCAGCTCGGCGCAGGCCGCCGGCAATTCGGCGATGCGGCCGATGCCGAAGCGGATCGCGGTGGGGTAGTTCCAGTTGCCGGCGAGGTGGGTGAGATCGGCCATGTCGTGCTCCGCGGGTCGGGAAGGATGTGTGCGCAAAGAATCGCAGCGCGATGATACGCCGATCAAGCCTGGTTGCGTTCACTGCGCCGCGTCGCCAACTCACGCCTGATGATCTTCTCCGCCACGCTGCTCAGAAAGTCGTCGAGGCTCCGTAGTTCGGGAAAGTAGTCGGCTGGCGACGAGCGGAGCGAAGCGGGAAAATTCCGATCTGACCCGGACGGGTGGTGTGCTGGGCTTGTGTAAATGGGGCTGGATTTTGT
>CBFCYW010000153.1:0-4832 GCA_965602395.1 uncultured Chromatiales bacterium
TCGCGCGGGGCGCCATCAGCCGCGCAGGGCGTAGTCGAGCAGCAGGCCGAGGAACACCGTCATCCCCAGGTAGTGGTTGTTGAGGAAGGCGCGCACACAGGCGGTCGGTTCGCGCTCGCGCACCAGCCACAGCTGCCAGAGCACAAACAGCAGCGCCGCGCCGAGCGCGGTGAAATACCAGCCGCCGAGCGCGGCCAGCTCACCGACCAGCGCCAGCGTCAGCAGCACCAGCCCCTGCACCGCGGCGACGACGGCGATATCCGCCGAGCCGAACAGGATCGCCGTCGACTTGACGCCGATCTTCAGGTCGTCGTCGCGGTCGGCCATGGCGTACAGGGTGTCGTAGGCCAGCGCCCACAGCACGGTGGCCGCGTACAGCAGCCAGCAGACGCGGCCCAGCTCGGCGCCGGTCGCGGCGAAGGCCATCGGCACCGCCCAGGCGAAGGCGGCGCCGAGAAACAGCTGCGGCAGGTGGGTGAAGCGCTTGGTGAAGGGGTACAGCGCGGCCAGCAGCACGCCGCCCAGCGACAGCGCGATGGTGAAGGCATCCAGCGTCAGCACCAGCGCGAAGGCCAGCAGGCTGAGCGCGGCGAACACCGCCAGCGCCTCGCGCGGGCTGACCTGCCCGGCGGCGATCGGGCGGGTGTTGGTGCGCCAGACGTGGCCGTCGATGTGGCGATCCGCGTAGTCGTTGATCGCGCAGCCGGCCGAGCGCATCAGCACCGTGCCGAGCGCGAACACCAGCAGCACGTGCAGATCCGGCAGCCCGCCGGCGGCGAGCCACAGCGCCCACAGCATCGGCCACATCAGCAGCCAGATGCCGATCGGCCGGTGCAGCCGCACCAGCAGCGCGTACCAGTAGAGACGCTCGCCGACGCGGCTCTCGCGCAGGCGTTCGATGCGCGGCGTCAGCAAGGCTTTAAATGACATCGGCGGGCCTATAGATTGCTTCGCTCGAAACCCGCCAGTGTACCATCGCACCCGCAGTTCGCCGGGCGCCACCAGGGAGATTTCCATGAGCCAGCACTACGACCTGATCGCCATCGGCGCCGGTTCCGGCGGCCTGTCCGTCGCCGAGCGCGCCGCCAGCTACGGGGCGAAGGTCGCCGTCGTCGAGTTCGACAAGATGGGCGGCACCTGCGTCAACCGCGGCTGCGTGCCGAAGAAGATCATGTGGTACGCGGCGCAGACCGCGCACGCGCTGCAGGATGCCGCCGGCTACGGCTTCGATGTGCAGACCCGCGGCCACGACTGGAGCAGGCTGATCGCCGAGCGCGAGGGCTACATCGGCGGCATCAACGACTGGTACGACGGCTACCTCGGCGGCGCCGGCGTGGAGGTCATCCGCGGCCGCGCGCGCTTCACCGCGGCGAACACCATCGAAGTCGCCGGCGCAAGCTACAGCGCGGATCACATCGTCATCGCCGTCGGCGGCCAGCCGACGGTGCCGGATGTGCCCGGCGCCGAGCTGGGCATCACCTCGGACGGCTTTTTCGCCCTGCAATCGCGCCCCGACAAGGTCGCGGTGATCGGCGCCGGCTACATCGCCGTCGAGCTGGCCGGCATGCTCAACGCGCTCGGCGCCGAGGTCAGCCAGATCGTGCGCAAAACCCATTTCCTGCGCGACTTCGACCCGCTGATCTCGCACACGCTGGACAGCGCGATGAGCGCCGACGGCGTGCAGATCGTGCGCGAAACGCTGATCGAACGGCTCGAAGGCGAGCCGGGCAACATCACCATTGTCACCACCGACGGCCGCCGACTGAGCGGCTTCGATCAGGTCATCTGGGCCATCGGCCGCGAGCCGCTGAGCGCCGATCTCGGCCTCGACGCGGCCGGCGTCGAGACGATGCGCGGCGGCTACATCCCGGTCGACGAATGGCAGGAAACCAATGTCAAAGGCGTGCTCGCCATCGGCGATGTCACCGGCGAAGCGCAGCTCACCCCGGTCGCCATCGCCGCCGGCCGCCGCCTGGCGGATCGCCTCTACGGCGGCCAACCCGAGCGCAAAATGGACTACAGCCTGATCCCCACCGTGGTCTTCAGCCACCCGGCCATCGGCACCGTCGGCCTCACCGAGCCGCAGGCGCGCGAGCGCTACGGCGACGCGGTCAACAGCTACACCACCGAATTCACGCCCATGTACAACGCCCCCACCGAGCACAAAGCCCCGACGGCGATGAAGCTGGTGGTGGTCGGCGAGGAGGAAAAGATCGTCGGCGCGCACATCATCGGCCTCGGCGCCGACGAAATGCTGCAGGGCTTCGCCGTGGCGATCCGCATGGGCGCCACCAAGCGCGACTTCGACGATACCGTGGCAATCCACCCGACCAGCGCCGAAGAGCTGGTCACGATGCGTTAAATTCCGTGTTGACAGAAATCGGCCAACGGCTAGGATTGTCGGCGTCATCCCACAGGGCATGACCCTGTGGACCCCGGTTGCGAACGCGCCGGGGTTTTTTATTGGACAAAGGACAATTCCATGAAGCAAAGGGTTTGCTGCTTTGTCGATGGCTTCAACCTCTATCACGCCATCGACGCGCTGCACGAACCCCAGCTCAAATGGGTCGATCTCTGGGGCTTGTCCGAAGCGTTTATCACGCCTGCCTCGGAGCGACTGGTTGCCGTGCACTACTTCACCGCGCTGGCGTACTGGCTCGACGAGCCGCGGCGACGGCATCGCGCGTTTATCGCCGCCAATCAGCACCTGGGCGTGAGCGTCACGCTCGGGCATTTTAAGGAGAAGCCTCGCACTTGCCGCCGATGCGGCGCCAGACACATCCAGCGCGAGGAAAAGGAAAGTGACGTCAATCTGGCCATTCAGCTGCTGCACGGCGCGGCATCGGACGGCTTCGACCGGGCGCTGGTCATCAGCGCGGACTCGGATCTCTGCCCGCCGATCCGCCTGATTCAACAAAGTTATCCGCACAAGCGGGTCACCGTGCTCGCCCCGCCCAATCGCTACGCCCAGTGCCGCGACTTCCGCTCGATCACCGATACGCGCAAAATCCGCCGCAAGCACCTGCAAAACAACCTGCTGCCGGCCATCGCCCATAACCGGGAGGGCCGCGAACTGTTTCGCCGGCCGCAAGCCTACGCGCCGCCGCAGTGACCGCACTTCACGCTCCGGAGAAAACCATGCCCATCCGCCCCTTTGAAAACATCTCGCCGCAGATTGCCGATTCCGCCTTTATCGACGACACCGCCGTGGTCATCGGCGATGTCAGCATCGGCGAGGACAGTTCGCTGTGGCCCTGCGTGGTGGCGCGCGGCGACGTGCACAGCATCAGCGTCGGCGCGCGCAGCAATGTGCAGGACAACACCGTGCTGCACGTCACCCATCGCGGCAAATACTGCCCGGAGGGGCGCGCGCTGACGATTGGCGACGACGTCACCATCGGCCACAGCGCGGTGGTGCACGCCTGCACGGTGGGCAACGAGGTGCTGATCGGCATGAACGCCACGCTGCTCGACGGCGCGGTCATCGAGGATCGCGTGGTGGTCGGCGCCGGCGCGGTGGTCAGCCCCGGCAAGCGGCTGCAGAGCGGCTATCTGTACGTCGGCTCACCGGCGCGTCAGGCGCGGCCGCTGAAACCCGCGGAGCTGGAATTCTTCAAGTACTCCGCTGCGCGCTACGTGGAGCTGGCGCTGCGCCATCGCGGCTCGGCAGAATAGCTCGCCCGACACGGGCAATCGCCACCGTCGCCGCCACCGGAGAGATCGCATGCGCTGGACGCGAACCCTGCAAACCGTCGATGTCCACTGCGCCGGCGAGATCGGCCGCGTGGTCAGCGGCGGCCTGCTGGATATCCCCGGCGACACCATCGCCGCCAAGCTGGCGCACATCAACCAGCGCGACGACCGCCTGCGCCAGCTGCTCACCTCCGAGCCGCGCAGCGCCTCGGCCGGTTCCTTTGTGCTGCTGCCGCCGGCGTGCCGCGCCGAGGCCGACTGCGGCTTCATCGTGCTGCAGCCGGATCAGGCCCACGCCATGTCCGGCTCCAACGCCATGTGCGCGGTCACCGCGCTGCTGGAAACCGGCATGCTGGCGATGACCGAACCGCAGACCACGGTCACGCTGGACACCGCCGCCGGGCTGGTGCGCGCGCAGGCCGAATGCCGCGACGGCAAGGTCGAGCGCGTCTCGCTGGAGATGCCGCCGGCCTTCGTGGTGGCGCAGGATGCGCGGATCGACACCCCGCAGTGGGGCGAGCTGCGCTACGACCTGTGCTTCGGCGGGGTGTTTTACGCGCTCGTCGATGTGCAGCAACTGGGCCTGCGGATCGCCCCGGAGCAGGCCCGCGAGCTGGCCGAATGCGGCGTCGAACTGCGCCGGCAGATCGCCGCGCAGACCGAGATCGCCCACCCGCTGGCGCCGCAGATCAACGGCATCGCCTATCTGATGTTCCGCGCCGACGAGCCCGACGGCGCGGTGCGCACCTGCACCGCCATGCCGCCCGGTCGGGTCGACCGCTCGCCCTGCGGCACCGGCTCCAGCGCCAATCTGGCGGCGCGCCACGCGCGCGGCCTGCTGCAGCCGGGGGATCGCCTGCTGTCGCGCTCGACCATCGGCGGCGAATTCGTCACCGAGTGCATTGAAGAGGTGGAGATCGGGCCGTACCGCGGCGTGCGCAACCGGGTCAGCGGCCAGTGCTGGATCTGGGGCCTGTCGCAGCTCGGCCTCGACCCGGCCGACCCCTTCCCGCGCGGCTTCCGCCTCGCCGACACCTGGGGGGCCATCGACGGCCTGTAGCGCGCTGGCCCGACGGCGCCCCGGCCGCCGCCTCGCAGCGAGCCGTTTGGCGCGTCCCGCGCCAAGCCTTGCTCGCGGC
>CBFCYW010000154.1:0-4814 GCA_965602395.1 uncultured Chromatiales bacterium
ACGGACGACCAGGTCCGCCTCGGTCATGCGCAACTGTTTCCACGCGGTCCTGGCGGCGTCCAAATAGGGCCGGCCGAGCGAGCCCATGTCGTCGTGGTTGTCCGGGCCTAAGCGCACCAGCGACAGCTGCCAGAGGCCGAACGTTGCGATGGGCTGGCCCAGCTGCAGGTCGTGCTGTTCGTAGGCCGCAGCCGGATCGACAAACCGCCCGTTGATGTCAACCTGGGGCACCAGCGTCTCGGTCGGCATGCGCACGCCGCCAGCGACGCGGCCATCCTGCAGTACCCACTGCAACGGCAGATTGCCCTCGATCACCAGCCCGCGGCAATCGCTGGCCAATTTTTCCTGGCGGCCGAGATCCAGCCGCGCCGAGAAACGCTGCCACGCGCGCCGCAGGGTGGGGCTGGTGGTCTCGATCATCAGCCCGCCGACGGTCGCGGTGTGCGCCATACGTCCGTGGATTTTTTTCACCCGCGGATCGGTGCGGTGCATGTGGCGGATGTCGTTGATTGTGCCGCGCAGCTCCGGGTCCACCCACATTTGCCGGTAGAGCGCCCGCAGCCGATCCTCCGGCGTGGAGCGATACCCCTGCTCGCTGGTCTGCGGCCTGTGGGCCCTGGGCGGCGGGCGGGGCGGCTCTGCGCGGGCGTCCGCCGGCTGGTTTGCCCGGCCTATGCGAAATCCAAAAATGTTCATCTGGCACCCCAGTGCGCTGACAGCGTAAAGGTGGGGTCTGGGTCTGGCAGTAGCCCCACGGTGACCGGGCCGATGTCGGCGGCGATTCGGCCGACCGGGAGTCGGGCTGGCTCGTAGCCGCTGGCGATGCCGCCCTCGGCACGAATCTCATAACCCAGCAGCTGCGTCAGCGGCTGGCCGAGCAGCGCGTACACGGACTGCTCGCCGTAGCTGTTGCTGAACGCACCGAACTCGATCACCCGGCCAGCACTGCGCGTCCGCCAGCCGATACCCAGGTTGCGCTCGCGAAGTTCGCCGGCGGCCTGGTGGTGGCTCGCCAGGTGCACCACCCAGCGGCCGCTGCAGCCGGACAGAGGCAGCACTAGGGCGATGCAGATTGGCAGGAGCATGTGGTGCATTAGGACACCTCCACGGGGTCGGATGGTAGCAGCCGCTCGTTGCCGATCATGTCGTCGCGGCGGCGGCCGCTGGTGATGACGACGCTGCCGGGGCTCGCCGCGCCGCGGGTGATCAGCGCCCAGACGCCGGCCATCGCTGCGTCGAACAGGTCGTCGCCAAGGGTGCGCTTGATCATTTTATAGCTGGCATAGGTTTTGCTAGTTGCGGTCGCGCTGATGTTCGACAGCTGCCGCTGGAACCAACGCATATCGCCGCGCTCGGGATCGTCGGTCTCGACGTCGTCGCAGTAGGGCAGGGCGACGCGATGGCTGCTGAACAGCGCCCTGAGAGCTGAGGCCATCTGGTGTTTGACCATGCCCTCGAACCGGAGCGGCGCGAATGGCCAGTCGGCCCATGCGGTGGCGGTGCTGTCGCCGTCGGCGACGGCGCGGCGGTCGATGGTGGTCAGGCCCTGGATGAACAGGTCGTCGTTCAGCTCGGTGAGCATGCCGACGCCGAATGCGTCGCCCATCGCGGCATCCGGCCGGAAGTACCGCCAGTAGCTGATCAGGTCGTTTTTCACTGCCCGGTCATCGGTGCCGGGGTGCCAGGTGCGGGCGCAGATGGGCACCAGCCAGCTGCCGAGCTGCTCCCAGACGATCAGCGCCGAGCGCGAGGCGGCCGGGTCTTCGCCGTGGCCGGAGTGGTCATAGCCGAAGCTGATCAGACCGCGTTTCTTGTAGACCTCGCCGGGCAGCGGCTGGGCGAACTCGATGCCGGCTTTGACGCCGGTCTGCACTGCGCTGCGGATCCAGCTGGTCCAAATGAAATCCCGGGCGGCGATGTTTTTGCACAGCAGCTGTCTCAGGTATTCGTCCGGCGCTAGCTGCTTCTGCATGTCGCGCATGAACTGCTCGTTGAGGATGCCCATCTCGACGCCGAGGTAGGCGTCAATCACCGGCAGCGCGTGATAGCTGCCGCTGTCGACCAGCTCCTGCAGGGTATCCGCACCCTTGAACACGCCGGTGATGCGGATCTGCGGGTTGTTCGTGGCCTCCTTGCTGGCGCCGAGGCGGCGGGTCGAGCCGAGCATCAGCAGGAATCGCGAGAACAGCCGATCGTGCGGCATGTCGTCGACCTCTTCCAGCGAGGCGATGGTCAGGTCGCCGCCATCCACGTTGGCCATGATGCCGTAAGCGCTGGCGCCGCTGCGGTTGGCGAGCTGGTAGCTGCTATCGCTCAGGCGCTTGCGGCCGGATTTGTGGGCGATATAGGCCGAGAGGATTTCCGAGCGGCGAATAGCCTCCAGGTGGTAGTTCAGCGCGACGATGGACTGCGCCTCGCGCGGCGCGACGATGCCGCATTCCTGGTCTGAGTTGCAGGCGCAGAACTTGAGAATCGCCAGCTCCTTGATCGCCGTTTTACCCGTGCGCCGGCAGCTGTAGTCGACGGTGTTGTGGTGCTGATCCATCTCCACGCACTTGAGGATCTGCATCGCATCCAGATCGACGTCGTGGACATGCTTGTGCCAGAGGTAGTGGTCGTCGGCGTAGCGCTGGATTTCGCGTTCGGCGACGTTCTGCATCTGGATGCGCTGGCGCGCCGTGGTGCGCTCAGCCATGAGCGGCGCCCGCGGCGATCACCATGTCCGGGAATGCCAGCGCCACCAGCACCGCGAGCACCGCCAACAAAATCGCCGCTGACGCCAGGCGGTCGAGCCAGATCTGTGTGCGCCACGGCATGCGCGCCACTCGGTCGCTGGTCAGCATCGCAAACACCACCGCAGCGATGACCGCGATGGTCGCCAGCAGCGAGAGGAATTTGGCGGCGATATCGGTCACTGGGACTGCTCGCCACCCTGATACTCAATCAGCACCGGGTCGGCATCTGTGCGTTTTTTGGATGCGTCGATCTGCGCGGCCAACCGTTCCAACAGAACGGTCTGCGCGCGGCGGTGATCGTCGGCGCTCGCGCGGTCGGCCTCGTCGTCGGACAACTGGCCGCGCAATACCTGGTCCTCGTCGACGGCCCTTGGCGTCATGTTCTGGTCGCTCAAGGTCATGGAGTTTTTCTGCACGAACTCGATCAGCGGGCGCAGCAGGGGGTTCTGTCTGGTGTCCATCAGCTGGACGTAATCCCCGGTTTTTTCGTCTGGGTAGCGAGCCAAATGAAAGCCGCCGCCTTTGTCCGTGTACCAACGCGGCTCCTGTAGTGAAACGCCCTGGCGGGCGATGGCGAGGATCATGTCGTCGATGATCGCCTGCAGGCCTGCCTGGGTGGATGCGCGCAGGTCCGCGAGCAGTTTCGGGTCGCCGGACTGGAATGCCACCTGGTGACGCACCCACAGCTCCGCGCGCTTCAGGCACGCCGGCGGGTTGCGGTGCGTGGCATCCGGGCGCTCAACGCAGGGTGCCTCACCGTTGGGTGTTTGGCTGTAGTAGGCGCAGCCATCGCAGTGCGGGTATTTGCCCGGTTTGGCCGGGTAGAACTCGGCCACCTTGGCGGACTGGCCGTGCGTGATGGCATTGAATCGGGTGATTTTCGCCTCTTCGGGCGTGGGGTGGCCGTCGAGATTCGCGGCGCTGGCGGCTTTGCCCTCCGGCTTGCGCGGGCCGGTGGCGTGGGCGTGAGCCTTCCACAAGCCCCACTGACGTCGCTCCTGTGGCGCCTCAGAGTCGCACTGAGGGCAGATCGCCCAATAAGCATAGGGATGCCACCAGTCATCGGGCGAAGGCGCTGTGCGGCCCGGAGAGCCCCTCCAAACGTGCTGGCAGCCGGCGCATCGGAAATCGACACCGCTGGTGAATGGTGAATCAATGATTTTGCCGGCCATCAGCGCATGGTCTCCAGGCGGCGGCGGGAACACAGGGCCACGAGCGCTACGCCGCCCGCTGCGCGGGTGTAGATGGCTGCGGTGATGGTCATCCCGCCGCCCCCCCGCTGCGCAGCACGTAGCTGACGCCGTCGGCGGAGAGGGTGACGCCAGCTTCGGTGCGCAGGCGGTCGGCGATCTGGGTGTTGGTCAGCCCGTCGTCGCTCAGCTCGCGGATGTAGCGGTTCCGCTGGTGGCGGTAGAGGCGATCAACCATCGGCACGCGCACGCGGTGATTGTCGCGGGCGGCGCCTGGCGGGCCGCTGCGGTCGAGGATCGACCAGGCGACGAGGAATGCGTCGAATCCGATGGCCTCGGCGACGTCGAGCCAGTGGTCAGCGAGACCGATGTCGCGGAGATCATCGAGGCGCGGGTCGCGCGGCGGCGAGAACCCTCGCGGTTCGGATTGTGTGCAGGTGGGTAGGTACCTACCCCCCACAGCGAGGGGAGGGCGATGGCTCTGCCGACCCCCCACCCCCTGCGGTGGCGCGCCCTGGGCCGCCTGATCCCGCGGCATTTCGCGTGTCGAGTTGCGCTTTTGCGGGCGCGCGGTCATCGCGACCCCCCGGTAACACTGAGCCTCACTCCGGCCGAGTTGCGCTTTATGTGCAGAACGCGCAATTGGGCGAGTTTTATGCGCCGCCACTGATTGCCCGTTTTTTTTGCCGGTTTCGAGATCATCCGCACCCGCCCCGAAATCCCCAACCAATCGGGCATCCCCGGAATACCCCGCCCACCACTACACCCTTTGCGTGCGCCGATCGCGGAAACGCAGGCATCAATCACGCTGTGCATCCAGTCGCCGCTGCAGTTCCGACAGCGGAGTTTTGATCTTCACGATCGGCGACGAGTGGTCCATCACGTCAGC
>CBFCYW010000155.1:0-4569 GCA_965602395.1 uncultured Chromatiales bacterium
GCGGCCGCCTGGTCAGGAACGGGGTCTGCACCAGAGCCGCCAGGTGAGCGCGCGCGGACCTGTCAGTCATGCTGCAAGCCCGAGCGATGTCCTCCTGCCCTGGCCAGCACTCGCCGGCAACGTCGGCGCGGACCGCAGCCAGGTAGAGCAGGATGAATTTCTGAGCCTGCGGCAGCGGCAGAGAAAACACCCAGCGCACGCGATCGGGCAGATTCACCGGGCGCAACCCTCCTCATCGCCTGCGCCCGAGCAACCCGCCCCGGCGGCCATCATCTGGCAAAACTCCTCTTCGCTCAGGTGCAGCACGCCGCCGAACGTCTCGCGAAGTTCTCCGACCACCGGGTCTCTGAGCAGAGCGACCAGCTCGGGCTGCAACCTCTGCATGCCGCGAAATAGCTGCTGGCGCTGCTCTGCGGACAGCCCGCTACAGCGCACGGTCCTCGGCATCGTTTCGGTGGTAACGCTCGGCGGCGTTTCAGGCACTCTCGGTCGGGGCACAATCGGCTTCCTGCTGCTGTTGTGCGGTGCGCATGCGATGCCAGTCTGCGTACAATCGGTCCTGATAGCAGACCTTGCCCGCGCCCTCATAGAGCTCGACGACATCAGCCGCGCTCAGCAGCGTGAATGTGCCGTCAGCGCTGATCAGCGACACCTCGGTGACGGTATGATCGACCCCGTCGATGCGGAAATAGGCGGTATTTTCAGGCATTGGCTGCGAGCTCCCGCCAAGGGTCTTCGCTCTGGCACAGCTCCACCACCCGCCACTCCCCACCCACCCCCAAGGGGTGAGTGACGGCAGCGCGCCGCAATCCCGGCAGACGTCCTGGGATGGACCGGGGCACGAACCCCTGCTCGACGAGCAGCTCGGCGGGGGCAGCGCCGCGCCATACCGCCAGCGCAACTACATCCCTGGCCGCCACGCGAACGTATTCGGCGGGGCCGAAAAACTCGTCGAGCTCGACCTCGGACAGCTGCTTTAACGACAGCTGCAGGTTGCCGGCGCAGCGCCAGCAGTTATAGTCGGGGTCTTCGTCACACACGGGGCAGGCCACGACTGTTTCCGCCCGGGCCTCGATTTCACGCTCTCTCCACTCGCCGAACGACAGCCTCCTCACAGCTCACCCCCGGAGGCGGCGACAGCCTCCTTCCGCTTGATCCGTTCGTAGACCTCCTCCCGGTGCACCGGAACGGCGCGCGGCGCGGCGATTCCGAGCTGCACCTGGCCACCGTTCACCCTGAGCACGCGAACTTCAATGTCGTCGCCAATTATGATCGACTCATCGGTGTGTCTGGTGAGTACTAGCATGGCGTATCTCCTTTTGCTTACGCGACTTCGGCAAGGGCGTCGGCGACATCCTCGCGGCTTGGTTTGGTGTAGATGGCGGTGCTACTGAGCCGCTCGTGCCCCAGCGCGATTTGCGCGATCGCCAGCGGCTGGCGGGCGGTACTGTCCCGTACCAGACGCTGCGCGAACGTGTGGCGCAGCCAGTGGGGGCTGTAGGGCACGGAGAGGCCGGCCTGGTGCTGCCAATGCCGGCATCGGCTCTGCAGCGTCCGCACGCTGATGCCGCGGCCGCCGCGGCTGACGATCAGCGGCGCTTCGATTGATTCCGCAGCGCTCATCTCGCGGCGAATGCGCAGCAGATCGCGCAGCGCCCTGGCTGCTTTTTTTACTACGAAGACAGAGTGGGCGCGGCCGCCCTTCATGATCTCGGGGCGCAAACAGAGGTAGCCCTCGCGCAGCGCCAGCCGCGCGTCGCCACAGGTCAGCCTGGACAGCGCGCCGACGCGCAGGCCAGTGACGCGCGCCAGCCGATGCCAGGCGTAGTCGCGCTGTGACACGATATCGCCGCGCGCCGCCATGCAGCGGAACAGGCGCAGCTCCTCGTCTCGGGTCAGGTATCTACGAAAAACATTCACCGTGTACCTCCTGGGTTTTTCGCCGGTGGGCCGCCTACGCGGCCGGGTTTAGGAATTGCTCAGCCGATGCGGCCGCGGCCCTGATGAGCTCAATCATGGCCTCGCGGGCTTCCGCCGCGCGGGCTTCCGTGTCGTGGCGCGGCAGCAGGATGAGCCAGAGAGAGTGTGCCTGCGCGGCGGCGCAGCTGGCGACACGGCGGACGTCCTCGTCCGCCTCGTGCAGCGCGTGATCGGCCGCCTCCGTGTACAGCACCGCCAGCTCGCTCGCCGCGGCGACGCGCCCTTGCGCCTGCAACGTTCGGCAGGCATCGACGAATCGCCACGCGTAATCGACCATGAATTCAGCCGCCGCGCTCATCGGCCGCGCTCCTGCTGGCCTGTTGCGCGGCGCTCGCCCATCACCTCGATCATCGCCGCACGCGGTGTGTCGTCGTCGTAGATGACCGCGGCGGGCTGCACAACAAATCGCGCGCCGTCGTCATCGACCAGGCGAGCGGCCTCTCCCGCCGGCAGAGCGCTCGCCGGGCAGCCGGGCCGAAAGAGGTTGATTCTCAGGCGCAGATGATCCTCGCCGCCGGTCACCCGGTCCCGGAGGACCTCTGCGAACCATGTGCCTGATATTTGCCGAGGCGAGCCCAGCTCCAGCTGCAGCAGGCGCCGCCCGCCCCCTCGCGTTTCGCCGAACTCGTCGGCCTTGTCCATCCGGCTGCCGAAAATTAGAGGGGCGATGATGGTGCTCACTGCTCGCTCTCCTTGCCGGAGTCATGGCGGCGCAGCTGATCCAGTCCAGCGCGCAGCGCGATCAGAAGCGCCCGGCTGTAGTTGCCGCCCTCGCGGCGCGCGGCGGCGCACTGCACTCTCAGATCCACATCCTCCGGAACCCTCACGGTTCTGGCAATGGTGCCTGGGCGCGATCGAATATCTCTCATGTTGGGGTCCGTATGCGTTACGATGTAAGACGTGTCATACACACTAGACCCGGATCAGGGATGTGTCAACAGGAATATGCCCCGGGGCCGGGTGAGCTATTGCGAATCGACGAGTGCCGCTGGCAGGCTGCTGCGGGAGTTCCTGGGCGACGGCGATGAGCGGTGCGAACACACCTGTGCCGGCGTTCCTGCGCCACGGCCGATAGGCCTCATCACGGCCTGCTTTCGTGCGGCGAGCGCTGCGGCGCGGTTTTCATGAGATGGAACAGCAAGCTGTCGATCTTGGCCCCGATGTCGCGCAGCCGGTCAGCAGCGGCTACCTCCTGGCGCCGCTGGCTGTTGAATATCTGATCGATCTCTCTGCGCAGCTGCGCCTCAGCGGCCGCTTGGCGGGCCTCCAGCGCGTGCAGCCGCACACCCTGTTCGGCAACCGAGCCGCCCAGCGCAAACCCCGCCGCCCCTGCCCCGCCCGCGGCAGCTGCCAGTGTGGTGAGGAAGAACGGCAACAGTATCCCCAGCAGCCACCGGTTGCTGGCGCGCCTCGGTTGTTCGGCCGGCATATCTACCGTCGCCACAGGGTGCATATCATGAGCGCCGCTCGCCGGCTGCCATAGTTGCGCGGATTCTGACCCGTCCGGCGCGAAAAATCTGCGCCGGACGCCGCGCACAGGCAGATCAGTGCCTGCAGCGGCGTGGAAAGCCCCCCTGCCGATCGGCTGACTGTCCGTGGTTACACGATTGATCACCGGGTAGATGCGGCCTGGAGAGCCGCCCTGCAGCCACACCACCGTGACCGCACCGCCAACGATGCCGGCCACCTCCTCGCCGAGGCCATCCCTGGCCACCTCAATGCCGGGCGGGATATCCCACTCGCTCAGTGAGATTTTCTCTCCCGGCTGCAGCCACTCGCTCCAGTCCGCGCCGAAATCGAGCCGGGCATCGGGGTCTTTGAGCAGTGGGGCGTCCATCACTGGGGATCGGCGATTTCAATATCGTGCGCCGCCGGGGTCACGGTGCCACCAGCGGTCAACACCTGCGCCGGCACGGTCGTCACGTAAAAGTCGGTGCCGTCGTCGATCACGCAGTGGTCGGCGCTGCCGCTGGCGGTGATGGCGATGTCCGTGGGCGGCGTGCATGTGGATTTACGGCCGCTGACGTCACCGTTCGCGGTCGCGAAGTTAGCGCCGGTCAGCGCAGCTGAGGCCAGCGCCAACGAGACCACCTCACCCATGTTGGTGGGCTGGCCAGCCGTGACGGTGTACCTGGTCGCAGTCGCGAGCTTGGCGGGGATCGGGTCAAGAAACCCGTCGGTGCAAAATTTCGTCATGATTGATTCTCTCCTGTTACCCGTCAACGCCGAGGACACTGTTGTCCGGGGTGATGAGGACCTTCTTGTGCGGGTTGAGCGTCCCGGTGTCCACGTCTCCGCTCAGGTCCTCGGCCATTCCGGCCTCGCAGAACGCCTGCCCGGCGGCGGGGTCGATGGTGCGCTCGTCGCTTTTTTCGTACAGCTGCTTGGCGTGCAGAAAAGACTCTAAAACCTTGATTCGCATCATGTCGCGATCCTCATTTGCATTGGCAAGGTGCCACTTTCAAGTAGCGGTTTTCTGCCGGCACTCGGATCGTGCGGCAGGCTGGTGGCGTCGGTAACGCCAGATTCAGTTCGCCGGCGGCGGCGGTCAGCATGTGCACGGCGTCCGCCGGCTGTAGGGGAAATTCC
>CBFCYW010000156.1:0-4478 GCA_965602395.1 uncultured Chromatiales bacterium
CTCGGGGCTGAAGTGGATGGCCATGCGGGCTCCGTGGGTGGCTGTTGCGGATGGCTGTTGCGGTCGGGGGTTGCGCGGCCGGCGCCGGTTCAGTCCTCGCCGCGCAGGATCCGCCGGTGCAGTTCGCGGCGCTCGTGATCCGGGTCGTCGCGATACGGCTGGCGCGCCAGCGCGGCGATGTACTCGGCCGGCAGATCGTGGGCGCGGGCGCCGTGCAGGACCAGATCGAGATACCAGCACCAGGGCAGCAGATCGTCGTCGATGTGCGCGGCTTCGGCGACGTAGAAAAACACCTCGCAGCTGCCGCCGTCGAGCTGCAATCGCTCGCCGGCCAGTCGGTAGCCATTGCCGAGGCCCTCGGCGGCGTCCAGCAGGTGGCGCTCGCCGGGGTGCATCGCGTAGATCGCGCCGAGCACGCGCTGCGTCGGGTCATCGCTGCGCAGCACATTGCACTTGCCGGAGCCGTCGCGGCCGTTTTTGTGGAAGCGCAGCTGGTGGCCGGGCAGGCTGGCCACGCCCAGCGGCCGGCTCGACGGCACGCGCTGGCGCAGGCGCAGCGGGTGCAGGTTGGAGCCGTAGGCGAAGTAGTGGATGGCGTCGGTCATTGCGGTTTGTGCTCGGCGGTGGCGCTCAGAGAATCTGGCCGAGGAATTCGCGGGTGCGCGGATCGCGGGCCTCGGCGAAGAAGGTCGATGGCGGGCCGTGCTCGACGATCACCCCGCGGTCGGTGAAGTAGATGTGGTTGGCGACCTCGCGGGCGAAGCCCATTTCGTGGGTGACGAGGATGCAGGTCATGCCCTCCTCGGCGAGGTCGCGGATGGTCACCAGCACTTCTTTGACGGTCTCCGGGTCGAGCGCCGCGGTGACCTCATCGAACAGCATCACGTCCGGATTCATCGCCAGCGAGCGGGCGATGGCGACGCGCTGCTGCTGGCCGCCGGACAGCTCGCCGGGGTAGCTGTCTTCCTTGCCTTCCAGACGCACCTTGGCGATCAGTTCGCGGGCGCGCTGCTCGACTTCGTCGCGCTCGCGTTTGAGCACGATCAGCGGCGCCATCATGATGTTTTCCAGCGCGGTTTTGTGCGGGAACAGGTTGTACTGCTGGAACACCATGCCGACCTTTTTGCGCAGTTCCAGCTTGTCCAGCTGCGGGTCGTTGACCTCCTGGCCCTCGACGCGGATCGAGCCGGAATCGATCGGGTTGAGGGCGTTGACGCAGCGGATCAGCGTCGATTTTCCCGACCCGCTGGGGCCGATGATGCACACGCATTCACCCTTCATCACCTCCATCGAGATGCCCTTGAGCACCTCCAGATCGCCGAAGGATTTATGCACGTCGCGGATCGCGATCATCGCTTGATCGGGCGACCAGTTGCTGTCGGTCATCACGTCACCTGTGGCATCACAACTTGACGGCGTACTTGCGCTCCAGGCGCATCGTCCACCGGGCGATGGGGTAGCAGTAGAGGAAAAACACCAGCAGCGCGAAGCTGTAAAACGGTACCAGCAGCTCGGGGTGGTTGTCGGCGGATTCCATCGCCTGCCGCGACAGGGTGATCAGCTCTTCGACGCCGAGCAGCGAGCACAGCGGCGTGGCCATGGTGAGGATCGCGTACCAGTTCATCCACGGCGGGATCATGCGCTTGAAGCACTGCGGCAGGATGATCATCCACAGCTGCTGGCGGCGGTTGAAGGCCAGCGATTCGGCGGCCTCCCACTGCGCGGTGGGCACCGACTGCACCGCGCCGCGGACGATCTCGGCGATGTTCGCCATCACCGGCAGCGACAGGCCGAACACCGCTTTCATCCAGTCCGGCACCGGGATGATCAGATCGCCGATGACGATCTCGAACGGCAGCGCCAGCAGCACGATGTACAGCAGCACCAGCCACGGCGAGTTGCGGAAAACCTGGGTGATCAGCCTGGCGGCGCCGCGCAGTGGCGCGATCAGCGAGATCTGCGCGAAGCCGAGCAGCATGCCCAGCACGGTGCCGATACTCATGGCGAAGAAGGAGATCAGCACATTGAACAGGAAGCCCTCGCTGAGCAGGAAGGGCATCCAGCGCAGCAGCGTGTCGAGGGCATCGGAATAGGTGAACTTCGCTGCATCGGCGCTCAGCGGCCAGAGCAGCGCCAGCGCCAGCAGCGGCAGCGGCGTCCACCACGGCAGACTCGCCAGCCAGCGGCTGACCAGCAGTGGCTCCGGGCCGGCGGCGCGGCGCTCGTCCAGCGGCAGCAGCACCGGCAGATCGGTGCCGGCGGCGCGATCCACGCCGGCGATGCCGCGCGTCGCGCGGCTCACCCGCCGTACCCCGGGATGCGCATGGTGCGCTCCCATTTGTTCATCGACAGCACGAGGATGCCGACCAGGCCGATGTAGACGAAGAACACCACGGTCAGCGCCGGGTACAGCGCCGAGGGGTAGTCATTCCAGATGCCGAGCATCTGGTAGAGCAGCTCCGGCACGGCGATCGCCAGCGCCTGGGTGGTGGTCTTCACCAGATTGACCAGATTGTTGTTCAGCGCCGGCAGCGAGATGCGAAAGGCCAGCGGCAGCACCACGTTGGTGTAAATCTGCAGGCGGTTGAAGCCCAGCGACTCGGCCGCCTCCTGGGTGGATTCGGGCACCGCCTCGATGCCAGAGCGGAAGATCTCCACATTGAAGGCGCCGGCGAAAAAGGACAGCGAAATGATCGCCCAGCCGAGGTTGGAGATGATCGGCACCTCCAGCCAGCCGTCCGGGGAGTAGGTCGGCGTGAACTGGCCGAGGGCGAAGTAGAAAAACAGCAGCTGGACGAACGGCGGCGTATTGCGAAAGAACTGGATGTAGCCCTGCACCAGCAGGCGCAGCGGCAGCAGCGGCGAGCGCTGCAGCCAGGCGCCGACCACGCCGATCAGCACGCTCAGGATCACGCAGGCGATCGATAGCTGCACCGTCACCCACAGGCCACTGACCATCCGCTCCCACTGCACCGGGTCGTGGAAGAAGATGAAATTCCAGCGCGGCGCGACCTCGTAGAGGTCGAGAAACAGCTGGCGGATCGAGTCGATCATCGCGTGCGCTCGCTCGCAGGTTTGCCGTTGGCCGCTCGGCCGGTGGCAGCGGGGCGGGGCGCCGGCGGGCGTGGCGAGCGGCCACCGCGCCCGCCCCGTGGGACGAGCGCAGCGCCGGTCGCCGCGCCGCGACGCAGTCGCTGTCGGTTAGCAGCCGAGGCTGGTCCGGTGAGCCTTATTCGGTCAGCCAGTCGGCGAGGCGCTCGCGCTGATCCTTGAGGAAGCGGGTGGGCTTGATGCCCCACTTGGCCTCCCACTCCTGCAGCTGTCCGGATTGCAGCCAGTCGTAGCTGATGCCGGACATGAAGTGGCCGAACACGCAGTTGCGCTCCTCCAGCGGCACCGCCAGTCCCCAGGGATTGTCGTCCTCGGAATTGAGCGGCATCTCGAAGTCATCCCAGTTGCCGGAGGCCAGATCCGAGCCGATCGAGGAATCGTCGTAGACCCAGGCGATGCACTTCTTGTCGCGCAGCGCCTGCTTGGCCTCGGCGTTGCCGGTGAAGGCGATGATGTTGGCGCCGTAGCGCTCGGTGACGATCTGGTTGTAGAAGGCGCCCTGCTTGCCGCAGACCGGCTTGTCGCGCAGGTCTTCCCAGCTGCTCAGGCCCAGCGCCTTGGGGGCCATCACGTTGGTGCCGGAGGTGTAGTAGTTGGGCTGCACGATGCCGACGATTTTGCGCCGGTCGGCGCGGTCGGACATGGTCGCGATCATCAGATCGATCTTGCCCTGTTCGAGAAACTGCATGCGGTTGGACGACTGCACCGGCACCAGCTCCAGCTCGACGCCCATGGCATCCGCCGCAGCCCGGGCCATGTCGATCTCCATGCCCACCAGCGCGCCGGATTCGTCGCGATAGCCCCAGGGCTTGTAGTCGGCCTTCACACCGACCACCACCTTGCCGCGCTCCATCACCTTGTTCCAGCGCTCGTTGCTGCACTGGGCGGCATTGGCGGTGGCACTGACGGCCAGCGTGGCGGCGACCGAGGCCGCGATAAACAGCTTTTTCATCACTCCAATCCCCTTCGATGTTGTTCGGATGCCGGCCGGGGCCGGTGGCGTCTCGCCGCACTGCGCAGTGGCGATGGACGGGCGCCGTATCGGGATATGCCGCGCGGCTCGTCGCCGGCGCGGCCCGGGCAGCTTATGGAACAGCTATTTGCGCTGTCAAATGTGCGCCGCGTCACGCCGCAGAGCGGAGCGCAGCGCAGCCCTGATCGCCGAACCGCGTTGCGCGATGGCGGCCAATGCTGGGAGGATGCGGCCTTGCCACATCGGCGCCCGCGGAGGAGCAAGCGATGACTGTGGACCGGCCCGATTCACCACCCGCCGAGTTGCGGATACTGGCCTTCGACGTGTTCGGCACGGTGGTCGACTGGCACGGCTCGATCCGCCGCGAGGTGGCGCGGCTCGGCCTCGACGTCGA
>CBFCYW010000157.1:0-4471 GCA_965602395.1 uncultured Chromatiales bacterium
GGCGAGCGCCGGGGAGGTCTCGGATGGGGTGGGGTCGGCAGCGGGCATGCGCGAGAGTCCAGAAATCAATTGCTATAACATAACAAAAGAGGCCGGGATGAACACGCCAAAAGTGGCGATTGCGGGGCGCCACCGGTTTGCTCGATGGGCTGTGACAGCTGTGACGGGGGCTGCGCGCGCTGGCCGCGCGCTGGCGCTGGGCTTCAATCGTCGCGTTCGTACTCGCCCTCGATGACCCGCGGCCGCTGGCGATTGCTGCCGCCGCCGCCGGAGCCGGTGCTGCTGGGTCCGGGACCGGCGGCGGGGCCCGCGCCGGGTGGCCGACGATGATGGCCGCGGCCGGCGACCCGCAACTCGGCGCGCGACAGCATCCAGCGCACCAGCGCCATGCGCGCCGGCGCCAGCAGGCAGAGCAGGCCGATGGCATCGGTGACAAAGCCGGGGGTGAGCAGCAGCGCGCCGCCGATCAGCAGGGCCACGCCTTCGAGCACCTCCACCGCCGGCAGCTCGCCGTGTGCCAGCTTGCGCTGCAGCTTGGCCCAGGTGCTCAGTCCCTGGGCGCGCAGCAGAGTGGTGCCGACCACCGCGGTGAGGATTACCAGGCCGACAGTAGCCAGGGCGCCGATCTCGGAACCGACCTCAATCAGCACCCAGATCTCGATGATCGGCATGCCGACGAAGGCGAGGAAAGCCAGGGGAAACATCTCGCGGGTGCTCCGGGAGCGCCGGTAAAGGCCAGCGGCGTGGGTTGAGCCCACAAACTAGGGCCTCGGCGGTGTGCGATCAAGCCCGCGACCACCCGATTCGCGCGCTCATTCACTGCGCGCCCCCGGTTGGTCGGCGACTCATGTGCGCATAAGTTAACTCTTATACAATGTGCGCAATCCAAATGAACCTGCCGAGCTGCGTCGCGGTCAGATCGACGATCACAACCGGTCCGACCGGTGAGCCCGTGCAAGCGATGAGTACCCCATGACGATGCGCCACCGAATCCTGTATTTGCTGTCTGCCCTGATGATCCTGCTGCCTCTGTCGGTGCGCGCCGAAATGGCCGCCGGCGAGGAGCTACTGCCGCCGGAAGAGGCTTTCG
The DNA here is from genome assembly GCA_965602395.1 of uncultured Chromatiales bacterium. Lineage (GTDB taxonomy): Bacteria > Pseudomonadota > Gammaproteobacteria > CBFCYW01 > CBFCYW01 > CBFCYW01. The sequence goes on from CBFCYW010000157.1 coordinate 1,091, forward strand.
CGATCAGCGCCGAGCAGCGCGGTGAAACCGTCGAAGTGCGCTTCGACATCGCCGATGGCTACTACCTGTACCGCGAAAAGTTCGCCTTCCAGAGCCTCAGCGAGGGTGTCTCGCTGGGCGAGGCCGGGCTGCCGCCGGGCAAGGTCAAGCAGGACGAATTCTTCGGTCGCGTCGAAACCTACCGCGGCGAGCTGCGCATCGAGCTGCCGCTGAACCGCGCCGCGACCGCCGCCGGCGAGCTGGATCTGCAGGTGATCTCCCAGGGCTGTGCCGACATCGGCGTCTGCTATCCGCCGATGACCAGCCAGCTGCAGGTGGCGCTGGCCGGCGTCGCGGCCGCTGGCGATAGCGATGGCGGTGGCAGCGGCGGCGGTCTGATGGAACTGATCGGCAATGGCGTCGAGAGCCTCGGCCTCGGCGGTGGCGATGAGGAACTACTGCCGCCCGAGCGCGCCTTCGTACCCACCGTGCTGCCGCCGGTGGACGGCTACATCCCGGTGCGCTTCGACATCGCCGAGGGCTACTACCTGTATCGCGACAAGTTCAGCTTTGCGCTCAGCGATGCCGGCGGCGCCAGTCTCGGCGAGGCGCAGCTGCCCGAGGGCAAAGAGAAAGAGGACCCCTTCTTCGGTCTGATCCAGATCTACCGCGACAGCGTCGAAGCGCGCCTGCCGGTGAGCGGGCTGGTGGCCGCCGCCGAGGCCAGCCTGACCCTCGGCTATCAGGGCTGCGCCGATATCGGCGTCTGCTACCCGCCGCAGACCAGTACGCTGAAGGTCAACCTGACCCCCGGCGCGCTGACCTCCGGCACGCTGGCCGCATCCACTGCCGCTGCCGGCGGCGATGGCAATGCCGGCAGCGGTGGAGGCGGCGCTGCCAGCGGCGGCGCGGCGCTCAGCGAGCAGGGGCAGATCGCCGCCACCCTGTCCACCGCCAGCGTCTGGGTCACCGCGCTGACCTTCTACGGTCTCGGCCTGCTGCTCGCCTTCACGCCCTGCGTGTTCCCGATGGTGCCGATCCTCTCCGGCATCATCGTCGGTCAGGGCCACGACGTGACCACCCGCCACGCGCTGCTGCTGTCGGTGGTCTACGTGCTCGCCATGGCGCTGACCTACACCGTGCTCGGCGTGGTCATTGGCCTGTCCGGCGAGAACGTGCAGGTCTGGTTCCAGAATCCCTGGGTGCTGGGCACCTTTGCCGCGCTGTTCGTGCTGCTGTCGCTGTCGATGTTCGGCTTCTACGAGCTGCAGATGCCCAGCGCCATTCAGAGCAAGCTCACCGACGTCAGCAACCACCAAAAGGGCGGCAAGCTGGCCGGTGTCGCGGTGATGGGCTTTCTCTCTGCACTGATCGTCGGCCCCTGTGTCACCGCGCCGCTGGTCGGCGCGCTGATCTACATCGCCGAGACCGGCGACGGCCTGCTCGGCGGCTTCGCGCTGTTTTCGCTGAGCCTCGGCATGGGCACGCCGCTGCTGCTGATCGGCGCCAGCGCCGGCAAGCTGCTGCCGCGCGTCGGGCCGTGGATGGAGAGCGTCAAGGCGGTGTTCGGCGTGCTCCTGCTGGGCATGGCGATCTGGCTGCTGGAGCGGGTCATCCCGGCCGGCGCGACGATGGTGCTGGTGGCCGCGCTGGTGATCGTCTCCGGCATCTACCTCGGCGCGCTGGAGCCGATCCGCGAACACCACAGCGGCTGGCACAAGCTGTGGAAGGGCAGCGGGGTGATCGCGCTGGTCTACGGCGTGCTGCTGCTGATCGGTGCCGCCGGTGGCGGTCACAGCCTGCTGGCGCCGCTGAAGGGCGTGTTCGCCGGCGGCGGCGTGGCGCAGACCGAGCACCTGCAGTTCCGCCCGGTGAAGGGCACCGAAGGCCTCGACGCCGCGATCGCCCAGGCCAGCGCCAGCGGGCAGACGGTGATGCTCGATTTCTACGCCGACTGGTGCATCTCCTGCAAGGAGATGGAGGCCTTCACCTTCACCGATCCGGGGGTGCAGTCGGCGCTGGTCGGCAGCGTGGTGCTGCAGGCCGATGTCACCGCCAACGACGAGGCCGACCAGGCGCTGCTCAAGCGCTACGGCCTGTTCGGCCCGCCGGCGATCCTGTTCTTCGACGAACAGGGCCGCGAGCTGCCGAGCCGGCGGGTAGTCGGCTTCGTGCCGGCGGACGAGTTCGCCGCGCATGTGCGCGGCGCCGTCGGTGGTTAGGTGAGCGACGAGACCCATGCTTTTCGCGAGCTGTCGCCGGAGCAGATCCTCGCCGCGGTGGAATCGCTGGGCTATCTCTGCGACGGCCGCCTGCTGGCGCTCAACAGCTACGAAAACCGCGTTTATCAGGTCGGCATCGAAGACGCCGAACCGCTGATCGCCAAGTTTTACCGCCCGGCGCGCTGGGCCGATGAGGCGATCCGCGAGGAGCACGATTTCACCCTCGCGCTGGCCGCCGAGGAGATCCCGGTGGTCGCGCCGCTGGCCAGCGAGGGCCAGACCCTGCACCGCCACGGCCCGTTCCGCTTTGCCCTGTACCCGCGCCGCGGCGGCCGCACGCCGGAGCTGGACAGCGCCGAGCAGCTGGAAATCATCGGCCGCTTTCTGGCCCGCATCCACCTGCTCGGCGAGGCGCGGCCGTTTGCGCACAGGCCGCGCATCGATCTCGACAGCTACGTGGTTGCGCCGCGCGAATTCCTGCTCGGAAGCGGCTTTATCCCGACCGCGCTGGAGCCCGCTTACAGCAGCATCACCGCCGATCTGCTGGCCGCGCTGCGCGAAGTTTTCACCGCCACCGCCGGCGTGCGCAGCCTGCGCATCCACGGTGACTGCCACCCGAGCAATCTGCTGTATCGCGACGACATCCCGCACATCGTCGATTTCGACGACGCGCGCAACGGCCCGGCGGTGCAGGATCTGTGGATGTTTCTCAGTGGCGACCGCAGCTACGCCACCGCGCGTCTCGCCGACCTGCTCGACGGCTACAGCCAGTTTCGCGATTTCGACCCGCGCGAGCTGGCGCTGATCGAACCGCTGCGCAGCCTGCGCATCGTCCACTACGCCGGCTGGCTGGCGAAGCGCTGGCAGGACCCGGCCTTCCAGCTGGCCTTTCCGTGGTTCGATTCGCCGCGCTACTGGGACGAGCACGTGCTGGCCCTGCGCGAGCAGATGGCGGCGCTCAACGAGCCGCCGCTGGTGTGGGATTGAGCCGTCGCCAGTGCGATCGGTGGGGCAAATCGCGGCCCGCCGGGCGTAGAATGTGCCGCCGGTTTTTTACTGCCACACCGTGACCGAGATGCGCCGCCTGCCCCGCCTGTTTGCGATCCTCTGCCTCGCGGCGCTGCCGCTTGCGCCGCTGCTGGCTGCGCAAGTGGCGAGCCCTGCGCCGGACTCGCCGCCG
>CBFCYW010000158.1:0-4466 GCA_965602395.1 uncultured Chromatiales bacterium
TGAACGCCGACCAGACCCACAAGCACCTTGTCGCCGCGGCGCCGCAGCGTCCGGCAGCAGCGCCAGCAGGCGGGCGATGGGGATCAGGTAGTCGCAGTCCTCGCGGCTGTCGGCGAAGCGCCGCCGCGACTGCGCGATACCCAGCAGCTGCCCGGCGGCGAAGGCCGGGCCGCCGCTGTAGCCGGGGGCCACGCCGGCGCGATCCGGCGCACACTGCACGCGGCCGTCGGGCAGGCGCAATTGGCCAGTGAGGGTCGCGGCGCGGCCGCCGTCGCTGCCGGCCGGGAAGCCGAAGGCCTCGACCGCCGCGCCGGACCAGTCGCCAGCGGCCAGCTCGCGGCAGCGCGCCGGCAGCAGGTCGTCGTCATCGGCGGCGATCTCCAGCACCGCGATGTCGCCGCCGCTGACCGCGCGCCAGTCGCACAGCCGCGCCAGGGTCACGCGCCGCGGGCGGCCGTCGCGCCACGCGGTGGCCGGCAGTTGCGGGTTGTCCGGCAGGGCGTCCCGCCAATCGCGGCCCAGTGCCGCCAGCAGCACGTGGGCGCAGCTGGCGACGTGGCGCGGGCTGATGGCGACGCCGGCGCCGCAGATCTCGCCGCTGGCGGATTCGATGCGCAGCGCGCTGTCGCTGACCGCGTAATCCATCGTTCCGCTCACTCGGGCCTGTCGTTGGTCCACTTCAGTGCGACCTTGAAATTGCACTCGCTGGTCGCGGAGGCGAATACCACGCCGGCTTCGCCGCCAAGCTTGACGCCGAATTCGAGGCTGATCTCCTGCGGGGTGTTGAGGTCTTTGAGGCTGTCGAGCAGCGACTGCGCGACCGGGCGGATGCGTTGCAGCACGACGTCGAAGCGCTCCTCTGCCTGCGCTTCGCCGCGGCGCCCGGTGAGCTGCTCGGCGCCGCTGGCCGCGGGCAGATCGCTTTCGAAGGTGACTTGCGTGCCGTCGGCGAGGATGAAATCGCGGTATTCCCTGTGGCCGGGCATGTGCGGCTCCCTGTGGTGTTCGTGTGAGCAATTCTGCCGCAAATCGCGCCGCGAATTCTGCCGCGCAGCGAGCAAGCCGATCAGCACACGCAAAAACGGCGGCCACCGGGACCGCCGTTGTCGTCTCTCATCTCCGCGCGGGCGCCGCTCAGCCGAGCCGCTCGACCCCGCCCATAAACGGTTGCAGGGCTCTGGGCACCAGTACGCCGCCGTCGGCCTGCTGGTAGTTTTCCAGCACCGCCAGCAGGGTGCGGCCGACGGCGAGGCCGGAGCCGTTGAGGGTGTGGATCAGCTCCGGCTTGCCGGTCTCCGGGTTGCGCCAGCGGGCCTGCATGCGCCGCGCCTGAAAATCCAGACAGTTGGAGCAGGAGCTGATCTCGCGGTACTTCTGCTGGCCCGGCAGCCAGACTTCGAGGTCGTAGGTCTTGGCCGCGCCGAAGCCGATGTCGCCGCTGCACAGCGCCATCACCCGGTAGGGCAGCTCCAGCTTCTGCAGGATCGCCTCGGCGTGGCTGGTGAGCTGCTCCAGCGCGTCCCAGCTGTCCTGCGGGCGCACCATCCACACCAGTTCGACCTTCTCGAACTGGTGCTGGCGGATCAGCCCGCGGGTGTCGCGGCCGTAGGAGCCGGCCTCGGAGCGGAAGCACGGCGTGTGCGCCACGTACTGGCGCGGCAGCACCGCCTCGTCGAGGATCTCGCCGCGCGCCAGATTGGTCACCGGCACCTCGGCGGTGGGGATCAGGTAGTAGCCGGCGTCGCCGCGCAGGGCGAACAGATCCTCCTCGAACTTGGGCAGCTGGCCGGTGCCGCGCAGGCTGTCGGCGTTGACGATGTACGGGACGTACACCTCCTGATAGCCGTGTTCGCGGGTGTGTACGTCGAACATGAACTGGATCAGCGCGCGATGCATGCGGGCGATGTCGCCGCGCAGCACGGTGAAGCGACTGCCGGTGAGCTTGCTGCCGGCTTCGAAATCCATCCGCCCGCCGAGTTCGGTGAGCGCGGCGTGATCCTTCGGCTCGAAATCAAAATGCGCCGGCGCGCCCCAGCGGCGCACTTCGAGGTTGGCGTCTTCGTCGGCGCCATCGGGCACCGAGTCGTGCAGCAGGTTGGGCAGCCCGGCGGCGATCTCCTCCAGCTGTGCCTGCACCTCGGCGAGCTGCTGCTCGGCGGCTTTGAGCCGGTCGCCGAGGCTGGCGACCTCGTCGAGCAGCGGCTGGATATCCTCGCCGGCGGCCTTGGCTTTACCGATGGATTTGGAGCGCGTGTTGCGCTCGTTCTGCAGCTCCTGGGTTTCGACCTGCAGCTCGCGGCGGCGGGATTCCAGCGCCTGATAGTGGTCGACGTCCAGTTCGAAGCCGCGGCGGCGCAGATTGGCCGCGACGGTGGCGAGATCGCTGCGCAACAGCTTGGGGTCCAGCATGGTCTTGTGTGTTCTTTCAGTTGCTTGCGAGGGGCGGCGAGTATATCACCGCGATCCGCCGTGGCGATGCACGCAGCGCTGCTTTCACAGCTGCCGGGCGAGCAGAATACCCAGCCAGGTGAGCAACAGGCAGAGCAGCACGTTGCCGAGCACGTTGAGCAGCGCACGGCCGGGTTCGCCCTGCTCGATCAGGCCGAAGGTCTCCAGCGAAAAGGTCGAGAAGGTGGTCAGCGCGCCGAGCACGCCCACCAGCAGCCCGGCCTTGAGCTCCGCCGACACGCTCAGCCGCTCGGCGAACAGCACCGAGAGCAGGCCGATCAGAAACGAACCGAGCATGTTGACCGCCAGCGTGCCCCAGGGGAAGCCGCTGCCGAACAGGCCGTAGACGGCTTTGGACAGGCCGAAGCGCGCCAGCGCACCGGCCGCGCCACCGGCGGCGATGAAGAGGATCTGATTCACGCCAAGGCTCCAGAGACTGGTGCCATTCTATGCTGTGCCGCGGCCCGGGAACATAAAGCCCGGAGACAAAACCAGGGGACAAAACCAGGCGCGCAGCTCGCAACAGCAGGCGATCAGCGCGTCACCACCTCGGTCCACCAGTTGGGCTGCGCGCTGCGCACCGCGCCGGACTGCTGCAGGCGATTGGCCAGATCCAGCGAGGCCAGCCCGGCCGGGCTCTGCACCAGGTAGTAGTTGCCGAAGCTGAGCTTGCGCAGGATCGTCAGCCCCTGCTCCCCGGCCCAGGCATTGACGGCATCGGCGTCGCGCTCGGCGTCGAATTCGACCACCACATTGCCCGGCAGCGCGCGCCGCCGGCCGGCGCCGCCGCCATCGTCGAAAAATACCGGCGACACCGCCGCATCTGTGCCGCGCGCGCTGAGGGTTGCGCGCAGGCTGCGCACGTCGCTGTCGCCATCCAGCTCGTAGAGCACCGCGCCGCCGCGGGCGTGCACCTCGCGCGCCTCGGGCAGCGCGGCTTTCACGCCGCCGGCGAAATCCGCCACCAGCTGCGGCGCCAGATAAACCTTGCGCTCGCGACCGCCGTCGTACCAGGTGTACTCGCTGAGATTGTTGGCCGCCTTGGAGGCGGCCGCGGCCTTGGTGGCGCTGCCGTGGCTCTTCTCAAGCCCCGCGGCACAGGCGGCATTGCTCAATAGCAGCGCACCGAGCAGTGCCGTCGCAGCCGTTCGCGCCGTTGCGCCCGAGGCTGGTGCCCGCCAGTCCAGTGGCGCGTCGCGCGCCGTTTTGCATCGCATCAAACATGTTTGTTCCTCACAGTGTGCTCTGATCCGTCACTGGCGATCCGGCAGTGCCGGGAAGTGAATCGGGGCAGCCGCTTGTGCTGCCATTGGGTTTAATTTCGAACTCAATGCCCACGCAGCACCAGCCGCCAGGATTGGAAGTTGCCGGTATCGTCGCTGAACCCATCGCGGACGCTCAATGTCCAGGTGCCATCGGGCGTTTCATCCATGTGTCGCAGGCTGCCGAAGCGCCAGCCGTTTTCGAATCCGGGGCCGCAGGCGCCGTCGCAGAGATGACTCTCGGCGAGCACGCTGCGGGTGCCCGAGGGGCTGGTCAGCACCACTTCGAGATCGCCGCTGTAGCTGTGGTCGCTGGTCAGTATCACCTCGGCGAACTCCACCCTGGTCAGGCCGCTCTGGCTGACCTCGATCTCGCTGGTCACCGCGGTCGAGAATTGCGGCGCGCCGGCTTGCGTGCCGAGGCCGTCGGGCAGCGCGCGGCCGACCGGGGCATCGCAGGTCTGGCTGCGCTGCGCGCCGAGATTGCTCCAGGTCTGGGCCAGATCGACCGCGGCCTGCGCATCCACCGCGCCGAAGCCGTATTTGTGGTTGATCGGGTGGCCGGCGCCGTTGACGCTCCAGTCGGCATCGCCGGCGTCGTTCTGCCTCGCGCTGTGCGCCAGCACCGCGCGTAGATCGCGCCAGCCGAGCGCCGGATTCGCCTGCAGCACCAGCGCGGCGACGCCGGCGACCACCGGTGCCGCCGAGGAGGTGCCGTTGAAGCACTGGGTGTAATCCGGGTCCTGCAGTTCGTTG
>CBFCYW010000159.1:0-4320 GCA_965602395.1 uncultured Chromatiales bacterium
GCGTGCACAAATCCACGATCAGCCGCGAATTGCGCCGCAACGCCAGCAGCAGTGGTCATCAACCCGCAACCGCCCGGCGACGCAGCGATCAGCGGCGCCGCGAGGCGACTAGATCCCGCAAGAATGACGCGGCGCTGCGCCGCCAGGTCGACCTCTGGCTGAGGCTCCAGCTGAGTCCCGAGCAGACGGCGGCGCAAGCGCTGCGGCAGCGCCGAGAGACTTAGCCGCATCCGCCACCGCACGGGCATCGAGGCGCGCCCGGCGATCGTCGAGCTGCGCTGTCGACCCGGCGATTGGGAGGGCTACACAGTGCAGGCCGAGGGTGGTCATCCGGTGACGCGGGTCGACCGCCACAGCGGCCTGACGCTGATCGGCAAGGTCAAGCGCCGCAGCGCGCGAGCCGTGCGCCAACGCCAATCAAACCAATTTCTTCAACCCATTCAACCGCTTCTCCAACCGCGGCACCGACACCTTCACCCCCGCGCCCAATTCCTGCGCAAAGGCCGACACCCGAAATTCCTCAAAATGCCAGCGCAGCTCGGTCCACGCGCGCTGGTATTCGCCACCCTTTTGCGCACCGGGCGGAAGCTTTTTGAATGCCTCCCACAGCGGCAGCAGTTCGGCGCGCAGCTTGCGGTCGCGATCCGGGGCTTTGTCCAGCCCGTCGAGTCGGCGCTCGATCGCCTGCAAATAGATCGGCATCCGCGCCAGCCAGCGGCCCGGGGTTTCGGTGACGAAACCCGGATGGATCAGCCCGGCGAGCTGGTCTTTGATGTCCACCGACGGCTCGATCCAGGCCAGCGAAATATTCCCGGAGAGGCGTTTCGCCAGCGCGCGATTGCCGTCGAGCACGGCGAATACCGTGTCGGCGATTTTGTTGCCGGTGTCGATCAGCTTCGGCTTGCCCTCATTGAGTGCGGCGAGAAACTGCTCGCGGCGGCGCGGCAGCTCGCGGCCCTCGATAAACGTCTGCTCGAAAGCCGCATCGACCAGATCCGCCACCAGTTGCTGCTTGCTGCCGTAGGGCGCGAACAGCAGCGCCATGCGCTCCAGCCCCGGCAGTTTGCGCGATAGATATTTGGCCTGATCGGCGAGCACTTTGCGATACAGCAGGCGCAACCCGGCATCCATTTCGCGCCCGGCCTGCTCGCCGCTGGCAAATACGCGCAACGCGACGCGGCCGTCCTCCGCCGCCAGTGCGGGATAGCCCTGCAGCGTGACGCCAGCGGCTTCGATCTCCACCGTTTCCGGCAGATCGCCGAAGTTCCAGTCGCGCAGGTCGTCGCGTTCGATGCTGCCGCTGCTGGTCTCTGCCAAGTGCTCTTCGACATGCCCTAAAAACTGCCCGCGCAGCGCCGCCAGATTGCGCCCGGCGCCCAGCTCCGCGCCGTGGCCGTCGACGATGCGAAAGCGCATGCGCAGATGTTCCGCCAGTGTGGATTCGTCCCAGGCTTCGGCCGGCACCGGTTGCCCGGCCATGCGCTGCAATTGCGCGCCGAGGGCTTCGCTCAGCGGGCGATTGGCCGGCTCGATATTCGCGGCAGCGGCCTGCGAAAAATCGGGCGCGGGCACGAAGTTGCGCCGCAACACCTTCGGCAGCGACTTGATTAGCGCGGTGCACTTCTCCACCAGCAGGCCGGGCACGAGATAGTCGCAGCGATGCGCGTCGATCTGGTTGATGACCGCCGCGGGCACGGTCAGTGTCACGCCGTCATCGTCCGCGCCGGGCTGGAAGTGATAGCTGAGCGGCAGCACCACGCCGCCGACATCCAGCTGATCCGGGTAGTCGCGCGCGGTCACGTCTTCGGCATCGCGCAGCAGCAATTGCTCGCGGGTCAGGAACAGCCCTTTCGGCGCGTCGGTTTCAAATTCTTTGCGCCACGCCTCGAACAATGGGCCGGAGTAGATGCCTTCGGGGATGACCGAATCGTAGAAATGCGCCAGCTCCTGCGGGTCGATGAGAATATCGCGGCGGCGGGATTTGTCCTCCAGCTCGGCGACTTCGGCGAGCAGCTCGCGGTTGTGCAGAAAGAACGGCGCGCGGCTGTCGTAGTGGCCTTCGACCAGCGCTTCGCGGATGAAAATCTCGCGCGAGGTCGCCGGGTCGATCGGGCCGAAATTGACCCGTTTGTCGGCGTAGATCGGCAGGCCGTAGAGGCTGGCCTTTTCCTTCGCACCGACCTGCGCGCGGCGCTTCTGCCAGTGCGGCTCGCTGTAGCTGCGCTTGAGCAGATGCTCGGCCAGCCGCGCGATCCACTCCGGCTCGATGGCGGCGATACCGCGCGCGTACAGGCGACTGGTCTCAGTGATTTCCGCTGCCATCATCCACTTCGGCCCGCGCTTGAACAGGCCGGAGCCGGGGAAGATGTGCACCTGCCGGTTGCGCGTGCCCAGATACGCGCCCTTTTTGTCTTTCGGATCGTCTTTGACGCAGACGTTGCCGAGCAGCCCGGCGAGCAGCGCGCGGTGGATCTGGCCGTAGTCGGCCTCCTTTTCGTTGCGCTTTAAGCCCAGCGATTTGCACATCTCGGCGAGCTGGCGGCGGGTGTCGCTCCACTCGCGCAGGCGCACGTAGCTCAGCAATCGCTGCCGGCACATCTTGCGCAACTGGTTCTGCGACAGCCGCTCGCGCTGCACACACCAAAACGCCCAGAGGTTGGTCAGGGCGATAAAGTCCGAGCGCTCATCGTTGAATTCCGCGTGCGATTCGTCCGCCGCCTGGCGCGCCTCCAGCGGGCGCTCGCGCGGGTCCTGGGTGGCCAGCGCAGCGACGATGGTGAGCACCTCTTCGAGACTGCCCTCGGCATCGGCGGCGATCAGCATCCGCGCCAGCGTCGGGTCGATCGGCAGCCGCGCCAGCTGGCGGCCGAGGCGGGTCAGCTTGCGCCTGTCATCGACCGCGCCCAGCTCCTGCAACAGGCGATAGCCGTCGTTGATGTATTTCGCCTGCGGCGGCTCGACGAAGGGAAAATCGTCGACGTGGCCGAGGTTCATCGACTCCATTTGCAGAATCACGGCGGCCAGATTGGTGCGCAGGATCTCCGGCTCGGTGAATTCCGGCCGCGCCTCGAAATCGTCCTCGTCGAACAGGCGGATGCAGATGCCCGGCGCCTCGCGCCCGCAGCGGCCCTTGCGCTGATTGGCGCTGGCCTGGCTGATCTTTTCGATCGGCAGCCGCTGCACTTTGGAGCGCACGCTGTAGCGCGAGATGCGCGCAGTGCCGAAGTCGACCACGTAGCGGATGCCCGGCACGGTCAGCGATGTTTCGGCGACGTTCGTCGCCAGAACGATCCGCCTCCGGCCGTGTTCGGCGAAGATTCGCTGCTGCTCGGCGGTCGACAGCCGCCCGTACAGCGGCAGGACTTCGCTGCCGCGCAGGCGCTTGCTGTGCTGGCAGTGCTTGGCCAGCGCATCGGCGTGTTCGCGGATCTCGCGCTCGCCGGGCAGGAACACCAGCACGTCGCCGGTACTGCCAGCGGGGCCGTCTGCGGCCAGCTCTTCGCAGGCTGCGCAGAGCGCTTCGTCGGTGCGCAGATCGCGCTCGTCCTCGTCGCCGATCATCGGCCGGTAGCGGGTCTCGACCGGGTAGGTGCGACCCTCGGCCATGATGATCGGCGCGTCGTCGAAATGTTTCGCGAAGCGCTGCGGGTCGATGGTCGCCGAGGTGATGATCAGCTTCAGATCGCGGCGCCTGGGCAGCAGTCGCTTGAGGTAGCCGAGCAGAAAATCGATGTTGAGGCTGCGCTCGTGGGCCTCGTCGACGATGATCGTGTCGTAGCCGTTGAGCTGCGGGTCGGACTGGATTTCGGCCAGCAGAATGCCGTCGGTCATCAGCTTGATGTAGCTGCGCGGGCCGACCTGATCGGAGAAGCGCACCTTAAAACCGACCGCTTCGCCGACCTCGCTTTGCAGCTCGCTGGCGATCCGCGCCGCAACCGAGCGCGCGGCGATGCGCCGCGGCTGGGTGTGGCCGATCAGCCCCTGCACGCCGCGGCCGAGCTCCAGACAGATCTTCGGCAGCTGAGTGGTCTTGCCGGAGCCGGTCTCGCCGCAGAGGATCACCACCTGATTGTCGCGGATCGCTTGCAGGATCGCCTCGCGCTGCTCGACCACCGGCAGCTCGGCGGGATAGCTCGGTTTGGGCAGCTGCTCGCGGCGGGTCTGCAGCTTCAATTCGGCGGCGGCGATATCCGCGCTGAGCCGCGCCAGCCCCTGATCGAAGGGCTGGCCGGCTTTGGCGCGCCGGCTCAGGCCACGCAGGCGCTTGCGCAAGCCGGGCTGATCGGCGCGCGGGCACTGGTCGATGGCGCGGTGCAGTCG
>CBFCYW010000160.1:0-4313 GCA_965602395.1 uncultured Chromatiales bacterium
CCAGGCCACACCATAGCGCCGGCTGGCGACAACGGGCCCTGGCAGCGGGCCGCACGCGATCAGCCAGCAAAACCTGCCGCCGGACAGCACGCCAAAGGAGCCAGCGATGCCACCGCCTCTCGACCCCGCCAACCGCTACGCCGCTATCGATCTCGGTTCGAACAGCTTCCACATGCTGATCGCCGCGCACGAGGGCGAACAGCTGCGCCCACTCGACAAGCTGCGCGAGAGCGTGCGCCTGGGCGCCGGGCTGGACGCCGACAACCGCCTGACGCCCGAGGCGCGACAGCGCGCGCTGGATTGCCTGGCGCGCTTCGCCCAGCGCCTGCGCGGCGTGCCGCTGCGGCAGATCCGCGCCGTCGGCACCAACACCCTGCGGCGCACGCGCGACGCCGCCGACTTCACCCGCGAGGCCCGCGAACTGCTCGGCGTGCCGATCGAAATCATCGCCGGCCGCGAGGAGGCGCGCCTGATCTACCTCGGCGTAGCGCACACCAACCCCGGGCACGAGCAGCCCCGTCTGGTAGTCGATATCGGCGGCGGCAGCACCGAACTGATCGTCGGCCAGGGCGCGAAGCCGGCGCTGATGGAAAGCATCAAGGCCGGCTGCGTGCTGGTCACCCGCGAGCACTTCGCCGACGGCGAGATCAGCCGCGCGCGGATGCGTGCCGCGGTGACCGCCACCGAGCTGGAGATCCAGCCGGTGGCGCGCGACTACCGCGCCGCCGGCTGGGAAGAGGCGATCGGCGCCTCCGGCACCATCAAGGCCACCGGGCAGCTGCTCGCCGAGCTGGGTCTCGGCCACGGCGAGGACATCGACCGCGATGGGCTGCGCGCGCTGCGCCGCAAGCTGGTGGAGATCGGTCACATCGACAAGCTGGATTTCTCCAGCATCAGCGGTGAGCGGCAACGGGTTATCGCCGGCGGCGTGGCGGTGCTCAGCGCGGTGTTCCGCGCTCTGGATATCAAGCGCATGCAGGTGTCGCAGGGGGCGCTGCGCGAGGGCGTGCTGTACGACCTGATCGGCGTGCGCGGCCACCACGATGTGCGCGAATGCAGCGTCGAGGCGCTGGCGGCGCGCTTCAGCTGCGAACCGCAGCAGGCGGCGCGGGTCGCCGCCAGCGCGCAGCAGCTGGTACAGATGGTCGCCGCCGGCTGGGCGCTGGGCGAGGCCGAGGCCGAACTGCTGAACTGCGCCTGCCAGCTGCACGAGCTGGGCCTGGCGGTGTCTCACGCCCACCACCAGCGCCACGGCGCCTACCTGCTGGAGAACACGGATCTATTCGGCTTTTCCCAGAACGAGCAGCGCGCGCTGGCGGCACTGGTCGGCGCCCAGCGACGCAAGCCGCGCGCCGAATCGCTGGCCATCCCCGGCTACGATGAGCAGACCCTGGCGAGGCTCGCCGCGGTGCTGCGACTGGCGGTGCTGCTGCACCGCGATCGCAGCGAACACCCGCTGCCACCGCTGCAACTGGCGGCCTCCGGGGCGCAACTGCAACTGAAACTGCCCGGTGACTGGCTCGATGAGCACCCGCTGACCGGTGCCGATCTGCAGCGCGAGCAGCGCCAGCTGCGGCAGCTGGATATCGAGCTGCAGATCAGCGGCTGAGCGCGCGCGGCTAGCCCAGCGGCAGGCTGGCCAGTTGCTCCAGCAGCAATTCCTGGGAACTCTGGCCGCTCTCGCCGGCAGCTGGCTGCACGCGGCGGTAGCTGCCGTCTGCCTGCAGCTCCCAGGCGAAGCGGGTGTCGGCCAGCGGCGCGCGCAGGGTCTCGGCGACCACGCGCTCGTTGAGCGCCGGGTCTTTCAGCGGCACCGCGGCCTCGACCCGGCTGAAGAAGTTGCGCGGCAGCCAGTCGGCGCTGGAGATGCAGGTGCGCAGCTTGCCGCCAGCGTGAAAGTGGAACACCCGCGAGTGTTCGAGGAAGCGGCCGAGCACCGAGACCACGCGGATGTTCTCCGACACGCCGGGCACGCCCGGGCGCAGGCCGCAGATGCCGCGTACCACCAGCTCGATCCGAACCCCGGCCTGGGAGGCCTGATACAGCGCCTGGATGATCCGCGGCTCCATCAGCGAGTTCATCCGCGCCATGATGTGCGCCTGCTGGCCGCTGCGGGCCGCCTCGGCCTCGGCGCCGATCAATTCGATGATCCGCTCGTGCAGGGTGAACGGCGATTGCAGCAGGGTGCGCAGATTGGCGGTGCGGCCGAGCCCGGTGAGCTGGGTGAAGATGCGGCTGACGTCGCCGGTGACGGCCTTGTCGGCGGTCAGCAGGCTGCAGTCGGTGTAGGCGCGCGCGGTGCCGGTGTGGTAGTTGCCGGTGCCCAGCTGGGCGTATTTCATCAGCTTGCCCTTTTCGCGGCGCACCACCATCAGCAGCTTGGCGTGAGTCTTGTGGCCGACCACGCCGTAGACCACCTGGATGCCGGCTTCCTGCAGCTGGGTGGCGAGCTGAATGTTGGCCTCTTCATCGAAGCGCGCGCGCAGCTCGATGATCACCGTGACATCCTTGCCGCGGCGCGCCGCCTCCATCAGATACTTGACGAACAGCGACTCGGTGCCGGTGCGGTACAGGGTCTGCTTGATCGCCAGCACGTCCGGGTCGCGCGCCGCCTGGCGGACCAGCTCGACCACCGGCAGAAAGCTCTGATAGGGGTGGTGGAGCAGCCAGTCGCCAGCGCGCAGGGCGGTGAACATATCGCCCTCGGCGGGCACTTCCAGCGGCATCCGCGGCACGAAGGGAGCGAACTTCAGCGCCGGCTCGTCGATCAGGTCGGGCACCGCCGACAGGCGGCTCAGATTGACCGGCCCCTTGACCCGGTAGAGATCCTCATCGCCGAGGCCGAAGCGGCGCAGCAGGAACTGCACGGTCTTCTTCGGGCAGGTTTCATCCACCTCCAGACGCACCGCCTGACCGTAGTTGCGCTGCAGCAGCTCGCCCTCCAGCGCCAGGCGCAGATCGGCGACATCCTCCTCGGAGACGTACAGATCCGAGTTGCGCGTGACCTTGAACTGGTAGACGCCGGAGGGCTGCATGCCGGCGAACAGGCTACTCATCTGCGAGTGGATCATCGACGACAGAAAAACCAGCCCGTGCCGGTGGCCGCAGACCTCTTCCGGCACGCGCATCACCCGCGGCAGCGAGCGCGGTGCGCGCACCAGCGCCATGCCGCTCTTGCGGCCAAAGGCGTCGCTGCCCTCGAGGTTGACGATAAAGTTGAGGTTCTTGTTGGGCAGCCGCGGGAAGGGGTGCGCCGGGTCCAGCCCCAGCGGCGTGAGCACCGGCAGAATCTCGCGCTCGAAGTGGTCGCGCACCCACTCGGCAGTGCCCTCGTCCCAGCGCTCGCGGCGCAAAAAGTGGATATCGTGCTCGGCCAGCAGCGGCAGCAGCGTCTCGTTGAAAGTGGTGTACTGCGCGGCGATCACCCGGTGCGCCTGCTCACTGATCCGCGCCAGCTGCTCGCGCGCGCCGAGACCGTCCGGCCCGGCGCCGGAGAGACCGGCTTCGAGCTGCTGGCGCAGGCTGGCGACGCGCACCTCGAAGAATTCATCGAGATTGCTCGCCGAAATGCACAGAAAGCGCAGCCGTTCGAGTAGTGGCACGCCCTCGTCGCAGGCGAGCTGCATCACCCGCTCGTGAAAGGCCAGCAGGCTCAGCTCGCGGTTGAAGTACCACTGCGGATCGCTCAGGTCGGGGCCATCATCGGCGGCGGCCTCGGCGGCGCGTCGCTGGTCGGGTGAATCCGGGTCGATTTTTTTGGGTTCTGCAGGCATTTGGGGAGCTTCGCTGTACGGGATGTCGGGGTATTGTCGCCCAGTGTATGACGACTGGCCGGCCGAGGGGTGACCCAGCTCAGACCAAGGCCACGCACAGCGCCGCAACAACGGTGGTGACGGCCCTGCCGCAGCAGTAGAATCGGGCGTTTTTCCGCGCCATTCCCGGCGCCCGAACGCCGCCGCACCGGAGACCGTCATGCCCGAGTACCGCTCCCGCACCACCACCCACGGCCGCAACATGGCCGGCGCGCGCGCGCTGTGGCGCGCCACCGGTATGAAGGATGGCGACTTCGACAAGCCGATCATCGCCGTGGCCAACTCCTTCACCCAGTTCGTGCCCGGGCACGTGCATCTGAAGGATCTCGGCCAGCTGGTCTGCCGCGAAATCGAGGCCGCCGGCGGCATCGCCAAGGAATTCAACACGATCGCGGTTGACGACGGCATCGCCATGGGCCACGGCGGCATGCTCTATTCGCTGCCCTCGCGGGAGATCATCGCCGACGCCATCGAGTACATGGCCAACGCCCACTGCGCCGA
>CBFCYW010000161.1:0-4299 GCA_965602395.1 uncultured Chromatiales bacterium
CAGAACCGATTCTTTCCCGGATCAGCGCCGGCAAACCATCGGGCTGGCATCGCTCCAGGGCGCGCTGAATTTCGCTGGTCTCTGGCTCGATAGGGCTCGTCGCCTCATCCGTCATCGCCGGCACTCTCCCTGCCACTTCCCACGACCAGTAATCTACCCGAGCGGACGCCGCGAAAACAGGACGCGCACAACGGTACCGCCAGCGCAGTGTGCAGCGCTGTCAGGTGGGACTGGAGTAAACCCCGAAGCCGCTCAGTCGCGCGCCCCGGCGCCGATCTCCACCATCCGCGCTTCGATCCAGTCGCGCGCTTCGCGGGTCAGTGCCGAGGCGGTTTTGCCTTCGGGGTCGATGGGCTGGCCGACGATCAGGGTGATCTCGCCGGGCCATTTGATGAAGCTGTGGCGCGGCCAGTAGAGGCCGGCGTTGTGGGCGATGGGCACCAGCGGCATGCCCAGTTCGGTGGCGGCGATGGCGCCGCCGATCTTGTAGTCCGGTGCGTCGCCGACGGCGCGGCGGGTGCCCTCGGGGAAGATCGCCACCCACAGGCCGTAGCGCTGGCGGCGATCGCGGGCCTGCTCGACGATCTGCATCACCGCGCGCTTGCCGGCGCTGCGGTCGATGGTCAGGTAGCGCAGCGCGGCCATGCCCCAGCCGAAAAAGGGCACGCGCAGCAGCTCGCGCTTGGCGACGAAAGCCGCCGGCGGGAACAGCCCGGCGATCGCCAGCGTCTCCCAGGTGGACTGGTGCTTGGCGTAGAGGATCGACGGCTGCGACGGCAGGTTCTGCATGCCCTGCAGGCGATAACTGAGGCCGCAGGTGACGCGCAGCCACCACAGATTGAATCGCGGATGGCCGCGCACCAGCCGGTAGCGCAGTTGCAGCGGCGCCAGCCAGAGCAGGATGATCAGGCAGGCAAAGATCACCGTGCTGGGGATGAAGCCGAGCCAGAACAGGATCGAGCGCAGGTACAGTGCCGGCGTGGCGCGGCGCTGCCCGGGCGAATCGGTGGGCGGATCGGTGGGCAGCTCGGCGGGCGGATCTTTTTCTGTGGTCATGACTCGGCAGTCGCCTCCTCTTTGAGCAGCGCGTCGACGAATGCGGCGAGGTCGTCGAAGACCTCCGCGTTCAGTCGCGAATTGTCCGCCAGGGTACGCTCGCCCTTGCCGGTGCGCACCAGCACCGGGCGCGCGCCGACCGCCATCCCGGCCTGCAGATCGCGCAGCGAATCGCCGACCACCGGCATCCCGGCCAGCTCCACGCCGAGCCGCTCCATCAGCTCGTAGAGCAGGCCGGGGCGCGGCTTGCGGCACTCGCAGACCGCTTCGGGAATGTGCGGGCAGAACAGGACCGCATCGATCCGCCCGCCGGCCTTGGCAACCAGCCGGTGCATCTTGCGGTGCATCTCGTTGAGCGCGTCGAGATCAAACAGGCCGCGGCCGATGCCCGACTGATTGCTGCACACCACCACCCGCCAGCCGGCGCGACTGAGCCGCGCGATGGCCTCCGGGCTGCCGGCGATGGGCTGCCACTCGTCGGCGCACTTGACGTAATCATCGCTGTCCTCGTTGATGACCCCGTCGCGATCCAGCACGACCAGCCGGATCGGTTTAGCCGGTTTGCTCGATGTGCTCTGTGGCATGGCGGCAGACGATCAGCTCTGCAGGCGGGACAGATCCGCCACCTGCGAGCACAGTGCGCCGACCCGCGACAGCAGGGCGATGCGGTTGTTGCGCTGCGCGGCGTCATCGGCCATCACCATCACCGCGTCGAAGTAGGCATCGACCGGCTCGCGCAGCGCCGCCAGCGCGGTCAGTGCGGCGCGGTAGTCGCCGGCGGCGAACAGCGGCTCGACCTCGGCGGCCAGCGCGTCGACCGCTTCCAGCAGTGCGCGCTCCTCGGCCTCGCTGAACAGCGCGGCATCGACCGACTCGGGCAGCTCGCCCGCGACCTTTTTCAGAATGTTGCGGATGCGCTTATTGGCCGCGGACAGCGCCTCGGCTTCCGGCAGCTCGGCAAAGGCGCGCACCGCGTGGATGCGGCGGTCGAAATCGCGCGGGCGAGTATTGTGCAGCGCCAGCACCGACTCGAAAATCTGCGCGCTGACGCCCTGCTCGGCGTAATAGCCGCGCAAGCGCTCCTGGCAGAAATCCCAGACCTCGGCCAGCGTCGCGCCCATCTCGACCGCTTCGCCACCGGCTTGCAGCTGTTCGCCGATGCGCAGGCCGGCCTCGGCGAGCAGCTCGCCCATTTCGATATCCAGCTCGCCCTCGATGGCGATCCGCAGCAGGCCCAGCGCGGCGCGGCGCAGGGCGAAGGGGTCTTTGGCGCCGGTCGGTTTCATGCCGATGGCGAAGATGCCGACCAGCGTGTCGATGCGCTCGGCCAGCGCCAGCGCGCGGCCGGCGCCGGTCTGCGGCAGCTGGTCGCCGGCGCCGCGCGGCAGATACTGCTCGAACAGCGCGCGCGCGACTTCCGGGTGCTCGCCGTCGTGGGCGGCGTAGTACTCGCCCATGGTGCCCTGCAGCTCGGGGAATTCGTAGACCATCTCGGACATCAGATCGCACTTGGCGAGCCGGCCGGCGCGCTCGGCCAGCGACTCGTCGGCGCCGATCTGCGCAGCCACCAGCCCGGCCAGCGCGGTGACCCGGTCGGACTTCTCCAGCTGGCTGCCGAGCCGGGCCTGAAAGGTCACTCTGGCGAGCGAATCGCGGTGGCTTTCGAGGGTCTTTTTCAGATCCTGCGTCCAGAAAAACATCGCGTCGGCCAGCCGTGGGCGCACCACTCGCTCATTGCCTTCGCGCACCTTGCTGACGTCCGCACTGTCGATGTTGGAGATGGTGATGAAGGCCGGCATCAGCTCGCCGTCGGCGTCGCGCAGAGCGAAGTATTTCTGGTTGTCCTGCATGGTCAGGATCAGCGCTTCGGCGGGCACGTCGAGGAATTTTTCCTCGAAGCTGCCGGAGACCGCCAGCGGCCACTCGACCAGCGCGGTGACTTCATCCAGCAGGTCTTCGTCGATGATCGCGCTGCCGCCGAGGCGCTCGGCTTCGCTGAGCACCTGCTTTTCGATTTCGGCGCGGCGCTCGGCAAAGCCGGCGATGACTTTGCCATCGTCGCGCAGGCGCGCGGCGTATTCGCCGGCTTCGCGGATGAGCAGCGCCTGCGGTGCGTGGAAGCGGTGCCCGCGCGTGCTGTTGCCGGCGCTCTGGCCGATCAGCCTGCAGGGCACGGTTTCGCTGCCGAAGACGACAGCCGCCCAGTGCACCGGGCGCACGAACTGCTCGTCGCGATCCGCCCAGCGCATGCGCTTGGGGATCGGCAGCCTGTCCAGCGACGCGGCGATGATGCCTTCGAGCAGCTCGGCGGTCGGCTTGCCCGGCTCGATGGCGCTGAACACCAGCCAGGCGCCCTTGTCGGTTTCCAGCCGGCCGAGTTGATCGACCGTGGTGGCGCAGGAGCGGGCGAAGCCCTCGGCGGCCTTGCTCGGCTTGCCGGCGGCGTCGAAGGCCGCCTGCACGGCCGGGCCGCGGCGCTGGATCTGGCGATCCGCCTGCGCCACCGGCACGCCGCGCAGCAGCGCGGCGAGACGTCGCGGGGTGGCGAAAACCTGTGCCTCGGCCGGTGCCAGATCGGCGGCTTTGAGGCCATCGACGATGCCGGCGGCGAAGGCTTCGGAGAGCTTTTTCAACGCCTTCGGCGGCAGCTCTTCGGTGCCCAGCTCAATCAGCAGGTCGCGCAATTCAGCCATTGGCGGCCTCCTTCTGCTCTTTGCACAACGGGAAGCCGAGGGCTTCGCGCCTGGCGTAGTAGGCTTCGGCGACGTTTCTCGCCTGGCTGCGGATGCGCAGGATGTAGCCCTGCCGCTCGGTGACCGAGATGGCGTGGCGGGCGTCGAGCAGATTGAAGCTGTGCGATGCGCGCAGCACCTGCTCGTAGGCCGGCAGCGGCAGCGCCAGCTCGCAGAGGCGCTCGGCCTCTTTTTCGCAGGCGGCGAAGGTGGCGAACAGCACCTCGGTGTCGGCGTGCTCGAAGTTGTAGGCCGACTGCTCGACTTCGTTTTGATGGAACACGTCGCCGTAGCTGACGCTGCTGCCGTCCGGAGCGCGCGCCCAGGCCAGATCGTAGACGCTCTCCACGCTCTGCAGATACATCGCCAGTCGCTCCAGCCCGTAGGCCAGCTCGCCCATCACCGGCCGGCACTCCAGCCCGCCGACCTGCTGGAAATAGGTGAACTGGGTGACCTCCATGCCGTTCAGCCAGACCTCCCAGCCGAGCCCCCAGGCGCCGAGGGTGGGCGA
>CBFCYW010000162.1:0-4000 GCA_965602395.1 uncultured Chromatiales bacterium
ATCAGCTGACCAGTGTATCCATCAGGTCGATCATGAACTCGGTGTCTTCCTGATCGAGCGGGTCCCAGCTCTGCAGGCCCATGGCTTCGAGCACGCCCTTGCCCTTGGCGTCGTCGGCCATCGCCAGCAGTGCGGCGATCATCGGCGCGCGCAGCTCGGCGGCGCGCGGGCCGGCCAGCATGCAGTGCTGGATGACGCCGATCTGGCTGGTGATCAGCACCCGCAGCTGTTCGCGGATGATCCGCGACAGGTCGTCGTAGGCCTCTTTGAGGAAGAAGCCGGCGTCGGCCTCGCCGCGCAGCAGCGCCTTGGCCACCAGCACATAGTTGCCGGCCTGCTGCTGCTCGATATTCTCGCGGTGCAGATCGGCCGGTTCGAGCATGATCAGGCCCATCATGTTGACGTCCGGATCATCGGTGCGCGCCACGCGCAGTCCCGGCTGGAAGTCTTCGACCCCCTTCGCGGCGCTATCCGCAGATACCGCGATGACCGCTTCGTCGGTCTTGCCGTGCGGCCGCGCGACCGCCTCGAAACCCTTTTCGCGCACCAGCATGGCGGCATCGAAGGGGTTGGCATAGATGATGTCGATACGATCTTCGGCGATCGCCGCGCGCTGCGATTCGAAGTCGTCGTACAGCTCCAGGTGGATGCCCACATCCAGCTTGCGCTGGAGCCAGGTGTTGAAGATGTACCAGCCGGCGATGTGATCCGGGGAGAAATCCGGGCTGACGGTAATCGTGAAATCGGCACTCATTGCGCTTCCCCCTTGAGCAGTTCGGCGTACAGCGAGGCACTCTCCTCGACGCGCCGACGCGAGGGCTTGCGCCGCACCGAGGTGAAGCCGACCACCTCGCCCTTGCGCACATTGGGGATCACTGTGGCGTAGACCCAATAGTAGTTGCCATCCTTGCGCAGATTCTTCACGTAACCGTGCCACTTTTCGCTGCGCTGCACCGTGTCCCAGAGGTCGCCGAACGCCGCTGCGGGCATGTCCGGATGGCGCAGAATGTGGTGCGGCTGGCCGATCAATTCAGCCTCGCTGTAGCCGGACATGTCCACAAAGCTCTGGTTGCAGTGGGTGATGATGCCGGCGTTGTCGGTGCGCGAGACGATCAGCTTGCCCTCGGGATAGGGCACTTCATTCTCGGTCACCAGCACCTGGCGTGAGCTACCGTCGTGGTAAGTCAGCGTGACTTCGCGGTACTCACCCGCGACGTCACTGGCCTTCATATCTTGCATCGGTCTGATTCTCCTCGGAGTCGCCGGTTTACAGGATCTTGCCGATACCCTCAGCGGCACGCTTGATGTCGAGGAAAATCAGACCGAGCCGGGCATTCGGCTTGGCAAGCACGGTGCACACCGCCTCCGGGCCGGCGTGGACCATCAGGATGTAACCCTTGTCGCCCTTCACCAGCACCTGTTCGAGTTCGCCGCGGGCCAGCTCGCTGGCGGTGCGATCGCCGAGCGAGAGCATCGCCGCGGACATGGCGCCGACGCGGTCCTCGTCCATGCCTGCGGGCAGCAGGGCGGCCATCATCAGACCGTCGGTGGAGATCACCGCCGAAGCTTCGATATCAGCACTGGATCCGTTCAGGTCACTGAGAATGGAAGTCAACATTTCGGAACGCATGGTCATTTACCTTTTTGTATCAATAATTTAAGAATTGCCCGTGTGGACTCGGGACTCATCAGCCGGCACCGTCGCGCGCCGAGTATCGGCCGACAGCTCGGCCGCCTTGCCGTAACGCCGACCCAGTGCCCAAAGCAGCTGGATCAACGCCGGTTGATTAAATTGCGGCTGCCCCTGCACGATCAGCGCAAAGCGCTGGCCGCCGAGGTACATTGGCCAGAAGCCGATGTCGCTCAGGCCCGAGGCACCGATCAGCCCCCAGCCGGAACCGGCGAGGCCGAGGTTGGCGTTGAGCAGACCGCTGTGGCGCTCACCGAGGGCGGCCAGCTCGGCGGACAGCGCGGCCAGTTCCTCGGCGGACTCATGGGCGAAACCGGCAGAGGCCACGTACAGCCCCTGGCTATCGGCGAGCGCCGCGCGACCCTGCTCGGAGAGTTGCTGCAGGCTCGCGGCGAGCAACTGGTCGATCGCCCCCTCCGGGAAGTGGCGCGACTCGGCCAGCCCCTGCAGCAGGCCCAGCGACTGCATCCGGCGCAACAGCTCGGCGACATCGTCGGCGGCTACCTCGGCGTGCGTCGCCACCCACTCGGCCTCCAGTGCCGGGGTCGACTCACCGATAAGCAGGCTCTGCAGCAGCGCCCGCGCCGGCTCGCGGCGCAGGCCCTGCACCGCATACCAGGCGCCGCCCGGGGTCGGGTAGAGAAAGCGCGCCTCGGCAACCGGCTCCAGCGGTGCTTCGACCATCAGCCCGCGACTCCGCTGTTGGCGCTGCCGCCCCCGGGCGGCGCGGATTCGGCATCGATACCCGGGTCGAGCGAGTACAGCAGCGCTTCGATCAGCGTCGCCACATCCTCGCGGCGGCGCGCGTCGATCTCGAACAGCGCCGCGCGCAGGCCGATCTCATCGAGCCAGCCGCGATAGTCATCGAGACAGGGCTCGCGCTGCAGATCCATCCGCGTCACCCCCACGACCAGCTTGCGCGAGGCGATGAAATCGGCAAAGGCATTGGCGTAAAAGTGCATGTCATGGCGCGGATTGGGCCGGGTGTTGTCGAGCAGCAGCACCAGGCCGACGCCACCCTCGGTGAGAATCTCCCACATGAAGTCGAAGCGCTCCTGCCCCGGGGTGCCGTAGAGGTGCACCCGCTCACCGCCCTCGACGCGCAGCAGACCGTAATCCATGGCCACCGTGGTCTGACTCTTTTTGCGCGTGGTCATATCGCGCGCGCGCGCGTCGGTGCCGATCACTTCGATATCGCTGATGCTGCGGATAGCGGTGGTCTTCCCCGCACCGACCGGGCCGGTGAAGATAATCTTATGATTGTTGCTCATGCTGTATTCAGTCCCTGCCTGGGCTGCTCTGGTTTGCATCCCCCCGGATCCGGCCGCCCCGCTCCGGGCCGCGCAACTTCGAGGTACTTTTGGCGGGCCACCCCCACCCTGCGCCGACTGCCGACCGCCGTGCCCGCCTAACCGGTGAAACGCCGCAGCAGGCGCGAAAACAGACTGCGCTGGCGGTGCTTATCGATACCTTCGGGCGCCTGCGCCTGTTCGCTATCGCGATCGCCGCCGCGGCCAGCGCGCCGAGTCACCTCCTGCGGCGTCTCCAGCCGTAGCAGCCCCAGCGCCTGCGACGCGCTGTAGACCGCAAACACGTAGCGCTGCGGCACGCCCAGCAGGCGCGATGTCTCCAGCAGCCCGGCGCCGCGCTCGGCCCACAGGGCGGCGATGCGCATCGCGTGCGGGGTGCGCGTCAGGCGGGTGAAGTTGGGCCAGTGGCGCAAATGCACCCGGGCGTGCAGATCGGTGCCCTGCGGCAGCCGCCCCTTGGATGTCCATAGCGCCACATTCCACAACAACGTATCAGCGTTAACCGTGACGGCGTCGGGATCGTCGGGTGTCGGGACGTTGGCGCCGAGTAGTTCTGCGCGCAAATCACCGCGCGAGAGGGTCATCACACAGGTCGAGCGCAGCGTGTGGCTCCCGAAGTTGGTGGTGACCAGGCCGGTTTGCGGGCAAAACAGCACGAATTTCTGATCCAGCGCGCGCACCAGCACGCGGCGCTGGCTGTCGCGCGCCTTGCGCCAGGCGATATCCAAAGTGGCCTGAAAGTGGCCGCGAACGGCGTAGAACATGCGCTCGCGATGCTCGGCGACACGGGGATCGAGATCGCCCTCGGCACCCACGTACTGGCGGATGCCGGGGCTGGCCTCACGGAGATTTTCGCGGCAGAAGCTGCCCGGCGCCGACGCCTGCTCATCGGTCTTTTTCGCAGATTTTCTCGCAGACCTTTTAGCGCTCTTCCCGGCTAATTTACCGGCGGTTTTTTTGACCGCTTTTGCAGCCGATTTCGCGGCCGTCTTTGAGGCCG
>CBFCYW010000163.1:0-3930 GCA_965602395.1 uncultured Chromatiales bacterium
GAGGGCCGATCTCAAGCCAGCCAGCGCGCCGCCAACTGCAACACCAGCAGCGCGAACAGGCCGGCGAGCAGATCGTCGAGCACGATGCCCAGCCCGCCGGGCACGCGCGCATCCAGCCAGCGGATCGGCCAGGGTTTGAGGATGTCGAAAAAGCGGAACAGGACAAAGCCGGCGAGCAGCCAACCGATCCCCGCCGGCGCCGCAGCCATGCACAGCAAAAAGCCGGCGAACTCATCCCAGACGATCGCCGGGTGATCGTGCACGCCGAGGTTGCGCGCCGCCGCGTCGCAGCACCAGACGCCAAACAGCGAGACCAGCGCCACCGCCAGCAGGTAGCCGCCCAGCGGCAGATCCGCCAGCAGCCACCACAGCGGGATCGCCGCCAGCGTGCCGAAGGTGCCCGGCGCGCGCGGCGCCAGCCCGCTGCCGAAACCCAGCGCAAAGAAATTGGCCGGGTGGGCGAACAGTGCCGCGGCCGGCAGCCGCTGTGCGGAGCGCGACACGCTGCCTCAATCGCCGCTGAAGTGGTCGAAGCCAGCGGCCGCCAGCGGCGTCGCAGCGCCCTGCCCGTCCGCCAGCCACAACCCGGGCTCGGCGCAGATGCTGCCGATGCGCGTGCACGGCGGCACCTCCGCCGCCAGTGTCAGGCCGAGCATCATCTCGCGCTCGGCGGGCACGCAGAAACACAGCTCGTAATCGTCGCCGCCGTGCAGCGCCAATCGCTGGCCATCGCTGTGCGCCGCGACCGCGGCCGACAGCGGCAATGTCCGCGCATCGATGCGCGCGCCGACGCCACTGGCAGCGCAGATATGGCCGAGGTCGGCGGCCAGGCCGTCGGAGGTGTCGATGCAGGCCGAGGCCACACCGCGCAGCGCGCGGCCCAGTTCGAGGCGCGGCTCGGGCCGCTCCAGCCGCTGGAGGAGCGCCTCCGGCGGCGCCTCGCCGCTCTGTAGCAGGCGCAGAGCCAGCGCCGCGTCACCGGCCGTACCGGAAACGTAGATCGCGTCACCGGGGCTTGCGCCAGCGCGCCGCAAAGCCTGCCCGCGGCGGCATTCGCCGAGCACTGTCACGGCGATCACCAGCGTCGCTCCGCGCGTGGTATCGCCACCGACCAGCGCCACGCCGCAGCGCGCGGCCAGCGCCGCGAAGCCGCGACAAAAGCCCGCCAGCCAGGCTTCGTCGATCTCCGGCAGCGTCAGCGACAGGCTGACCCAGCGCGGTCGCGCACCCATCGCGGCGAGGTCGGAGAGGTTCACCGCCAGCGCCTTGTGACCGACGCCTTCGGCATCGCTGTCGATGGCGAAGTGGCGCCCGGCGACCAGGCTGTCGCTGCTCATCGCCAGGCTGTGTCCGGGGCTGGGATCGAGCAGCGCGCAGTCGTCGCCGATGCCCAGCAGCACGCCGGATTCGCCGCCTCCGGGGGCCAGATCACGAAAGTGTCGCGCGATCAGCGCGAATTCGCCGCCGCCGGCGCCGCCGGACTCGCCGCCCGGCCGGGCAGCGAGCGGCGCGGCGGACGAATCGCCGAATGGCGAATCGCCCGCGCTCAACACCCGCGGCGCCCGCGCGGTTCGCGCGCAGCGGCGCGCTCGCGCTGCATGGCGGCGACTTCGCTGGCGCGGATTTGCCGGGCCGCTTTGTCGATCACGCCGTTGACAAACTTGTGCCCCTGCTCGGCGCCGAAGGCCTTGGCCAATTCCACGGCCTCGTTGATGACCACCCGATAGGGGATGTCGATCCGGTGCAACAGCTCGTAGCAGCCGATGCGCAGGATCACCCGTTCGACCGGGTCGAGGCTCTGCAGCGAGCGCTGCATGTGCAGCTCCAACTGCGCGTCGAGTTCGCCGAGATGTCCGGGTACGCCGTGCAGCAGGGCCTCGAAGTAGGCCACGTCGGCCTGCGCGCAGATCTGGCGCAACTGTTCGATATCATCGTCCTCGGCCTCCGGCACGCTGCGGAACTGGCGCGCGATCTCAGCGAGCTGCTCGCCACCCAGATCCCACTGGTAGAGCGCCTGTACCGCGCGCCAGCGGGCGTAGTGCCGGGCGCGGCGCTGTTTGAATCGACCGTCCCCGGAGTTGGCTGGCTGCCCGCTTTCCACGGCGTTCACGCGGACAACTTGCGCAGCAGGCTGACCATCTCGATGGCGGTCAGCGCAGCCTCTGCGCCCTTGTTGCCGGCCTTGGTGCCAGCGCGCTCGATGGCCTGCTCGATGGTGTCAACGGTGAGCACGCCGAAGGCCACCGGCAGGCCGTATTCCATCTGCAGTGCAGACAGCCCCTTGGCGCACTCGCCGGCGACGTAATCGAAGTGCGGCGTGCTGCCGCGGATCACCGCGCCGAGCGCGATCACCGCGTCGTAATCGCCGCTGGCGGCCAGCTTCTGCGCTACCAGCGGGATCTCGAAGGCGCCGGGGACGCGCACCACGGCGACCTCCTCTCCCGCGCTGCCGCTGCGCTGCAGGGCATCCAGCGCGCCCTCCAGCAGGCGCTCGGCAATAAAGCCGTTGAAGCGGCCGACGACGATGACGAAGCGGGCGTCGGCGACGCTGAGGTCACCATTGATGTTGCGAATGCTGCTCATGCTGCTGTCTCTGCAAAACTGTGTAGAAACCGGGGCGACGGGCGGCGCCGCTGCCTGCCGGGTGCCGTTTTAACCGGTCGCCGTGTCACTGGGTGATGTAATCGACCACTTCCAGATTGAAGCCGGCCAGGCCGTGGAAGATCTTCGGCGCGCTCATCAGGCGCATCCGGCGCACGCCGAGATCGGCGAGAATCTGTGCGCCGATGCCGTAGGTGCGCTGATCCTCGGGCTTGGCCTGCGCATCTTCATCGCGCGGCTCATCGCGCATCTGGCCGGCCGCGCTGGCGCCGCCCTGCGCGCTCGGCCGGCCACCCATGATCTGATAGTGCTGGATCTGCCGCACCAGCGCGCCCTGATCCTCGGGCTGGCGCAGGATCACCACCACACCGTCGTCCATCTGCGCCACGCGACGCAGTGCATCCTGCAGTGGCCAGCCGCAGCCGAACTCGGCGCCGAGGGTGTCGCAGAGCATGTTTTCCACGTGTACGCGAACCGGGATCGGCCGCTTCGAATCGATGCGCCCCTTGACCAGCGCCAGATGCAGGCCGTTTTCGATCAGATCCGAATAGGCGTAGAGATGAAAGTGGCCGTACACAGTGGGGAATTCGCTCTCGGCGATGCGCTCCACGGTGCGCTCGTTCTGGATGCGATAGCGGATCAGATCCTCGATGGTGCCGATTTTGAGATCGTGTTCGGCGGCGAATTTTTCCAGATCCGGGCGCCGCGCCATGCTGCCGTCGGGATTGAGAATCTCGACGATCGTGCCGGCCGGCTCCAGCCCGGCGAGGCGCGCCAGATCGCAGCCTGCCTCGGTGTGTCCGGCGCGTGCCAGCACCCCGCCGGCGGCGGCCATCAGCGGAAAGATGTGCCCCGGCTGGACCAGATCCTCCGGCTTGGCTTCGGTCGCCACCGCGGCCTGGATGGTGCGCGCGCGATCCGCCGCGGAGATGCCGGTGGTGACGCCCTCGGCAGCTTCGATCGAGGCGGTGAAATTGGTGCCGTGGCTGGCCTGGTTGTCGTGCACCATCAGCGGCAGGCGCAACTGCTGACAGCGCTGGCGGGTCAGGGTCAGGCAGATCAGCCCGCGCCCGTACATGGCCATGAAGTTGATGTCCTCCGGGCGGGTCAGCGCCGCGGCCATGATCAGATCGCCCTCATTCTCGCGCCCCTCGTCGTCCATGATGATCACCATCCGCCCCTGGCGGATGTCTTCGATCAACTCTTCGACACTGTTCAGCTGCATGCGCGCGGCCCGGGCGGAAAGCCGTCAATTGTAAGACGTGCGCTGCGTCACAGCCAGCCGGATTTACCCCCGCCGCGCGCTGGCAACGGCGCGGGCCGCGGCCG
>CBFCYW010000164.1:0-3919 GCA_965602395.1 uncultured Chromatiales bacterium
CAGCCAATGTATACGCCGCCACTCCTGGTTCCGCCCCGTTTCCTGTCGCCAACACCTCTGCCTCCGAAGGCTTTCCCGATATTGATGGCAATCTTGTAGCCTTCCTGTCCGACGGTGAAGTAGCTATACATGATTTAGCAACCAGCCAAACTACTACCATCACAAACGACTCCGTCACAAACGGCGGCACAAAATCTCGCGATTCCTTAAAAATCGCCGGGGAAAATATTTTCTGGACAGAGTTTGATACAACCGACAGTAGCCTCAAGCTAATGATGGCAGCCCTTGGGGAGTCTGAAGCTGG
The DNA here is from genome assembly GCA_965602395.1 of uncultured Chromatiales bacterium. Taxonomy (GTDB): domain Bacteria; phylum Pseudomonadota; class Gammaproteobacteria; order CBFCYW01; family CBFCYW01; genus CBFCYW01. The sequence goes on from CBFCYW010000164.1 coordinate 305, forward strand.
GCCTGTTATCTATACTGTGGCTCCCGTAGGCTTTAACACCAAAGTACACGACGCCGAAGGCAACATCGTCGCCTTTACTACACCAGACAACAACGGCTTCTCCCAAATCCACCGCGTCACCGTCATCAGCAACACTCCCCCCGTTGCTGACGCAGGCCTCGACCAAGCTGTTATCAAAGGCGATGCAGTCAACCTGAGCGGCAGTGCCACCGACGCCGATGGCGACGCCATCACCAGCTGGGCCTGGACCTTTGACAGCGTCCCCACAGGCAGCACAGCTAGCCTGAGCAACGCCAATTCAGCCAGCCCTAGCTTTGTGGCAGACCTGCCCGGTGTTTACGTACTCTCCTTGATTGTTAGCGATGGCACAGCCCTAAGCGCCCCCGCAACAACTTCGGTCACCGCAGCGGACAACCTGCCACCGACTGCAACCGTAAGCGTAGTGAGCACCTCAGGTACCGCACCGCTTAGCATCAGCTTTGATGGCAGCAGCTCCACCGACCCCGAAGGGCGCAGCTTAAGCTACAGCTGGGATGCGGGCGACTTAAGCCCCACAGGTTCGGGTAGTAGCTTTAACCACACCTACAATAACCCGGGCACCTACACCGCCACACTTACTGTTACCGACGACGCCGGTCAGCAAGATAGTGACAGCGTACAAATCACCGTAACGGCACCTAGCAATACGCCACCTACCCTTAACCCAACAGCCAGCCCCAATAGCGGCCCAGCGCCCTTGGCTGTTAACTTTACTGCTAATGCCAGCGATGCCGACGGCGATGCCCTAAGCTACGCTTGGGACTTTGGTGACGGCGGCACAAGCAGCGCCGAAAACCCCAGCCATAGTTTTGCGGCAGGTAATTACACAGTCACGCTGGAAGTCAGCGACGGGCATGACAGTGTCGCTGTGTCATTGAATATCACGGCCACGGAAGCCACCAGTGGCGACAGCAGCGCCCCGCTCATCACCCCGAGCGTCAGCGGCACGCTGGGCGACAACGGCTGGTACACCAGCGATGTCAGCGTCAGCTGGAGCGTGGTCGATGCCGAGTCTGCGGTCAGCGCCAGCAATGGTTGTGAGAGCGCGAGCGTCACCGAAGACACCGCCAGCGTAACCTTCACCTGTGAAGCCACCTCCGAGGGCGGCACCGCCAGCGAGAGCGTGACCATCAAGCGCGATGCGAGCGCGCCGGTGATCGCCATCACCAGTCCGGCCGATGGCGCCGAGCTGGTGCTCGACAGCGTGGTCACTGCCGGCTGGAGCGCCAGCGACGCGCAGTCCGGCATCGCCAGCAGCAACGGCAGCGCGGACAGTGGTGCGGCGATCGATACCGCCAGCCCGGGCGCGAAGACCTTCACCGTCTCCGCGACCGACAACGCCGGCAACAGCGCGCAAGTGGTGCGCCACTACACAGTGGTCGAAGCGCCGGCCGGCGCGCGCAGTGGCGTCTATCCGGTACAGGCCAGCAATGACGACAGCGAGGAGTATCTCGACGGCCGCAGCGCCACTACCAACAGCCGCGATCTGGAGCTGGCCGACAACGACGGCATCGATCAGATCGTCGGCCTGCGCTTCGCCGGTGTCGAGCTGCCGCAGGGTGCCGCGATCCAGCGCGCCTGGATCCAGTTCAGCGTCGACGAAGTGGACGGCACGCCCAGCCTGTTCAGCATCCGCGGCCAGGCGGCGGACAACCCGCCGAGCTTCAGCTGGGCGTTCAACGACATCGCCGACCGCCCGCTGACCAAAGCGCAGAGCAGCTGGGTGCCGGACGCCTGGGAGCGCGTCGGCGACCGTGGCGAGGCGCAGCGCAGCAGCGATCTCGCGGAGATCGTGCAGGCGCTGGTCGACCGCCCCGGCTGGGCCAGCGGCAACGCCATGGCCTTCGTCATCGAGGGCGTCGGCCGGCGCGTCGCGCGCTCCTTTGACGACGCGCACTGGCGCGGCAGTCCCGGCGACATCCCGGCGCTGCACATCGAGTACAGCGACCAGTGTGGCCCGGGCGAGCCGGACAATGACGCCGACGGCCTGCGCGACAGCTGCGATCCGGACGACGACAACGACGGCACGCCGGACGGCGAAGACGCCTTCCCGCTGGACCCGACAGAGAGCGTGGATACCGATGGCGACGGCATCGGCAACAACCGCGACAGCGATGATGACAACGACGGCATCGACGACGTCGACGACGACTTCCCGCTGGACCCGACGCGCATCGATGCCGGCGCGGTGGATGTCGAGGTGGCGGTGATCGCCGGTGACGACGACGCGGAGGAAGTCGAAGGCAGCGTCATGCTCGGCAGCAGCGATCTCGATCTGGTCGAAGATCTGGGCAAATCGCGTCTGGTGGGCATCCGCTTCCAGGGTGTCAGCGTGCCGCCGGGGGCGGTGATCACCGCCGCCAGCCTGCAATTCACCGCCGACGAGACCCACAGCAGCACCACCGAACTGGCCATTGCCGGCCAGGCGGCGGTCAACCCGGGCGCCTTCACCCGGGCGCGCAACGATCTCAGCGATCGCGCGCGCACCGCGGCGCGGGTGATCTGGGAGCCACAGGCCTGGCGGCGCATCGGCGACAGTGGCGAGGCGCAGCGCACGGTGGATCTCTCCGCCATCGTCCAGGAGCTGATCGATCAGCCCGGCTGGGTGGCGGGCAACGCCATGGTGTTTCTGGTCGACGGCGAGGGACGGCGCGTGGCCGATTCCTTCGACGGCAGCCACCGCAATGCGCCGCGCCTGCTGATCCGCTACAGCGACTCCGCCGAGCCGATGGCGGCGACGCCGCAGATCTCTCCGCAGGGTGGGGCCTTCGCCGCCAGCGTGACGGTGGCAATGAGCTGTGCCACGCCGCAGTCGAGCATTCGCTACACCACCGACGGCGAGCTGCCGGATGTCCACTCACCGCGCTACGCGGGCAGCTTCGAGCTGAGCGAGAGCGCCACGCTGTACGCCCGCTGCTACGCCGACGGCCTGCGGCCGAGCGCCGTGGCCAGGGCCGAGTTCAGTGTGCTGGGTGTCAATCCCGGCGGTGGCGCGGTGATCGAGCGGCGCGTGCAAAAAGACAGCGACGACGCCGAGGAGCGCACCGCCAACGGCTACGTGATCACCGACAGCGACGACCTCGAAATGGCGGTCGACCACGGGCGCGGGCAGATCATCGCTCTGCGCTTTGCGGACATCGCCATCCCGCGGGCAGCGCGGATCAGCGAGGCCTGGGTGCAGTTCACCGCCGATGAGGCGGACGACGGCTTTGTCGACCTGCGCATCTCCGGCGAGGCCAGCGACGCGGCGGGCGATTTCACCGCCGGCATCCGCCTGATCAGTGGTCGGCCGCTGACCGCGGCGCAGGCCAACTGGACGCCGCCGGCCTGGCGGCGCATCGATGATGCCGGCGCGGCACAGCGCACGGTGGATCTGTCGGCGGTGGTTCAGGAAATCGTCGATCGGGACGGCTGGCGCAGCGGCAATCCGCTGGTGCTGATCATCGACGGCAGCGGCCAGCGCGTGGCCAGGTCGCGCGCGGCCGGGCTGGAGACGGCGCCGTTGCTGCACATCGAGTACAGCCTGCCAGGCGGCAACTGAGCGACGGCGTCCGCTACGCGGTGCGGGTCGTAAAA
>CBFCYW010000165.1:0-3898 GCA_965602395.1 uncultured Chromatiales bacterium
CCAGCCACCAGTAGCGTGCAAATTTATTGACCGGGGGGCGCGCCGGCTCGGTGCCGGGTGCGTCCGCATCGGGCGTTGGCGGTAATGGTTTGCGCTGGCCGGGCCGGCTGCGCAGCAGGTCTGCGGCGATCGGGTCGTAAACCGCGCGAAACTCGCGCTGCTCGCGCGCGGAACTGCACAGCAGCGGCGTCAGCAGGCGATGCAGAGTTTGCAGATCGCCATCGAGCAGGCCGCGCTCGGCGCGCGCCAGCAGCAGATCCTGCGCGTTCTGCCAGCGATCCGGCCCCAGTTTGAAGCCGCGCGCGCGCAACTCGGGCGCCAGCCGCGCCAGCAGCGCCCACGTGAGGCGCAGCTGCCCGTCCCGTCTGGCTGGCTCGGTTTCGCTCATGCCCGGAATGCTTTATTTGCCGGTGGTCTGCTGCTTGGGCGCTTCGCTCCATTGCCGGATCAGCTCGGCCGCCCGGCGCTGGTCGCGCGGCTTTTTCAGCAGCAGATTGGCAACGCTGGCCTGCAGCCAGCTGGCGTCGAGTTCGGCCAGCGATTGCGGCCAGTCTTTGCCGGCCCCGCCCTCTTCGCGCTTGAGCAGCGCATCCAGCCAGTTGAGGCATTCGGCCAGCGAAGGCCGGTATTCGAGCTGGCGATCGGCGTGGCGCAGAAACCGGAACAGTGACAGGGCGTCGGTGACCAGCGACTGACCGCTGGCGGCATAGCGCTTGCCGAGCCGCGCGGCGACGATGTCCTCCACGGTCGGGCCACCGCCCGCGGCGTGCTCGTCGTCGGCGAAGGGTGGCAGTTCGAGGTTGTGGAATACGCAGCGGCGCAGAAAGGGTTCCGGCAAGGCTTTCTCGGAATTGCTGGTGATGATGACGATGGGGCGGTAGCGGTTGTCGGTGTTGCCCTGGTCATCTTTCAGATCGATGGTGACGCCGCGATTGTCCTCGCCGTCCAGCTCGCGCACATCGAAGTGCATGTTTTCCAGTTCGACCAGCACGTCGTTGGGCACGTCGCGCGGCGCCTTGTCGATCTCGTCGATCAGCACCACCGAGCGGCGCGCCGCGCCGGGGTGACCGGCCGCGGCGAGCAGGCCGAGCTGTTCGCTGTACTGCGGCGTGCGCGCGTGCAGGATGGCCTTGCCCAGCGCCGCGAAGCGGATAAAGCGCTGCGGCTTGGCGTCCGCGCCGGGGGTGTTGGAGGCGTGAAAGCGCCCGACCGTGTCGAAGTGGTAGAACAGATCGCGCGCCTGGGTATCCGACTTGACCACGAAGCGCAGTGGGTCGCCGAGGCCCAGTTCGTGGGCGATGCTGGCCGCGACGCTGGATTTGCCGGAGCCGGGCTCGCCGGTGAGCAGCAGCGGCATGCCGAGCATCAGCGCGACTTCGACTGCGGCGGCAAGCTCCGGCGTGGCGCGGTAGTCGGCGGGATCCTGCAGTGCTTCCGGGTCGACCACCGGCAGTTCGCGCCATGCATCGGGGCGGGCGCTGCCCTGGCCTTTGTAGAGCTGCGTATCAATCACAGGTAAGTCTCCTTGTGTGATGCTTCGGGAGCCTGCGAATCCCGCTGGGCGGGTTCGGGGGAGAGGCGCTTTTCGATAAAGCGGTAGACGTCTTTGTAGGTCTGGCGATGCTGCTCAGAGGGAAACAGCTGGTCGCAGACGGCATCGCCGAGCTTCGACAGTTCGTGGCTGACACTCATCAGCAAACCGTCTCGCCACTCGACGATATGCGCCTGCTTGAGCAATTCCAGCGGGTCCAGTTGCACGCAGCCGGCCGGCAGCGCCGGCTGTGCAGCTCGATTGAACAGGCTTTTAAACCACGGCTTTTTTTCGGCATCGGGAATGCAGCCGAACAGCACGACGAGCCGCCCGCGGGCTTGCCCGACCGCCTGCTGTGCGATGTAGTCATCCAGTTGCCGGAGTGTCTCGATGGCCCCCGAGAGCACCTCGCACCAGCGGTGATCTTTCTCGCTTGCGGTCAACGGCACGTAGACGACACGCAGGCCGTTTCTCGCCTGCGCCATCCATTCGAGAATGCTCTGTGCTTCGCTCGCCGGCAGCTCTGCGCCGGGTGGCGATGTTTGAAGGCGGGATACTTTCGGGATCAGGCTGCGGCGGAATTTGTCTTTTGCGCGGCCGCGGATGGGCAGCTCGATGCAATCGCCCTCTTCCGGCTGCGCGTCGGTGATCGCGTAGTAGAGATTGCCGGCCAGCGCGCGCGGCCAGTGCCGCTCTTCCGCCGCTATCGAAAAGACGCTCCAGCAGCCGGGTGACGCTGCATGTCCACAGGCCATATCGTAAATCGCGCTCACCTGCGCGTTGCGATTGATGATGTTTGCGACCCAGCTGTGGGAGACGCCACATTCCGAGGTCGAATCCGCAATCACAGCAGATCCTGGGCCACTGATGGCCGGGTTTGCCGCAGAGGCAAATCCGGCCAACCAATCCCAAACCAGATGCAGCGGCACGAAAGTGCCCTGGTTTTCCGTCTCGTGTCGCTGGCTGATGACGCCGACGATGGCGCCGCCGTGCACGGCGATGCCGCCGCTGTGGCCGAGCCGCTGCTGGTGGGGGAAGAAGTAGACGAGCTTTTCCTGCGAAAACAGGCTGACCGGATAGTCGCCGATCGAATCGCGATTGCCGTTGGTCGGGCTGGCGGCATAGAGCCGCACCGACTGATTCTCCAGTTCGCGGCCTTCGCTGATTCGATTGAAACCCTGGCCGCCGGAACCCTCGAACAATTCGATCAGGGCAATATCCGCGCTGAAGTCTGGGTGGATGAGCACATCCCGGCAGCGTGCACGCTCAGCGAGTCCGTCGATGGTGCCGACGCGCAGCTTCTCCTTCTCGGTGCCTTCGACAACGTGGCGGGCGGTCAGCACGAATCGGGGCGAGATGAAGGCGCCGCTGCCGATCGGTGTCGCGCCGCCCTCCAGCCAGATCGACACCACGGCGTCTTTCGGGTCCATCGCTGCCACGCGCGGCTAGTCCCGCTTCCAGGTCGCGGTAATCTTCAGCGCACCGGCGACGCCCGCCTCAGCGACGAACGGCACCCGGGATTTGCCGTCGATGCCGATGGAGAACTCCAGCGTCCACTGCTGCGGCCCGGCCTCCTCGATGCCCCGCTTGACGATACCCGCCAGTGATCTGATGGTGCTGTCCAGCCCGGCCCCGGCGAGCTTCTTCGTCGTCTCGGCCAGACTGGATGTGTTCTCGAAACCGTCGCCCGCAACCGGTCCCGGCCCACCCTGCGCGCTGGCCACCTCCACCCAGATGGTCTCGCCATCGATTTCCACCGCCTCGATTCGCCGCTCTGACATCGTTGGCTGCTCCCTGTCGCTTGTGGTTATTTTTACCTGTTTCGGTTGTCGCCAAGGGTATGTCGTTGACTGGGCCGGATAAAGCCCCTGAAAACAGGAACCGCGAACCCGGCACGAAAGCGGCGAATCGAGGGCATACGGGCGGTGTTGGATGCCGTTCGATTCACTTGACGACCGCTGGCTCGTCACAAACCCCGGTGCCTGCAAACCAACGGCATGGTCGAGCGCTTCAGCGGGCGCATTGCCGAGCTGCCTCGCCAAATCCCGCCACCCTGCGCAGGGCGCGATGGCTGCAGCTGTTCCAATCGCGCGGCGACCGGGGCCAGGCTCTGGCGCCGCTGTGCGCGCTGCTGCACGAACAGGTGACGGCGCTTGAGTAGCCGGCGCAAGCGCTTGATGTGCGGTGGACTGAGCTGCCAGGGGCGCGGGCACAGAGCAACTCGTGGTAGTCGCCGGCGGCCGCGACGCCGAGGATGACGGGGGTGGTGTGCGGCCATAGAATCTCCCACGAGGTGGCGGAGTGATCGAAACATGAGCAAGCAAGCAGCCCTGCAGCGACTGCTCAAACCGCGCCAGATCGCCGTGT
>CBFCYW010000166.1:0-3785 GCA_965602395.1 uncultured Chromatiales bacterium
CGCCGTCGAGCTGGCGCAGCAGCGCCTGCTGCTTCAGCGGCCAGGCGGCGAGGCCGTCGAGATCGAAGCGCTCGCTGTCTTCGACGGCATCGTCGCGCTCATCCAGCCAGACGCCGAGGCGGCCCTGCAAAAAATCGCGCGCGGGGTGTTCGTAAAAGCGCACCAGCGCCTCCAGCGACAGATCCTCGCGCGCCTCGCTGGCCGCCAGCGGCTGCTCGGCGAAGCGTCCCGGCGGCGCGCCATCGCAGGCCGGCAGCCAGCCGCTGGCGAAGGACTGGCGGCGCGGATCGGCCGGGTCGAAGTGGCGCGGGCTGAACGCTGCCAGCGGGTGCTGGGTGAGCAGTTGCCCGGCGATATCGCCACCGTCGGCCGCCGTCCAGCCGCGCTCGAGGGTGTCGAGCAGCTCGCCGACCAGCACCGACGGCGGGCGCTCGGCGTTGTCGCGCAGATCGCGGCCGACCCAGCTCAGATAGAGCACGTCGCGGGCCGAGATGATCGCTTCGAGAAACAGGTAGCGGTCGTCGTCGCGCAGGCGGCGGTCGCCGCGGCGCGGTTGTTTGGCGATCAGATCGAAGCCGGCGGCGCGCTGCTGGCGCGGGAAGCCGCCATCCCCCGGGCCGTCGTTGAGCCCCAGCAGGCAGACCACGCGAAACGGCAGGCTGCGCATCGGCACCATGTTGCAGAAGCTGACCTGACCGCCGAGGAAGCGCTGCGCCGTGCCGGGCTGGGAGAGCTGGGCGCGAACGTGCTCGCGCACCACCGCCAGCTCCAGCGGGCCGCTGAAACCGCCGCGCTCGCAGCTCTCGCGCAGGCTTTCGGCGGCGGCGCGCAGGCTGGCGAGCAGCGGCTCGTCGGCCTCGTCGGCGGCGAAAAATTCGTCGATCAAGCGGTTCAGCTGCAACTGCCAGTCGGCGGCGCCGCGAGCGCGCTTCAGCGCCCGGCGCAGATCGCGCAGCCGCTCGATAAAGCCGGCCAGCTGGCCGAGCACGGCGGCGCCCAATCCCTCCGGCCCGGCGGCCGGCAGCACTCCGGCGAAGATCGTCTCGCCGGCCGGCATGGCATAGCCCAGCAGCAGCCGGTCGAGGCCGAATTGCCAGCTGTTGACGCCATCCGCCGGCAGGCCCAGCTCGGCGCGGCTGGCGCCGTCCAGCCCCCAGCGGATGCCCGAATCCGCCACCCAGCCGCGCAGCCGGGAGAGGTCGTTGTCATCCAGAGCGAAGCGGCGCAGCACCGCCGGCACCTCCAGCAGCGACAGCACTTCAGAGGCCGGCAGGCGGCTGGCGGGCAGCTCCAGCAATTGCAGAAAGGCCGCCGCCAGCGGCTGCTCGGCGCGCAGGCTGCGGTCGGCCAGCGACCAGGGAATGCGCCGCTGCCGCGGGGCGGCGCCGAATACCGCATCGACGAAGGGCGCGTAGCGGTCGATGTCGGCGGCCATCACCACCACATCGCGCGGCGCCAGGCTCGCGTCGGCGGCGAACATATCCAGCAGCCGGTCGTGCAGCACCTGCACTTCGCGCATCGCGCTGTGGCAGCTGTGCAGCTGGATCGAGCGGTCTTCGGCGGGCAGTGCGGCGGGCGCGCCGTCGCGGTTTTCCAGCAGCAGGATGTCGCGCTGCAGCTGTTGCAGCAGGACGTCGCCGCGCGGCTCGCTGAAGGCGTCGTGCAGCTCGACCTCGCGCTGCTGCAGCAGCTCGTGGAAATCGCGCCCGGCAGCGCCCAGCGAGGCCAGCAGCGGATTGCCGGATTCGTAGTAGCCGGGGTCGGTTTTGCCGTGCCGCGCCCACAGCGCGCGCAGCCGCGCCAGACTGCGCTCGCTGAGCAGATCGCCCCAGTAGTGCAGGCAGGGATTGAGGGCGAAGAGGTGGATTTCGATGTGCCGGGCGAGGCGCGCGAAAACGTCGAGATAGGCCGGCGCCAGCGCCGACAGGCCGAACAGGCACAGGCGCTGCGGCAGCTTTTGCAGCAGTGCCGGATCGCCGAGCCGGCCGGCGTCGGCACGCGCGCAGAAGTCGCGCAGCAGGCGCGCGCGGTGCTCGCCACCGGCCGCGCTCAGCTCGCGCCACAGCCGCGCCTGCCAGGCTTCGCCGGGGGGCGCGGCGGCGCCGTCCTCCCAGTCGAGCAGCATCTGCGGGCGGTAGACCAGGTACTGATCGAAGGTGTCGGCGATCCGCTGGCAGAGCTGATAGTGGCGCAGCGGATCATTGTCGCCAGCGGCCAGGTAGCGGCGCAGGGTGGCGAATTCGGCTTCGTCGAGCAGCCCCGGCAGGGTCGCCATCAGCCGCCACAACAGCGCGTCGCGGTCGAAGGCCGAGCGCTCGCCGCTGGCCCCCAGGCTGGCCACGAACACGCGCCAGACGAAGGCCGCGGGAAAGGGGAATTCCAGATTGGCGGCGATGCCGCGCTGCTCGGCCAGCCGCTGCGACAGCCAGCGCGCCATGCCCTGATGCTGGACGATGATGCACTCCGGCGCGAGCGGCTCAGCGAGCGGCTCAGCGGTGACGGCGGCGAGCCGCGCGGCCAGGTCTTCGAGGCGATTGCCGTGGTGAATCTGCAGCATGTGGGGTCCGGCTGCCGCGCGTCCGGCGCGGCTCTGCGCGCATCATAACAAGCGCGCCGGGCGCGGCGCCGAGCACTGCGCCAAGCGCTGTGCCGAGCCCATCAACAGGCGCCGCGACACACCAGCCCAGGATTCCGGCGAGCGGGGAAAGTATCGATTTACGATCCCTCGCGCGTCGCCATCCGACGCATTTTCGGCTTTGCTTGTAGCAAGCACCGCCTTGCAATACTTCTGTCTCCGCCGGCGGCAAAAAGACCGCCGTCCCGCAACGAGCAAAGCCCGCCAGCGGGACATCCAGCGCCGCGGCGGGCGCACAGCAATGGAGTAGAGAAACATGCGACAGGCAGACATTCAGCACAGCGATCTGCGGAGGACAAAATCATGGGACTGTTGAGCAGGCTGGTCGCCTCTCTGCGTAGCGACCACACGGACGAACACGGCGCCGATGCATTGAATCTGTTCGACGCCGAGATCGACAACTGGGACCGCCAGGTCCAACTGGGCAAGCAGGCACTGTCGGCGATGATCGCCGAGCGGATCACCCTGGAGCAGGATTTCGCCGCCCTCAACGCGGCCTTCGCGGATAAAGAGAAGCGCGCCATCGAAGCGCTGCGCGGCGAGCCCACGGCGCAGGCCGTGGAGCTGGCCAGAAAGCTCGCCGCGGCGCTGGCGCAGCACGAGCCGCTGCTCGATCTGCACGCCCGGCGGCTGCGCGAGCTGCAAGCGCGCGAATTGCAGCTCAAGCAGAACCTGCTCGCGGCGCTGCAACAGCTGCAGGAATACCGCCGCGAGCTGCGCGCTGCCCGCCAGCGCTTCGCGCCGCGACAGGCGCAAAGCGAAGCGGAGCCACCGGACATCGCCGGCGCTGCCAGCACAGCCGGCGCTGCCAGCACGACCGGCGCCGGCGGCGATCCGACCGATGAGCTGCACGACACGCTGGCCAATATCCGCCGTGAGCGCCGTCTGGCCGCGCAGCGGGTCGCCCAGCTGGAGGCGGCGCCGGCGATGCTGGCGCGGCAGAAATCGGCCGCCAGCGAGACGCCGCCGCAGCCGCGCGAGGTCGAGCGGGTGTTCAGCGATCTACGCCAGCGCGCCGGCTCGGCGCCGGCCCAGCGGCCGGCCCAACCGCCGGTGCACAGCTGAGTGGGGCTGCGCGCGGCACTGTGTCGCGGATCGCAATCCGGGGTGGCAAGCGGCCGCCCCGGACTGCGCGGCGCTTCATTCGGGC
>CBFCYW010000167.1:0-3637 GCA_965602395.1 uncultured Chromatiales bacterium
TTAACCATCGCAAGGACCTATGCCTACCCCGACCCCGCAACGTCCTACCCTGCGTGGTCACAGGGCGGACTAACCGACGCCAACGCCGAGAGCTGGGGGGCGGGCGAGACCCCAGATCGCACCCTATCCCACACATTCGTGCTGACCGGCCACGTGGCCGGGCCGGCCTCATTCGTGCTCGGCGCGACATTTTTTGGCGGGTATTTGCCCGGCGACACATCGTGGAGCGTAGAGTTTTCTGACATATTCATGCGCGTCATCCAGTTCAAAACATGAGCATCATGTACGTCGATTATGTTCGCGACAGCGGTGAGCCGACATGTGCGGGTGGCGTCCCCAGCCCTGCGCTGCTGGCACGGGTACCCGTGTCGCCCGGCGCTGAGCGGCTGACGGGCGTCATCGCGGCCACCAGCGAGTGGATCGACCATGCCGCCGTCGAGCAGTTGCGTGCGGACCACGCCGCCTCGATTGCTGCCGCGACGCCGGATGAGCCGCCGCCGCCAGAGCCTGACTGGCAATCGTGCGTGCGGCCGAAGGGCGAGTCGCCGGCAGCGCTGACGGGCGCCATCGACGGCACCCTGACGCTCGACCTGCTGCCCAGCGGCGTGGCAGAGGTCCGCGATGTTCCCGCATGGAGCGTGCTGCACATCGTCGGGCCTGTTCGCCACCTCATCGAATGCCCGGACGGCGACGGCCTGCTGACGATCGGGATCACCGAGCCGGGCGACTACCGCATCACCCTGCGCGCCGCGCGTCATCTGCCGCAGGAGTGGCTAATTCATGCGCGTTGATCTTCCCGTCAGTCAGGCGCTGAGCGACTACGCCGACAGCGCCGTGGCGCGCATCAAAGCCGCCGCCGAGGCGGCGCGGGGGCAGATGCTGACGCCTGGTAGCGGCAAATCGATGGAATACGCGGCCAAGCGCCGCGAGGCAGAGCGGTTCGCGATCACCGGCGACCCCGAGGGGCTGCACATGCTGCAGGGCTACGCGCGCGGCGCCGGGCTGACTGTCGACGACGCCGCGGCGGTCATCCGCCAGCGTGCGGAGGAAGTCGCGCAGGCCGGCGGACTTCTGGCCGAGCTGGAGGAGGCCGGCACACGGGCACTGCGCGCAGCGCAGACCCATGCGGAGGTTGGCCGGGTAGAGGCCGAATTCTGCGCGCGCATTCGCGCAGGGCAGGAGTCGACCGGGGAGGCCGGGCAATGAGCTACATCGTAGGCCGTCAGCGCACCTCGTCACTGAACGTCGATGTCACTAGCTTGGATGTCGCCCTGCCTGCCGGCGCCGCGCTGGGTAGCGTCGTAGTGGTGGTGCTCGCCGGCAACAAAAATCCCGGCACGATCACTGCGCCAGATCTGACGGTGCGCCTGGCGCGCCAGGGCGCCGGGTCAGCGCTGAGGGTCGGCGATCGCGTCATCGACGGCACAGAGGGCGGCTCGGTGACGATCAGCTGGGCAACGGCTGAGACGGCAGAGGCTTGGGCATTCGAGCTGGCCGCCGGCGCGGCAATCGAGGTGCTGCCGACGCCGCCCCAGGTGCCGGCGCGGCATTCGACGCGGCTTCTGCCGGCGCGGACAGTGGCGCATCGGCAGTGACCACGCAGGCCACCGGCGCCACGCCGGTGGCGTCTACCGCACGATCGCTGGCTATCGCCGCGATGGCCATCGACTCGGACGCCAACTGGGATCCACGCGAGACGTGGAGTGACGGCTATGAGCGCGTCTGGGACGATGTTCCGATGCCAGACCCTGGTCTGCGCTGCGCAGAGCGCGTCCTGAGCGCCGCGGCCAGCACGCAGACCACGGCCACCGCATCGGGCGGCACTGGCGACCAGGTGACCGGCGGGGTGGTGGTCTACAGCGTGCCAGTGCAGCCGCACGTGGACTACGTGCTGTGCTCTGCGCAGCAGACCACGGCAGAGATCAGCCTGCGTGCGCGATTCGCCGGCCCGGTGCACATCGAGTACGGCACCGACCCCGCCTTCCTGGGCGCGGCACAGACGGCAGCGGTGACGCCGCTGGCAGCTGACGACTACATCGTCAGCTATGCGTTCAGCGGGCTGACTCCGGGGGTGCAGTATTATTATCGGCCGGTCGAGGGGGGCGTCGCAGAGCCGATCGAGACCGGCCAATTCCGCACGCTGCCGGCGGCAGGTTCGGCCGTCGACTTCGTCGTCGCGGTCACCGGCTGCAACGACGTGGACAACAACCCCACGTCGCTGGCGCGCATAGTCGCGCAGGCGCCGGACCTGCTGATATGGCAGGGAGATTTTCATTACTACGACCTGGCCGGCGGCACGGTCGACGAGTACCGGCGCAACTGGATACGCCAGGCGATGGTGCCGGGCGTCCGCGATCTGCTGCGCAGTTGCGCCATCGAGCACGTGGCGGACGATCACGACCACGCCGACAACGACACCCACGCGGCGATGCCGGGGGTGGCGGAGGCGCTGACCGCCATGCGGCAGTTCTGGCCGCACGCGCACTGGCGCGAGTCCGGCGTGGCCGATTCCGTGGAGCGCCGCCTGACCATCGGTCCCGTGGCGGTGTGGCTGTTGGACGGGCGCAGTCATCGCGTCAGCGGAGGTGATCGCCTCGACGCAGAGCAGATGGCCTGGTTGCAGGCGGACATCACCGCGGCCGTGGCAGACCCGGCAGTGCATGCCTGCGCGCTGTTTACCGGCGTTCCGTGGATTGCCTCCGCGGGCGCCGATAATTGGCAGGAGGCTGCTGGGCAGCGCACGGCCATCATGGACCACATCGGCAGCACGCACGCCGTGCCGATGGATCGCGTGTTCTCCGTGGCCGGCGATATGCACGGCCTTGCCTGGGACAGTGGCGCCAACAACGATTTCGCCAGCGGCGGCGGCGCCGGCTGGCGGCACTTCCAGGCGGCGCCGGCGGGCCGCACGGACAGCATCAAGGGTGGCCCCTATGACGGCGGCACCTGGTCCGACAACGACGATGCCGCCGGGCAGTACATGCTGCTGCGTCTGGACTCCACGACCACGCCCGGCACGCTGGCGCTGACCGCGACGGGCTACGATCACAGCGATGTGGCGGTGTTTGCTGAGTCGTGGACGGTGGCGGCCCCGATAGCGCTGATGATCCAACCGGACGATTGCGCGCACGCGCACAGCGCCGAGCCCGGCAGCCTAGCACAGGCCAACACCCTGCAGCCGGCGGACGCCGCGCACACGCACAGCGCCGAGCCCGGCAGTCTGGGGCAGGGCCACGCCCTGCAGCCGGTGGACGCCACGCACGCGCACAGCGCCGAGCCTGGCAGTCTGGGGCAGGGCCACGCCCTGCAGCCGGCGGGCGCCGCTCACACCCACAGCGCCGAAGCCGGCAGCCTGGGGCAGGCCCAAACCCTGCAACCGGCTGGCGCCACGCACGCGCACAGCGCCGACGCCGGCAGCCTGGTGCAGGCCCGCAGCCTGCGGCCGGCGGACGCCACGCACGCGCACAGCGCCGCGCCTGGCAGCCTGGTGCAGGCCCACTCGCTGCAACCGGCGGACGCCGCGCACGCGCACAGCGCCGAGGCAGGGGCACTGAACCTGGGGGCAGGGCTGCAGCCGGCAGACGCCGCTCACACCCACAGCGCCGAAGCCGGCAGCCTGGGGCAGGCCCAAACCCTG
>CBFCYW010000168.1:0-3519 GCA_965602395.1 uncultured Chromatiales bacterium
CGAATTCGAGCTGCTGCGCAAACTCTCCGGCTACGTGGTCGAGCGCTCCAGCTAGGCAAGCGCTGTAGTTTTGCAGAGTTTGCTAATGCCCTTGTCCGCAGCCGCCATCCGCAGCCGCCGGCGCTGCCACCGGCAGCGTTTAGCCCGCGACCAGATTGCGCAGTTTTCCAGCCCGATCGGCCACTGCAATCCGTAGCTCTGCCAACGCCTGCCGGCACTCGGCCGCCTCTGGCCAGTCGCTTTCCGGGGCATCGGAATTTTCCGCTTCCCATGCCGCCAGCCGCGGGTGCCACCGGGCCAGAAACGGTCGCAGTTGCCGGTTGAGTATCTCCAGCGCATGCGACTCGATGCTGTCCAGATCCGCTCTCGATTGACTCGGCCCCGGCAGCGCTTTCAGCTCATTTCGCAGCTCGCCAAACAGGGCGTACAGCGAGTTGAGTGCTTCGCGCAGCAGGCCGCTGTCGTCGGCCAGTTCCTGCGTGGCGATGCGGGTGTCGAGTTCGACACAGATGCGCCAGCCGACTTTTCTTGCCTCGTCGCTGAGCGGTTTGGGGATGCTTTCGCTGGCGGCGAGCACCTCGGCGGTGGCTTTGAGTTGCGGCACGTCGTCCAGAACCGGGGCGAGCAGCAAGCGGTGGGCATCGTGCAGGCCGAGTGCTTCGCCGAGTTGGCTGGTCAGCGTCACCACCGCTTCGCGGGTCGCTTCGAGATCGCTGCGGCAGGCGTCGGCGAGTGGCCACTGGGATTCCGGCTCGCCGCGCGCCTCCCACTGCTGGAGCAGCGGGTGCCAGCGGCTCAGGCAGGGGCGCAGCGCGAGGTTGAGCACGGCGATGGCGAAGCCTTCGATATCGACTTCATCCGCTGCGAGCTTTTTGCTGTTCGGCGGCATCGATTTCAGCTCGCCGCGGATCAGCTCGAACAGCCTGTAGTGGGAGCTCAGCGCCTCGCGGATCAGGCCGGTGCCGGGCTCCAGCTTCTGGGTGGAAATGCGCGTGGCCAGCTCGACGAAGATCCGCCAGCCGGCGTCGCGCTGGCGCAGGTCGATTTTGAGCTTCACATCGCCCAGCCCCGGCACCTTCGCGGTGACCTGCTCCAGCATCAGCCCCGCACCGCGGCGGCGGTAGCGCTGGTACAGCTTCAGCCCGACGAAGCCCAGGCCCGCACCGAGGCCGCACAGCCACAGGGACCGACCGGCGTCATCCAGCCAGCTCCAGTAATTCTGCCCCCAGGGGCTGACGACGAAGCCCAGTGCGGCTCCCAGGGCGAGGGCAGCGGCGACCCGGCTGCCACTCGATTCCGACGGCGACTTTTTTTGTGTCAAAACAGCGACTCCCTTCGGTCGGCAGGGGCAGGCAAAACAGGTAATCTTGCCGCGAAGATTCGGGAAGTATCACAAGAACGCATGGAAACCGACAGCCCCAGGCCCGGCCACTGGTTTATCAGCTACCACCAGTCTGATCCGGTTGCGCGCGAAGTCACGGATCAGATCGTCAACGAGCTGAAGTTGCTCGGCGTGCCCGTCTGGCGGGATATCGACGGCATGGAACCCGGCGACGAGCTAACGCCGTCCGTGACGGCGGCATTGAACGCCTCTCATGCGGTGCTGGCCGTGGTGACACAGGACTACGCGACACGCAAGTGGTGCACCGCTGAACTGGGCCACGCCAGCAAACACGGCACGCGCATCGTACCGCTGTTTGTCGATGGGGCTGACCAGCTGCCACTGCCGCACAATGACCTGCTCGGGATTCACTATGCGCGGGGCAGCGCTGAGGATTGGCAGCGCCTGCTCGACAGCATCGTCCCCGAGCAAACAGCCGCAACCGAACAGGATTCGAAGCTTCGCGCCTATCTGGGCGAATTGATCTCAGACTTCGGTGATTCGGAGCAGGTCTACACCGCCCTCGGTGCAGAGCAACACAGCACCCCGTCGCTGGCGCGGGCCAGCTCGTCGCGACTGATGCGCCCGCAACTGGATCTGTTCCGCAAGCACATCCAGCCCGCTTGCCCGGCAGAGACACAGCGCGTGCAGGCTTTCGATGACGTGCTCGATGTGCTCGGCGAATCGCCGCAATTCGTGCTGCTCGGCGAGCCGGGCGCCGGCAAAACCTTCGCGCTGTATCGGGTGACCGTCGCGCTGGCACGGCGCGCGCTGAACACAGCGGATGCGCCGCTGCCACTGTTCGTCCCCCTTAAGCAATGGATCGACCCAACCCAGCCCATCGAGGACTACATCGACAGCCACTGCTGCGATCCGCGCAATTTCGACTGGCGCGCCGTGGCCGCGCAGGACCGGCTGGCGCTGCTGCTCGACGGCCTCAACGAGCTGCCGACCAAACAGCGCAAAGCCAAGGCCGAGCAGTTGCGCGCGCTGATCGAGCAGTACCGGCCGCGGGTGCTGCTCGCCAGCTGCCGCGAACAGGACTACATCCGCGAGTTGGAGCTGGATCTCGATCGGCTCAAAGTGCAGCCGCTCGATCCGCCGCGCGTGCTCGATTTCACCCGCCGCTATCTGGCCGCCGTGCCGGGGGCCGGCGAAGCCAAAGGCGAAGACCTGTTCTGGCAGTTGGCCGGCGGTGACGGCGTGCGCAACACCTGGCAGCACTGGCAGCAACACGGCGGCAGCTTTGCCGATTTCTGGTCGGTGGAGGACAGCGAAAAGGAGCTGCCCGAGCTGCACGAGAAGCTGGGCTGGTTCACCGAAAACCGCCGACACCGAGCACGCAGCGATCCGCGCAGCCTGCTGCAACTGGCCGCCAACCCCTTCCTGCTGAGCATGCTGGTGGAGGTCTATCTGCAATACGGCGGCGAAGCCCTGCCCAGCGACGAAAACGCGCTGTTCGGCATGGCCGTCAAAGTGCTGCTGGAGCGGGAGAGCGAGCAGCACGCCGAACGAGACGGGGAAGCGCACCCCGGTCTGCCGGGCATCCGCGAGGCGCTCGGCACGCTGGCCTGGGAGCTGCAAAACCGCGCCGGCGGGCCGGATGAAGTCCAGCTCGCCCTGCCCGCTGCCGAGCTGGGCGATCTGCTCGAACCGCAGCAGCAGAACCTCGCCCGCGACGCCAACCTGCTGGAGATCGACGATACCGCGCGCTTCACCCACCAGCTGTTGCAGGAGTACTTCACCGCGCGGGGCATGAAGGCGCGCATCGACAGTGCCGAACTGGACGCCAGCGAGCTGTGGCCCCGCGAGCAGCGCTGGCAGCGCAACGGCTGGGAGCAGTCCACCCTGCTGCTGGCGGGGCACTACACGGCGGACTGTGAACGATTTTTTGATTGGCTGGCCGAGGCGCACCCGCTGCTGCTGGTGCAATGCTGGAAAAAGCACGCGCTGCCCGGGCCGGACGCGCAGCGGCTGAGCGCACTGCAAGCGCACTGGCAGGCCAGACTCGATCCCGCGCAGGAGCCACTGCCGGAAGGCCGCCACGGCGCTGGTGTCGCGCTGGGCTATTTCACGCTGGGCTATTTCGGGCTGGATAAGCGCTTCGGCATCGGCCTGCGCGCCGACGGCCTGCCGGA
>CBFCYW010000169.1:0-3492 GCA_965602395.1 uncultured Chromatiales bacterium
AAATAAAGCTGCGTCGCTTCGCTTTGCAGCTTTATTTTCCCGGTGATGCGGGGCGTTAGAGCAACAATGATTTACTTCATACAGGGAAAGAAAACGAGGCTTATTAAAATAGGTTATGCGAGACATGCCCTAGAAAGGATGTCACGCATGCAGACAGGCTCCCCTGACAAGCTTGAGCTTATTGCCGTCAGGCCCCGTAGGGCGCAATAATCGCAGCGCATTGCGCCGTATGTCCTTTATTCGTAGTACATCCAAAGCCGCAAGGCTTTGACAAAACCCTCTTTTTCCAGCACCTGATACACCAATCGATGCTGTATATTTATTCTTCTTGAATGCGAACCGGTCAGATCACCAACGAGTTTTCGTAGGGCGGTGGATTCTGAAACGGGTTTTCTTCGAGGATTTTCAGCAATTCCTTCGCCTTGTTTTTTAACCCTGATACGGAAAGTTTTTAGCGTCTGTCTGAGCTTGCTTGGTATAGACAACAACCCAACTCACCAATCGAGATCCTTTGAGCAAGCATCGACCGATTCATCCATGCCCTCTTTGATGGATTCCCGCATACCCGGCACGGATAAAAGGTGGAGCGTCTCCGAGATGGCGTTCCAGTCTTCCTCTGAAACGAGGACGGCATTGCCTCTTTAATCCGCCGCGGATCGATCCGCCGCCGAACCATGTAATCCCGCAACTGCTGCGGGCGGCCGAGCGTGTCCTCGTCCACCGCACGGTTGCGGCCGGCGAGTGGCGCGAAAAGATGATCCGGCAGGCTGTTGAACAGCTTCAAGGCCTGCTGCGGCCTGCACCGGCTTTGTATTGGGTGAGCGCGGCGATGCGGGCCTTGGCAATCGCTTTGGGCACTTCCGGACCCTCGACCGATCTGGCGATCGCGGCGGCGTCGATGGACTGCGCGGCGGCCAGCGCGCCGCGGAAATAGTCGGCCTGCGGATAGGCGTCGCCCTCGTGGCCGGTGCGCCCGCGGGCGTCGCCGGTGCAGGCCAGCAAAAACAGCTCGAAGCGCTGCGGACGGCGCAGGGCGTCGCAGCCTTCGAGGGTTTTCAGCAGGGTGTCCGGGCGCAGTTCAAAGGCGCGGTGGCAGTGGCTGTGCCAGCGCGCGGTGAGCACGGCGATGTCGCGGTACTCGCGCGGTGCGCGCAGCCGGGCGCACATTGCTTCTGCGATTTTCGCGCCGCGTTCCTCGTGGCCGTGATGGCTGGGCAGGATGTCCGCCGGGGTGGTGCCTTTGCCGAGGTCGTGGCACAGCGCGGCGAAGCGCGCCAGCGGCGAGTTGCTCAGCCGCGCGGTCTGCTCCAGCACCATCTGGTTGTGCACGCCGGTGTCGATCTCCGGGTGCCACTGGGCCTTTTGCGGCACGCCGAACAGGCGCTCGATTTCGGGGAAGATCTCGGCCAGCGCGCCGCATTCGCGCAGCACGGCGAAGTAGATCTGCGGGTCGCGCTCGCCCAGTGCCCGCTGGGTCTCCTGCCAGACGCGCTCGTGCACCAGTGTGGCGAGTTCGCCGGAGTTGGCGATCCGGCCCATCAGTTCGATGGTTTCCGGGGCGACCGCGAAACCGAGGTGGTGATAGCGGGCGGCGAAGCGCGCCACGCGCAGCACCCGCAGCGGGTCTTCGACGAAGGCGGTCGAGACGTGGCGCAGCCGGCGCGCGTCGAGATCGGCGCGGCCGCCGTAGGGGTCGATCAGCTCGCCATCTGCGGATTCGGCGATGGCGTTGATGGTCAGATCGCGGCGCAGCAGGTCTTCTTCCAGCGTCACATCCGGCGCGGCGTGCACGGCGAAGCCGGTGTAGCCGCTGCCGGATTTGCGCTCGGTGCGCGCCAGCGCGCATTCGTCGCCGCTGTGCGGATCGAGAAACACCGGGAAATCCTTGCCCACCTGGCGGTAGCCGGCGGCGATCAACTCGTCCGGCCGGGCGCCCACCAGCACCCAGTCGCGCTCGCGCACCGGGCGGCCCAATAATTTGTCGCGGACGGCGCCGCCTACGAGGTATCTCTGCATGGGGGGCAATGGTAAGTTGAGTCGTGTTCGAGGCCAAATGGAGCGTCGATGAGCTGCGTTGCGCTGCGCCCCATCCTGTCGCTGCTGCTGCTGGCGCCGCTGGCCGGCTGCCAGGCGCTGGGCTACTACGGCCAGGCGATCGGCGGGCATCTGTCGATCCTCGCCGCGCGCCAATCCGTCGATGAGCTGATCGCCGCCCCGGCCACCGACGGCGAGCTGCGCCGGCGACTCGAACTGGCCCGCGCGGCGCGCGATTTCGCCAGTCGCGAGCTGGGCCTGCCGGACAACGATTCCTACCGCAGCTACGTCGATCTCGGCCGCCCCTTCGTCACCTGGAATGTGGTCGCCGCCGGCGAGTTTTCTGTCGATGCCGAAACCTGGTGCTTCCCGGTCGCGGGCTGCGTGGCCTATCGCGGCTACTACGCCGAGCAGGCCGCCGAGCGCTATGCCGACGGGCTGCGCGCGCGCGGGCTGGATGTAGCGGTCAACGGCGTCGCGGCCTACTCCACGCTGGGCTGGTTCGACGACCCGCTGCTCAGCAGCATGCTGCGCGGCGACGGTCTGTGGATGGTCGGGCTGATCTTCCACGAGCTGGCCCACCAGCGGCTGTACGTCGCCGATGACTCCGGATTCAACGAGGCCTTCGCCACCTTTGTCGAGCGCGAGGGCGTGCGCCGCTGGCTGGCGGCGCGGCGCGAGTCGGCGGACGAAGCGCGCTACGCCACGCGGCTGGCGCGCCGCGAGGACTTCGCCGCGCTGCTCGGCGCGACGCGCGCGGAGCTGGCGGCGATCTACGCCGGCGACGCCACGGCGGCCGCCAGGCGCCGCGCCAAGGCGGCGGCCTTCGCCCGTCTGCGGGCCGCTTACGCAGCGCTGCGCGACGGCCGCTGGGGTGGCTACGCGGGCTACGACCGCTGGTTCGATCGCGAGCTGAACAACGCCCATCTGCTGGCGGTGGCGACCTATTTCCGCTGGGTGCCGGCGTTCGCCGAGCTGTATCGTCAGTCCGGTGGCGAGCTGGCGGCGTTCTATCGCGCGGCGGTGGCGCTCGGCGAGCTGCCGATGGCGCGGCGCCACGAGCGCCTGCGGGAGCTGCTGGCGCTGGCCCGGGCGAGCGCTCAGTGATGCCAGCAGTGGGCGGCGCGGCGGCGGATTTTTGGCGGATCACGCCGCGATATGCCGTCGGTCGCAGTTTCGCTGGCGGTGGCGGCGCGGCCGTGTGCAGTCATCGCGGCCTGCGGTGAATCTGTCGATTGTTATGCACCATGTGGCCGATGTAACTGGAACTTTCACGGCCATTGCTGCCATCTAAGATGGTGCAGAATGCAAAGAGCGGGAGGGAGCGCGAACGCTGCAAAGCGTGCTGATCTGCGCCCCGCACCCGCCGCTTCGATGGGGGGCTCCGCGCCGGATTACAGCCCTGCGCTCGGTCTGGCCGGCCGCGCGCACTGGCGCTGTCATCGCCGCTGGCGCTGT
>CBFCYW010000170.1:0-3433 GCA_965602395.1 uncultured Chromatiales bacterium
GCAACCGCAACCGCAACCGCAACCGCAACCGCAACCGCAACCGCAACCGCAACCGGAGCCTGCGCCATGCGCCGCACCAAGATTCTCGCCACTCTCGGCCCGTCCAGCGACAGCCCGCGCATCATCGAGGGGCTGATCAAGGTCGGTGTGGATGTGGTGCGGTTGAATTTCTCCCACGGCGAGCCGGAGGATCACATCCGCCGCGCGCGCACCGTGCGCCGGATCGCCGCGCGGCTGGGTCGCTACGTGGGCGTGCTCGGCGATCTGCAGGGGCCGAAGATCCGCGTCGAGCGCTTTCGCGAGGGCCGGGTGCAGTTGCGCAACGGCCAGCGCTTCACCCTCGACAGCAGTCTCGGTCGGCGCGCCGGCAATGCGGATCGGGTCGGCGTCACCTACGCGCCGCTGGCCGGGGATGTCAGCCCCGGCGATACCCTGGTGCTGGATGACGGGCGGATCGTGCTGGAGGTGCTCGAAGTCGAGGGCACGGCGGTGCACACGCGGGTCGCGGTGGGCGGCGTGCTCTCCGATAACAAGGGGATCAATCTGCGCGGCGGCGGCCTGTCGGCGCCGGCGATCACCGATAAGGATCGCCGCGACATCGAGCTGGCGGCGCAGATCGGCGTGGATTTTCTCGCCGTGTCCTTTCCGCGCCGCGCCGATGACCTGCATCTGGCGCGTTCGCTGCTGCGCGAGGCGGCCAGAAAAGCCACCGGTGATGGCGCGGCTGGCGGCGAGGCGAGCATCGTCGCCAAGGTCGAGCGCGCCGAGGCACTGGAGCTGATCGATGAGATCGTCGAGGCCAGCGACGCGATCATGGTGGCGCGCGGCGATCTCGGCGTGGAGATCGGCGACGCCGAGCTGCCGGCGGTGCAGAAGGAGCTGATCAGCCGCGCCCGCGAGGCCAACCGCGCGGTGATCACCGCGACGCAGATGATGGAGTCGATGATCGACAACCCGATCCCGACCCGCGCCGAGGTGTTCGATGTCGCCAACGCGGTGATGGATGGCACCGATGCGGTGATGCTGTCCGCCGAATCGGCCGCCGGGCACTACCCGGTGCAGGCGGTGCGGGCGATGGCGGAGATCTGCGAAAAGGCCGAGCAGCATCCGCGCGCGCGGCGCTCCAAGCACCGCATCGACCAGCAGTTCGAATCGCTGGATGAAGCGGTGGCGATGGCCACCATGTACACCGCCAATCACCTCGACGTGAAGGCCATCGCCGCGCTCACCGAATCCGGGCGCACGCCGATGTGGATGTCGCGCATCAGCTCGGGCATCCCGATCTACGCGCTCAGCTCCCACGAGCGCACCCGCGCGCGGCTGACCATGTACCGCGGCGTCTACCCGGTGGCCTATGATTCGACGCGGCTGACCAACTCCAGCGAGGCCAACCGCACCGCGGTGGAGATCCTCGCCGGGCAGGCTATCGTCGACGAGGGCGATCTGGTAGTGATTACCAAGGGCGATGTGGTCGGCGCCGGCAGCCACACCAACTCGATGAAGATCGTGCGCGTCGGCGACTGGCTGTCGCCCAACAGCGAGGCCGGCGGCGAGGCCGAGTAATGTGCGCAGTGGCGCAGCCGCCGCGCCCGGCGTATTTATAATGTGCGGATCGCGACCGCACCGCGATCATCCACTTGCAAACTCTGGCGCCGAAACAGCAAAGGCAGCCGCGGGGCTAGCCGGGCGTCCGGATCACGGGGTTCAACAATGACTGATATCTCTGCGCTGCTCGGCGAGGAAGCCGATGCCCTGCTGGCCCACCAATGCCAGACCATCTCCAAGGACCAGCTGTACCTGCCGGGCCCGGATTTCATCGACCGCGTGGTCGCCGAGTCCGACCGCTCGCCGGCGACCCTGCGCACCTTCAACCAGATTTTCAACAGCGGCCGCCTGGCCGGCACCGGCTACGTCTCCATCCTGCCGGTGGATCAGGGCGTCGAGCACTCCGGCGCCGCTTCCTTCGCGCCCAACCCGATGTACTTCGACCCGAAGAACATCGTCGAGCTGGCCATCGAAGGCGGCTGCAACTGCGTCGCCTCCACGCTCGGCGTGCTGGCCTCGGTGTCGCGCCGCTACGCGCACCGCATCCCGTTCATGGTCAAGCTCAACCACAACGAGGCGCTGACCTACCCGGCCAAGTACGAGCAGACCCTGTTCGCCTCGGTCAAGCAGGCCTTCGAGCTGGGTGCCGTGTCGGTCGGCGCGACCATCTACTACGGCTCCGACGACTGCCGCCGGCAGATTCAGGAGATCTCCGAAGCCTTTGAATACGCCCACGAGCTGGGTATGACCACCGTGCTCTGGGCCTATCTACGCAACAGTGGCTTCAAAAAAGACGGCGTGGACTACCACACCTCCGCCGATCTCACCGCCCAGGCCAACCATCTGGCGGCGACCATCAAGGCGGATATCGTCAAGCAGAAGCAGGCCGAGAACAACGGTGGCTACAACGCGGTCGGCTTCGGCCACACCAACAAGCTGGTCTACGACAAGCTGACCACCGACCATCCCATCGATCTGGTGCGCTGGCAGGTGGCCAACTGCTACATGGGCCGCGCCGGGCTGATCAATTCCGGCGGCGCCTCCGGCGGCGCCAACGATCTGGCCCAGGCGGTGCGCACTGCGGTGATCAACAAACGCGCCGGCGGCATGGGCCTGATCTCCGGTCGCAAAGCCTTCCAGAAGCCGATGGCCGAAGGCGTCGAGCTGCTTCAGGCGATTCAGGACGTGTATCTGGATAAGGACGTCAGCATCGCCTGAACGGCGCTGATTTCGTTCAGAAAAAGCCCGCGGTGCCCAGCTGCCGCGGGCTTTTTTGTGGCTGCGCGCCGGAGTAAGCTGGGCGGTGGTTTTCAGCTGGGCTATCGGGAGATCAACATGTCGGAAACCCTCGCACTCGACGGCCGCTGCCTGTGCGGCGCGGTCGGCGTCCACGCCAGTCGCGCCAGCCGTCACTTCGGCGCCTGCCACTGCAAAATGTGTCGCCAGTGGGGCGGCGGGCCGTATCTGGCTTTCGAAGCCGGGGCGGATGTCTCGTTCGATGGTGAGGAGCACATCAGCGTTTACGATTCATCGCCCTGGGCCGAGCGCGGCTTCTGTCGCCAGTGCGGCAGCCATCTGTTCTATCGCATCAAGCAGGGGCCGATATATATGCTGCCGCCGGGTTTGTTCGATGACGACGCGGGTTTCGTCTTTGGCCGGCAAGTGTTTGTCGATCGCAATCCGGGCTATTACCGGTTTGCCAATGAAACGGATGAAATGACCGAAGCGGAGGTTTTTGCGAAATATGCTCCGCCGGAGAGTTAGGGATTCAATGCGTGTCGAAGCAATTAAGCTGTTTCGAGAAAAGGTTTCGTGTAACCGATGCGCTTCACTGCGTTGAGCGAATCCTGCGTGGTTTGGTGCTATATCTGCGGACTGGTATCAGTAA
>CBFCYW010000171.1:0-3428 GCA_965602395.1 uncultured Chromatiales bacterium
AACGTCGACTTCGGCGGTCTGGCGCGGGTCTCCCACGTCACCGACGCCACCGACTGGCGCGTCGAATACCCGCTGGTGGTGATCAGCCCGGACAGCGAGGAAGAGGTGCAGGCGGTGGTACAGGCCTGCATCGAGCTGGGGCTGACGATCATCCCGCGCGGCGGCGGCACCGGCTACACCGGCGGCGCGATCCCGCTGTACGCCGACACCGCGGTAATCAACACCGAGAAGCTGGAGCAGCTCGGCGCGGTGGAGATGCGCGCGTTGCCCGGCGTCGATGGCGAGATCGCCACCGTGCGCGCCGGCGCCGGGGTGGTCACCCGGCGCGTCTCCGAGGTGGCCAGCGCCGCCGGCTACGCCTTTGCCGTCGACCCGACCTCGCAGGACGCCTCGACCATCGGTGGCAACGTGGCGATGAACGCCGGCGGCAAGAAAGCGGTGCTCTGGGGCACCACGCTGGACAACCTCGCCAGCTGGCGCATGGTCACCCCGGACGGCCTGTGGATGGAGGTCGAGCGCCTCGAACACAACCTCGGCAAGATCCACGAGCAGCCCACGGTGCGCTTTCGCGTCAGTCGTTACCGCGCCGATGGCCGCACCCCGGCGGCCGAGCCCGAGCTGCTGGTATTCCCCGGCAGCGCGCTGCGCAAAGAGGGCCTCGGCAAGGATGTCACCGACAAATTGCTCGGCGGCCTGCCCGGCGTGCAGAAAGAGGGCTGCGACGGCCTGATCACTTCGGCGCGTTTCATCGTGCACCGCATGCCAGCGCACATCCGCACCGTGTGCATGGAATTTTACGGCCGCGATCTGCGCTCCGCGGTGCCGGCCATCGTCGAGGTCAAGGACTATGTTGACAGCCTCGACGGCGTGATGCTCTCCGGACTGGAACACCTCGATGATCGCTACGTGAAGGCGGTCAAGTACAGCCCGAAAGCCGCCCGCGGCGAGCTGCCGAAGATGCTGCTGCTGGCCGATGTGGTCAGCGACGACGAGGACGCCCTCGGCCGCTGCACCTCGCAGATGGTGCGCATCGTCAACGCCCGCGGCGCCGAGGGTTTCATCGCCGTCTCCGCCGAGGCGCGCCGGCGCTTCTGGCTGGATCGCTCGCGCACCGCGGCGATCGCCGCGCACACCAATGCCTTCAAGATCAACGAGGACGTGGTGATCCCGCTGGATCGCCTGGCCGAGTATTCCGAGGGCATCGAGCGGATCAACATCGTGCAGTCGATGAACAACAAGCTGCGCATGCTCGATGCCTTCGCCGACTACCTGCGCGGCGAGATGCCCGAGCTGCGCCAGGTCAAAGAATACGAGGCTTCGGACGAGGACGACGCCATCGTCAGCGGCAAGCGCGAGGCGGCGCTGGCGCACCTCGGCGCGCTGCGCGGCCGCTGGCAGGCGCTGCTGGATGGCCTCGACCAGCCGGCCGCAGCGCATCGCGAGCTGCTCGACGAGGACACTGCCGCCGCGCTGCAGCCCGGCGACAGCCTGCTGATGCCGCTGCTGCGCCGCGAGCTGCGGGTGTCCTTCCGCGGCGAGGCCGAGCGGCCGCTGAAGGATATGTTCTCCGGCGCGCGCTTTGAGGCGGTGCGCGCGCGCCTCGACGCGATCCACGCCGAGATCCGCCCCAGCCGCCTGTTCGTCGCCCTGCACATGCACGCCGGCGACGGCAATGTGCACAGCAATATCCCGGTCAACTCGCACGACTACGCGATGATGCACGAGGCCGAGCGCATCGTCGCCGAGGTGATGGCGCTGGCGCGGCGCCTCGACGGGGTGATCTCCGGCGAGCACGGCATCGGCCTGACCAAGGCCCAGTTCATGGAGCCGGGCGCGCTGGAGGCGTTTGCCGACTACAAGCGCCGCGTCGATCCGCAGGGGCACTTCAACCGCGGCAAGCTGCTGCCGGGCTCGGGGCTGGCGCGCGCTTACACGCCGTCGTTCCGCCTGCTGGCGCAGGAGGCGATCATCCTCGAAGAGTCCGAGCTGGGGCTGCTCAACGACAGCATCAAAGACTGCCTGCGCTGCGGCAAATGCAAGCCGGTGTGCACCACCCACGTGCCGCGCGCCAATCTGCTCTATTCACCGCGCAACAAGATTCTCGGCAGCGGGCTGATCATCGAAGCCTTCCTCTACGAGGAGCAGACCCGGCGCGGCATCTCCATCCGTCACTTCGACGAGCTCAACGACGTCGCCGACCACTGCACCGTCTGCCATCGCTGCCTCAGCCCCTGCCCGGTGGATATCGATTTTGGCGACGTCAGCGTGCAGATGCGCAAGATTCTCAAACAGCGCGGCCAGCGCCGCAGCAAACTCGGCACGCTGGCCTCGATGACCTTCCTCAACGCCCGCGATCCGCGCAGCATCGCCGCGCTGCGCAAGGGCATGATCGACTGGGGCTACCGCGGCCAGCGACTGGCGCACGCCGCCTTCGCGCGCATCCCCGGCCTGCTGGCGCGCAATCGCCAGCAGCCGCGCGCCACCGGCAGCGGCCGGCCGGTGCTGGAGAGTGGCGTCGAGCAGGTGGTGCACTTCGTCAATCGCCGCCTGCCGGATCGGAGCATGCTGCCGATGCGCCCGACCCGCGCGCTGCTCGGCGTCGAGGACGACAAGTACGTGCCGATCCTGCGCGATCCCGCCCGTGACGATGCATCCGAAGCGGTGTTCTACTTCCCCGGCTGTGGCTCC
Organism: uncultured Chromatiales bacterium; assembly: GCA_965602395.1. GTDB lineage: Bacteria > Pseudomonadota > Gammaproteobacteria > CBFCYW01 > CBFCYW01 > CBFCYW01. The sequence goes on from CBFCYW010000171.1 coordinate 2,689, forward strand.
GAGCGGCTGTTCAGCCAGGTCGGGCTGGCGACGCTGGCGATGCTCTACGATGCCGGCGCGCAGACCGTGCTGCCGCCCGGCTATCTGTGCTGCGGCTACCCGCAGACCTCGGCCGGCGATTTCGACAAGGGCCAGCAGATCACCACCGAGAACCGCGTGCTGTTCCACCGCGTCGCGAACACCCTCAACTATCTCGATATCAAAACGGTGATCGTCTCCTGCGGCACCTGCATGGATCAGCTGCTGAAGTATCAGTTTGAGCGGATCTTCCCCGGCTGCCGGCTGCTCGACATCCACGAATATCTGATGGAAAAGGGCTACAGCCTCAATGGCGTCGCCGGCACCAAATACCTCTACCACGACCCCTGCCACACGCCGATGAAGCAGCACAACCCGCTACAGGTGACGCAAAAACTGGTCGGCAGCGAGGACGTCGCGCTCTCCGACCGCTGCTGCGGCGAGGCCGGCACCTTCGCCGTGGCGCGCCCGGACATCGCCACCCAGGTGCGCTTTCGCAAGGCCGAGGAGCTGCACAAGGGCGTGCGCCAGTTCACCGGCCGCGACACGGTGGGCGACGGCGAGGTGAAGATGCTCACCTCCTGCCCGGCCTGCCTGCAGGGCCTGGCGCGCTACGCCGACGAGACCGGCATGCAGGCCGATTACATCGTCGTCGAACTGGCCCGCGGGCTGTTTGGCGAGCGCTGGGATGAGGATTTTCTCGCCCGCGTGCGCAACGGTGG
>CBFCYW010000172.1:0-3427 GCA_965602395.1 uncultured Chromatiales bacterium
AAAGCGACAGCGACAGCGACAGCGCCAGCGAAAGCGAAAACGACAGCGACAGCGCCAGCGAACGCGAAAGCGACAGCGAAAGCGACAGCGACAGCGCCAGCGACAGCGCCAGCGCCAGCGCCAGCGAAAGCGACTGCGACAGCGCTAGCGCCAGCGCCAGCGACAGCGCCAGCGACAGCACCGGTGAATAACAACAGCGATGTCCAGCCCGTCGTTCGCTGCGACAAAAAGGCCAGGCCCGCGCAGCACATCAGTGCAAACAACAACAGCGGCCGCTGCCAGAGGGGCACATCACCCAGCAGGGGCAGATTCCCCAACGTGCCCTGCCCGCCCAACACCCAGCCGAGCAGCAGAAACAGCAGCGGATAGGCCAGCGCCAGCAGCAGGCTGCGTTCGTAGGCCGTGGCGGTAAAGGGCTGGCAGGCAAAACAGCGCGCGGCGACGCCGCCGTCTGTGGCTGTGCCGATCGGACCGAATACCCGGCTGAATTTGTCCAGCAACCAGCCGAGCAGCGCGCGGTAGTGCTCGCCGAGATGCTTTTTTTGCAGCCGTTCGATGTGCTCTGCAAAGGCCGGATTGGCGGGTTTGCCGAGGGTCAGCCAGTCCTGTCTGATGCAGCCGAACGCAGCCAGCAATCCAAGCGCAATCAGCGGATGCATGTGCTCGGACAGGAATTCAGTGAGTTGCGCTTCCATTCGACCGGATGGCGAGAAAAATTCGCCGCAGTGTAGCGCAAGCCGCGCACCGCCCGGTGGGAACCACCTCCCGATGGCGATAACGGCCGCAGGCCGTTTGCAACACCGCGAAAATCAAGCCGCCTTTGGCGGCAATCGCCATCGGGAGAGGGCTACGAGGAGTGCGGCCCGATTTTCATTTCAACGATGCGGTTGAAATCCTCGCCGTCGGCCAGCGATTCGGCGCTCTGCGCCCACAGCGCGGCGACCTGCTGCAACAGCGGCAGCTCCAGCCGCAGCGATTCGGCCAGCGATTTGGCCAGCCGCACATCCTTGCGCATCAGGCCCATGGTGAAGCCGGAATCGAAGGCGCCGTTGAGCACCCAGGTCGGAAAATTCACTTCGCTGACAGCGCTGCGCCCGGAGCCGCTGTTGATGCCGGCGATCAGCTTTTGCGGATCGACGCCGGCGGCTTCGGCCAGGCGCACGACTTCGGCGTTGCCGATCAGCTGTGCGGCACAGAGCAGGTTGTTGGCGATCTTGGCGACGTGGCCGGCGCCGGCCGGGCCGATGTGGGTCCGCTTCGCCGCGAGCACGTCGAGCACCGCTGCGGCGCGGGCGATATCCGCCGCTTCACCGCCGAGCAGCATGCCCATGCTGCCGCTGGCCGCGGCCTTCGGCCCGCCGCTGACCGGGGCGTCGATCATCGCCACGCCGACCTCGGCCAGCCGCGCGGCGAGGCGGCGGGTGGTGTCGGGTTCAGAGGTGCTGGTGTCGATCAGCAGCTGGCCGCGGCGCGCATTCGCCAGCACGCCCTCCGGCCCGAGCACCACCGCTTCGACCACCTGCGCGGTGGGCAGCGACAGCAGCAGGATTTGCGCCTGCGCGCACAGCGCCGCGAGCGAATCGCACACCTCCACGCCGGCCTGTGCCGCGCGTTCGCGGCAGGCCTCGCCGGGGTCGCTGCCGAGCACGCGAAAGCCCGCGCGCCGCAGCGTCGCCGCCATGCCGCCGCCCATATTGCCGAGGCCGATGACCGCCACGGTTTGCGCCATGTCCGTCTCCGATTATTCGCTGAATTCGAGGATGATGTTGCCGGTGAATTCGGCGCCGACCAGCAGACTGCCATCAGTGCCGTGGGCGAATTCGATGCCGGCATCGCGCAGCCGCGCGGCCTGCTCATCGAGCGAGCGGATCGCCACGGCAATCGCGATGCCGTGCGGCCGGTCGGTGTCGAAGTGTGGCAACTCCAGGCCCGCAAACAGCCGCGCCGCGCCGGCCGCATCGACCACGCGGAACTCGCCGCAGCCGCTGTCGACGCGCAGCAGATCGGCTTCGCGCCGCAGCGCGCCCTCGCCGTAGAGCCCGGCCAGTCGCGGCGCCAGATCCTCGCGCGATTCGGCCAGATAAGTGATGCTCGTGATCGCCCGCGCGCCGTTGTCGTGCTGCTGCCACGCCGGCACCCAGATCAGCTCGGGCCGGTGCTGGTGGCAGATGAAGTGGCTGGCCTCCGGCAGTGCCTCGTCGATCAGCAGCGCCAGCGAGACCACCGCCTCGTCCGGCCTGCCGTCGGGCAGTGTCATTTTGCGGCGAAAGTCGATGAAACCCCGGCTGCGCAGGCCGCGGGCGACTACCGCTGCGGCATCGGCGCGGGCATCGCGACTGTGCAGCGCGACCAGCGAGATGCCCTCCTCGCGTTCGAGAAACTCGCCGAGAAAGCGGCCGAAGCAGAAGTTGCCCACCGCGCCGGTACCGAATTTAGTCGCGTCGTCGACGCCGATCAGCTCGATGAAATTGTCGGCAAACATCAGCAGCGACGTGACCGTGCCCCAGGGGTGGTAGCTCACCGGCGACGGCGAGAAGCCCATGCGGCGGTAGTTTTGCAGCGTCGCGGCGTGGTCGCGGACGGTGACCAGCGGGTGGTCGATGCCCAGTGGCGACTGGCTCATGGCGCCTCCGGTGTGGCTGGAAAGCCACCAGTGTGCAGAGCGCCGCCATCGCCGGCAACAGGCATCGCCGCTGACAGCGCCATGCGCCATGTCAGTCGATTCGGTCGGCGAAGCCTTGCGCACCGTCGCCACCGCGCTGCCCGGCGCCCTGTCGTGGCAGAGCGAATCGCGTCGCCAACGTGGCCACTCGACGGCCGAGGTATGCTGCGGTCTGCCGGTACTCGCCCGCCAGTTCGCCGCCAGTGGCGTGGGCGATCAGCCCGGACTGGGCGCCGAGCAGATTGCCGTTGGGTGTGTCAGCGTTGCCGGGCAGATCCAGCCCCACCCAGAGCATGCCGTGCTGGCAGGCGAAGGTCTGCAGGTACTGGAGGGCGCTCAGCTGGTCGCCGCTGAGGTTGGCGCCGACGGTGAAACCGGCGGCCAGCTTGTCGGCCCAGCGCTGGCTCTGCCACTTTTCGCTGCTGGCGTCGATGAAGGCCTTGAGTTGCGCGGTGACGCCGCCCATGTAGGTCGGCGAGCCGAAGATGATGGCGTCGGCCGCGTCCAGAGCATCCAGCAGGGCGGGCTTGTCGTAGCGACCGGCGGCGATGTCCGCGCCGACGATCTCCAGCTTTCTCGCCTCCACGCCGGGCACGCCTGCGGCGCCGCGCTGTACCGCCGCGGCTAGCTCGGCGGTGGTGCCGGTGATGGAGTGAAAGACGATGTCGACGCGCGTCACGGCCGTATCTCCGGAATTCGATGTGCCTGGCCCGGTTATCGCCCGCGTGGTCGCGGCACGCAAGGCCGTGCCCAGCGAGGGGTGCG
>CBFCYW010000173.1:0-3424 GCA_965602395.1 uncultured Chromatiales bacterium
ACCTTCTCCGCCGCCGGGCGCAGCCGCGAGATGGCGCTGTCGAAGCGTTCGCTGGCTTCGGCTTCGGCTCGACTACCGCGCGAGATGCGCTGCGGGCCGTCGTCGCCCGGCTCGGCCTGCCCTTCGATGATGATCTCTGTGTCGTCGTCGATCCGATAGCGGATCAGTTGTTTTTCCGTGGCCACCGCTGTTTTTTCCCTTCGGCCTTTTGCCGCAGAAAACCACACTGTTGATGTGGAGACAACTGTTTGCGGCGGGCAGGGTTCCAGCGATCCCGGTTTTGAGATGGCTGTGGCGATGCACTGCAGACCGTTCGATGCCAGCGGATTCCGGCCGCCTCTCTGGCAGCCATCGCCAGCGCAGGATCGCCGCTACGTCTGCAACTGCGGCAGATCGGCGAACAGATCCAGCGCCTGCGGGTTGGCCAGCGCTTCTTTGTTTTTGACTTCGCGGCCGTGGACCACGTGGCGCACCGCCAGCTCGACGATCTTGCCCGATTTGGTGCGCGGAATGTCCGCCACCTGCACCACCTTCGCCGGCACGTGGCGCGGCGTGGTGTTGGCGCGGATCTGCTGCCGGATGCGCGCGATCAGCGCTTCATCCAGCGCGATGCCCTCGCGCAGGGTGACGAACAGCACCACGCGCACGTCGCCCTCCCAATCCTGGCCGATGACCAGCGATTCGGTGACCTCGTCGAGCTGCTCGACCTGGCGGTAGATCTCCGCGGTGCCGATGCGCACCCCGCCGGGGTTGAGCACCGCGTCCGAGCGGCCGTAGATGATCAGCCCGTCGTGTTCGGTCAGTTCGACGTAATCGCCGTGGCACCAGATATTGTCGAAGCGATCGAAATAGGCGGCGTGGTATTTGCTGCCGTCGGCGTCATTCCAGAAGCCGATGGGCATCGAAGGGAAGGGTTTGGTGCAGACCAGCTCGCCCTTTTCCCGGCGCAGCGGTTTGCCGTCGTCATCGAACACCTCCACCGCCAAACCGAGGCCGCGGCATTGCAATTCGCCGCGATACACCGGCAGCACCGGGTTGCCGAGGGCGAAGCAGGAAACGATATCGGTGCCGCCGGAGATCGACGACAGGCAGACGTCCGGCTTCACGTCGCGATACACGTAGTCGAAGCTCTCCGGCGCCAGCGGCGAACCGGTGGAGAGGATGCTGCGCAGCGCGGAGAGGTCGTGGCTGCGCGCCGGCACGACGGCCTGTTTGTGGGCCGCATCGATGAATTTCGCCGACGTTCCCAGCACGTTCATGCCTTCGGCGGCGGCGAAATCGAAAATAATGTTGCCGTTGGGATGAAACGGCGAGCCGTCGTAGAGCAGCAGCGTGGCGCCGGCGGCCAGCCCGCTGACCAGCCAGTTCCACATCATCCAGCCGCAGGTGGTGAAGTAGAACAGCCGCTCGCCGTCGCGGATATCGACGTGCAGGCGATGCTCTTTCAGATGCTGCAACAGCGTGCCGCCGGCGCCGTGGACGATGCACTTGGGCACGCCGGTGGTGCCGGAGGAAAACATGATGTACAGCGGGTGATTGAAAGGCAGGCGGGCGAAATCGATCTCGCCGGCGGCGAAGGGGGCGATGAAATCGTCCAGTGCGACGGCGTTTTTCAACCCGGCCGGAATCGTCGCTTCAGCCTCGGTGTAAGGCACCACCACCACCCGCTGCAGGCTCGGCAGCTGCGCGGCGATCTCGGCGACGCGCGCCAGCGAGTCGTGCGCCTTGCCGTTGTAGAAATAGCCGTTGGCGGTGAACAGCACCTTCGGCTCGATCTGGCCGAAGCGGTCGAGCACGCCGCGCACGCCGAAATCCGGCGAGCAGGACGACCAGACCGCGCCGAGGCTGGTCGCGGCGAGCATGGCGACGATGGTCTCGGGCATGTTGGGCATGAAGCCGGCGACGCGATCGCCCTCGCCCACCCCGGCGGCGCGCAGCGCCTGCGCGACGCGCGATACGGCCGCGTGCAGCTCGGCAAAACTCATCCGCCGCTTGACCCGGTCCTCGCCCCAGAACACCAGTGCGTCGGCGGCGTCGCGGCGGCGCAGCAGGTTTTCGGCGAAGTTGAGCCGCGCCTCGGGAAACCACTGCGCGCCGGGCATCCTGTCGCCGTCGATCAGTGCGACGTCACCGCGCGCGCCGATGACGCCGGCCCAGTCCCACAGCGAGATCCAGAATTTTTCCGATTCGGCGACAGACCATTCGTACAGGGCGGGGTAGTCGGCCAGCTCGACCTGCCAGTCGGCTGCAACCCGATGGCGAAAATCCGTGACCTGGGCGCGCGCGATCTGCTCGGCGCTGGGCATCCACAGTGGCTGATTCAACAAGGTGTTGTCTCCGCTTTTCCGGGCAGCGGGCGGGGCCGGCCGGATTCATCGATGGCGACAAAGGTGAAGGTGCCCTCGGTGACTTTGAGTACCTGCGAATCGCGCCGCCGCACCCAGGTCTGCACGTGTATGGCGATGGAGGTGTTGCCGCGGCGGGCGGTGCTGCAATAGCAGCTCACCTCGTCACCGACGTAGACCGGCAGATGGAAGGTCATCGCATCCACCGCCACCGTGACCACGCGCCCATCGGCTTCGTGGTAGGCGAAGGTGCCGCTGGCGATATCCATCTGCGCCATCAGCCAGCCACCGAAAATATCGCCGTTGGGGTTGGTATCCGCCGGCATCGCGACGGTGCGCAAAGAGGGCTCGTAGGTCGGCTTGTCATCGCTCATCGCTGGATTCCTGATCTGTTGCCGGCCAGGTCAACACCCTGTTGAGCCGCCATTGAGGCGGCTGGTTGCCGCATTTTCGAGCCATTTCCGCTCAGCGCCCGAGGGCGTAAAACTCGTCATTGGGGCGCATGCTGGTCAGGTTGGCGAGGCGGTTGGACATGCCGAAAAAGGCCGCAATGCCGCCGATATCCCAGATGTCTTCATCATCGAAGCCGTGTTCGCGCAGCGCAGCGAAGTCTTCTTCGCCGATCTGTGCCGAATGCAGCGTCACTTTCAGTGCGAAATCGAGCATTGCCCGCTGGCGCGCAGTGATGTCCGCCTTGCGATAGTTGACCGCCACCTGATCGGCGATCAGCGGGTTCTTGGCGTAGATGCGCAGAATCGCGCCGTGGGCGATGACGCAATACTGGCAATCGTTGGCGCCGCTGCTGGCGACCACGATCATCTCGCGCTCGGCCTTGCTCAGATTGCTGTCCTCGCGCAGCATCAGTGCGTCGTGATAGGCGAAGAAGGCGCGGAACTCATCCGGGCGGTGCGCCAGGGTGAGAAACACATTGGGGACGAAACCCGCCTTCTGCTGCACCTGCTCGATTTTTTCGCGGATGTCGTCCGGCAGCTCATCGAGTTTCGGGATCGGATAGCGGCTGATCGGCTTGTCGCTCATTCGGGATACCTTTGGTTGTCGCCACTAAGCAAGCTCTGCAA
>CBFCYW010000174.1:0-3319 GCA_965602395.1 uncultured Chromatiales bacterium
ATGAAATGCCGCGAAAGGTGGGTTGCGCTGCGCTAACTCGCCCTACCGGACTGCTCTGCAATCCCATCACGCGGCACGCCAACATGTTCGGGTTCTTGCGTCATACCTCGGACTGCACGGCGGCTATGCGTTGCACAGATCGCCCGGAGGCACCTTCCCCTCGCAGTCACGGAACAGGTCGCCGCATGAGTCCCCTCACCATCATAGTCACCCTACTTGCCGTGTTGGCCGCGCTGAGTCTCGCCGCCGCGCTGTTCTATGAGTACATATCCCTCAGCGAGGACCAGAGAAGACAGAAATGCCCGCACTGCGGAAAACGCAACTCGATACCGATCATGTACGGCTACCCGTCTCCTGGCGCCATTCTGATCTCACCCCGATTATTGCGACTCTCCTTTGCGTGTGAAAGCTGGGGTAAGCTGCGTTGATCCACCCTGCGACTACCGGAGCCGCGATGAGCGCCGATAAGCATCCCAGTATTCCGCTGGATTTTACCGAGCTGACCGAAGCGGAGATGCTCGCTGCCTCCCGCGACTTCTGCGCCACTTTGCACAAGCGTCGCACGGTGCGCGATTTCTCCGCTCGCCCGGTGCCTGCCGAAATTATTCACAACGCAGTGCGCGCTGCCGGCGCAGCGCCCAGTGGCGCCAACAAGCAGCCCTGGCATTTCGCCATCGTTTCCAGCGCGAAAATTAAAAAGGCGATCCGCAAAGCAGCGGAAGCCGAAGAGCGTGAATTTTATCAGCACCGCGCCAGCGAGAGCTGGCTGCGGGATCTGGCTCCGCTGGGCACCGATGCCGACAAGCCCTTCCTCGAAACCGCGCCCTGGCTGATCGCCGTATTCCTGCAAAAGTACAGCTTCGACGGCGACGGCAATAAACAGAAGCATTATTACATGCCCGAGTCGGTCGGCATCGCCTGCGGCATGTTGCTCTGCGCGCTGCATCTGTCTGGACTGGCGACGCTCACCCACACCCCCAGCCCGATGGGTTTTCTCGGCGAGATCCTGCATCGACCGAGCAATGAAAAGCCCTATCTGCTGGTGGTCGCCGGCTACCCGGCGGCGGATGCGAGGGTGCCGGCTATCGCCCGCAAGCCCTTCGACGAGATTGCCAGCCACTTCGACTGAGGGTTATTCCTGACCCCACACCAGCGCGCCGAGCTGGTCGAAATCGTAGCCGCCCAGACGCTCCGCATCGCGCCGCAGCTCGGCGCTGCCCAGGCGTGCCAGCAGGCCCTGAAAAAGATGGCGGAAGTACACCCCGCGGGGCAGGGCGAAATCCACCGACACCCAGCCCAGAGAGAGAAAGCCGAGGCCGTACTCGCTGGCAGTGGCGCGCGAGCCGGGCGCCACGTGCAGCTCGCCCATCGCCAGCAGGCCGGCGGCCTCGCGCTCCGAGCGCACCGGCTGCTGGTGGCGCTCCGCCACTGCCGGCACCGCGTCGTGCCGCGCCAGCGCCTCGCGCAGCAGGCGCTGGCTGCCGCTGTCCTCGTCGCGCATCGCCCAGCGCAGCTTTTGCCTGAGCGGCCGTTCGAGGGGCGCGGCGAGCAGTTCGTCGATGCGCGCCAGCGGCGGCAGATCGGGCGACAGCAGCAGCCCCTGCTCGCGACAAAAGCCGTGCACCAGCACCCACTGGCGATGCGCGCTGTGCTGGCGCAGCAGCGCCGGGTGGCGGGTGGCGCTCTCCGCCGCCGGCCCCCAGTGCATGGCGCAGATATCGGCGCGGCCGCGGGCCAGCAGCTCCAGGCCCAGGCGCGTGCCGCAGACGCTGTGGCTGAGCAGGTTGTGGGCGCGATGGTCGTGGGCGTGCAGTTGCAGGGCGCGGTGCAGCAGCGGGTCGTCGCTGCCGACCAGCAGCAGGCGATCGCTGAGCATGCCGCCGTGGCTGGATTCGAGCAGCCAGCGATCGACCAGCTCGCGCGGGAAGACCCATTTTCCGGTGACTTTGGTGGCGGGGATGCCACCGTCATTGGCCAGCGCGTAGACCTTCTTTTCATTCAGGTGCAGGTATTCGGCAACCTGTTTGACGGTCATGAAATTGCGTGCCGGGCGCGCGGCGACTGATGCGGACATGGGCGGACTCCTGTTGCCTCCCAGTGCCTCAATCGCAAGTTTCGTACCCACCCGCACGGCCAGCGCGGCAGCGGCCGGCGCGGCAGCAATTGGGTCATTTGCGCCCCATCGGCCGCGCGATTGGGTCATTTCGACCCGATTGACGAGCTTGTCTTTGCTCGCCCCGCGCGGCGTGGTTGCGCTCGCAGCGGCTTGCTTTTGCACGCCCGACAGCGCCGTTGCAGCGCGATGCCGCGGTCAAAATGTGAGCTGGTTCAGATGTTGCATCCGCAGCTGGCGGAGGAGAGTGCGAAATGACCGTCAAAGCCCCCATTCCCGAAAACTGGCAGCCCGGCCCGGAGCGCTTCGATGTGGCCGCGCTGCTGGAGTGCCGGCAGACCCCGGAAAACCGCTGGCAATCGCAAAGCTGGCAGCTGCTCGGCGTGATCTGCGGCGGCGCGCTTCCGGCCTGCGGCGCCGATGGCAGCGTGCACGACGACGGCCAAAGCCGCCAGCGGCTGTTCACCGGTCTCGAACTGCGCCTCTATCCCGACGAGGCGGAGAGCTACTACCACAACCTCGCCGTGGCCCAGCCGCGGATCTTCGTCATCGCCCACCAGCCGGAGGGCGACGCCGACCCCGAGCCGTTTCTGGTCAGCGCCAGCTTCGATGTCGCCAACGCCCACGTCGAGGCCGACGACCTGGCCTTCGAGGCGCCGCTGCCCGCCGAGCTGTGCGCACCGCTGGAGCATTTCATCATCGGCCACTACGTCCCGGAAAAGCGCCGCAAGCGCAAGCGCGACGACTGGAAGGGGCGATGAGCAACGGTCGCGATCAGCACCACGAAGGCGGCCTGCTGGATCGCTGGGCCGAGCGCAAGCGGCGCGTCGCCGAGGAGCGGCAGCGCGAGACCGCCGAGCCCTCCGAAGCAGAGCTCGCGAGCGGGGCTGCGAGCGATGAGTCGCCCGAATCGCCACCGCCGCGACCGCTCACCGACGCCGACATGCCGCCGCTGGACAGCCTCGATGAGTCCTCCGACTACAGCGGCTTTCTCTCCCCCGAGGTCAGCGAGGGGCTGCGTCGCGCGGCGCTGCGCAAGCTGTTCTCCAGCGCCGGCTTCAACGTCTGCGACGGCCTCGACGACTACGCCGAAGATTTCACCAGCTTCGAGCCACTCGGCGACCTGGTGACCTGGGATATGCGCGCCCAGCAGCGCCGCGAGGCCGAGCGCGCCGCCGCCGCTGAAGCTGAGGCTGAAGCTGAGGC
>CBFCYW010000175.1:0-3088 GCA_965602395.1 uncultured Chromatiales bacterium
CGCCGCCCCGCTCATCGCCGCCCCGTTGATCGCTGCCGCGCAGACAGTCGATGGCGCGCAGCACCGCCTCCGGCGTGGCCGGGGCCTGCAGCGGCACGCTGATTCCGCGGTCGCTGGCTGCATCGCCATCGCCATCGCCAGATCCAGCACAGGCGGCCAGCGCGTCGCGCAGGGCGTGGAATACCGACAGGCCGAGCATCAGCGGCGGTTCGCCGACCGCCCTGGAGCGATGGATGGTGTCCTCGCGGTTGGCGGCGTCGAACAGCTCGACGCGCAGATCCGCCGGCACATCGGCGCAGCCGGGAATCTTGTAGGTGGATGGCGCATGCGTGGCCAGCTGGCCGGCGGGATTCCAGACCAGTTCCTCGCTGGTCAACCAGCCCATCCCCTGGATGAAGGCGCCCTCGATCTGGCCGCGGTCGATGGCCGGGTTCAGCGACTTGCCGCAGTCGTGGAGGATATCCGCGCGCAGCAGGCGGTGTTCGCCGGTGAGCGTGTCGACCGCCACCTCGGCGACCGCGGCGCCGCAGGCGTAGTAGTAAAAGGGCCGGCCGCTGAAGGTTTTGCGATCGTAGTGGATCTTCGGCGTGGCGTAGAAGCCGGTGGCCGAGAGCGGCACCCGCGCTGTATGGGCCAGCCGCGCCAGCTCGCCGAATTCGAGCACCGCCTCACCGGCGTGCACCCGATTGGCGGCGAAGCGCACATCGCCCTCGGCGACATCGAAACGCTCGGCGGCGAAGGCGCTGAGCCGCTCGCGAATGGTGCGCGCGGCGGCCTGCGCGGCCTTGCCGTTGAGATCCGAGCCGCTGGAGGCGGCGGTGGCCGAGGCATTCGGCACCCGCGCGGTGTCGCTGGCAGATATCCTGATCCGCTCGAAATCGATCTGCAGCTCCTCGGCGACCACCTGCGCCACCTTGGTGAACAGCCCCTGGCCCATCTCCGTGCCGCCGTGGTTGAGCAGCACGCTGCCGTCGCTGTAGACGTGCAGCAGCGCGCCGGCCTGGTTGAGGTGGGTGGCGGTGAAGGAGATGCCGAATTTGACCGGCGTCAGGGCTATGCCGCGCTTGAGCACCGGGCTTTCGCGATTGAACTCGGCGATCGCCGCGCGCCGCGCGCGGTAGTCGCTGCCGGCCTCCAGCTGCGCGCACAGCTCGTGCAGCACATTGTCTTCGACGCGCTGGCCGTAGTGGGTGGTGTCGCGCTCGCCGAGTCCGTAGAAATTGGCCCGGCGCACGTCCAGCGGGTCGCGGCCCAGTTGGCGGGCGATTTCATCGACCACCTGCTCGATGGCGAACATGCCCTGCGGCCCGCCGAAGCCGCGAAAGGCGGTGTTGGAGACGGTGTTGGTCCGGCAGCGATGCGAGACCACGCTGAGATTTTCCAGAAAATAGGCGTTGTCGCAGTGGAACATGGCGCGGTCGTTGACCGGCCCGGAGAGATCCGCCGAATTGCCGCACAGCGAGGCCATCTCGAACTCGACGCCGCGGATACGGCCGTCGTCGTCAAAGCCCGCGCGGTAGTCGAACTCGAAGGCGTGGCGCTTGCCGGTCATCAGCATGTCGTCGTCGCGATCCAGGCGCAGCTTCACCGGGCGGCCGGTCTGCGCGGCGAGGATCGCGGCGATGCAGGCGATCTGCGCCGGCTGGCTCTCCTTGCCGCCGAAGGCGCCGCCCATCCGCCGGCACTCGACCATCACCTCCATCGCCGCGCGGCCGAGGGCGTGGGCAACCACCTGCTGCACCTCGGCCGGGTACTGGGTCGAGCTGTGGATCAGCAGATCGCCGTCGTCGCGCGGCAGGGCCATCGCGATCTGGCCTTCGAGGTAGAAGTGATCCTGCCCGCCGAGGCTGATGCTGCCGGTGATGCGGCGCGGCGCGGCGTCGATGGCAGCAGCCGCGTCGCCGCGCGTCAGCCGCTCGCTGGGCAGCACGAAACTCTCTGCAGCGACCGCCTCGCGCGGGCTCAGCAGCGGCGGCTCCCGGTCCACTTCGAGCACCGCCAATCGCACCGCGCGGCGCGCCGCATCCAGCGATTCCGCGGCCACCGCAAACAGCGCCTGACCGGCAAAATCGATGCGCTCGCCGGCGAGGATCGGATCATCGTGCAGCACCGCGCCGAAGTTGTTTTCCCCCGGCAGGTCCTCCGCTGCGAGCACCGCGACCACCCCCGGATAATCGCGCACCGCGCCCAGATCGAGGCGGCGGATTCGTCCGCGCGGCAGCGGCGACAAACCCAGCGCGGCGTGCAGCAGATCGCGCGGCTCGGGGATATCGTCGCAATAGCGCGCGCGGCCGCTGACGTGCAGCGCGGCGCTGTCGTGAAACTGCGGCGCGCCGACGCCGCCGCGGATGCCCCGCTCGCTCATCGCCCGCCCCGCTCGCATTCGCCGAAGGCGCCGCGCTCAAAAACCCGCGGCAGCGCTTGCTGCGACTCCAGCAGGCAGCGGCGCAGCAGATTGCCGGCGACCCGCAAGCGGTAGTCGGCGCTGGCGCGCATATCGCTGATCGGCTGGAAATCCTCCGCCAGCGCGTCGATGGCGGCGCGCGCCCCGGCCTCACTGCAGGGGCTGCCGAGCAACGCCGCCTCGCAGCGGCTGGCGCGTTTGGGGATTGCGGCCATGCCGCCGAAGGCGATGCGCGCGGCAGCGATCAGGCCGTCGTCGATGCGCAGGTCGAAAGCGGCACAGACCGCGCTGATATCCTGATCGAAGCGCTTGGCGATCTTGTAACAGCGCAGCAGGCGGCGCCCATCGGCGGCCGGCGGCAGCGGCAGGCGCAGCGCGCGGACAAACTCGCCGGGCTGGCGCGCGGTGCGCTGGTAGTCGAGGTAGAAATCCTCCAGCGGCAGCTCGCGCAGCGCCTCGCCGCGCTGCAGCAGCAGGCTGGCGCCGAGAGCGATCAGCGCCGGCATCGAGTCGCCGATCGGCGAGCCGTTGGCGACGTTGCCGCAGAGGGTGCCGGCGTTGCGGATCGGCAGCGAGGCGAAGCGACGGTGCAGCTCGGCCAGCTCCGGGTAGTGCTCGACGATGGCGCCGAAGGCGTCTTCGAGGCTCACCGCGGCGCCGATCTCAAGCTGTCCGCCGCGCTGG
>CBFCYW010000176.1:0-3051 GCA_965602395.1 uncultured Chromatiales bacterium
GCCTGCCAGGCGGCAACTGAGCGACGGCGTCCGCTACGCGGTGCGGGTCGTAAAAGCGACCCGCACCGCCTGAGAACAAGCACAGCAAAGCGCCGGATTTCGGCGCTTTTTTTGCGCCTGGCGTAGACAGGTCGCTCGCCCGGGTGGTATTCATAGTCTGTGAATGGAGTCACATCGCGGCCGTTTCGGCCCCTCAAACAGCCAGAACAAGGAGTGTTCACATGGCTAGTCTGTCCCGTATTCCGGGGCGCATCCGCGCTCGGATCTCATCTGTATTTCGCGGCTTTGCCGCTCGCTCTGCGGCCATTCGGCGAACCCGATCGATGGTCATTTCAATGGCTGTTCTGCTGTCTGGCCTGTGTGCGCTGCCGGGTGTGGCGGCCGCCGCCGTGCTGATCAATGAGCTGGATTACGACCAGCCCGGCAGCGACCGCGGCGAGTTCATCGAGCTGAAAAACACCGGCCCCGACAGCGTGTCGCTGGATGGCTATCTCGTGCAACTGGTCAACGGCGGTGGCAGCGGGGTTTACCGCAGCATCCCGCTGCCGGCGCTGTCGCTGGCCGCTGGCGATTATTTCGTGATCTGCGGCGATCCCGGCAACGTCGCCAACTGCGATTTTGACGCCTCACCCGACAGCAACCTGATCCAGAACGGCGCGCCGGATGCGGTGGCGCTGCTGCTGGGCGACGCGCTGCTGGACGCGCTCAGCTACGAGGGCGACACGGTCGCACCCTTCACCGAGGGCAGCGGCGTCGGCGGCGGCAGCAGTGCCGACAGCAACAGCATTGCCCGCGTCGGCCTGTCGCGCCTGCCGGATGGCGCCGACAGCGACGACAACAGCGCCGACTTCAGCCGCGTCTGCATCAGTCCCGGGGCGGCCAATCTGGACGCCAGCACCGCTTGCGACACAGCGCCCGGCGACACCACGCCGCCGCTGATCACCGCCACCGTCAGCGGCACCGAGGGCGACAACGGCTGGTACATCAGCGATGTCGGCGTGAGCTGGGCCGTGGTCGACGCCGAGTCCGCCGTGACCGCCAGCAGTGGCTGCGAGGCGGTGAGCCTTGTCGAAGACACCGCCGCGGTGACCTTCACCTGCGAAGCCAGCTCCGCCGGCGGCAGCGCCAGCGACAGCATCACCATCCGGCGCGACGCGAGCGCCCCGCTGATCAGCCTGAGCAGCCCGGCCGATGCCGCCGAGTACCCGCTTGGCAGTGCGGTGAATGCGGCGTGGAGCGTCAGCGACGCGCAGTCCGGCGTGGCCAGCGCGAGCGGCAGCAGCGATGACGGCGCCGCCATCGACACCGCCAGTCCCGGCGCGAAGACCTACTCGGTCAGCGCCACCGACAATGCGGGCAACACCGCGACGGTGGCGCACGGCTACCGGGTGATCGCCGCCGGCGACAGCACCCCGCCGCTGATCAGCCCGACGGTGACCGGCAGCCTGGGCGACAACGGCTGGTACACCGGCGATGTCCGCGTCAGCTGGAGCGTCAGCGACGGCGAATCGGCGATCAGCGCCAGCAGCGGCTGCGATGCGGTGAGCCTTGTTGAGGACAGCGCCGCTGTGACCTTCACCTGCGAGGCCAGCTCCGCCGGCGGCACGGCCAGCGAGAGCGTCACCGTCAAGCGCGATGCCACGCCGCCATCGCTGGCGCTGCGCGCGCCGGCCGATGGCGCTGAATACGCGCTCGACAGCGTGGTGCTCGCCGAGTGGAGCGTCAGCGATACCCTCTCCGGCGTCGCCAGCAGCGATGCCGGCACCGCCAGCGGCGCGGCCATCGACACCGCCAGCGCCGGCGACAGGCAGTACAGCCTGCGCGCCGTCGATAACGCCGGCAATGCCAGCCAGGTGACGCATGCCTATCGGGTGCTCGACGCCTCCGCCGATCTGTCCATCGAGATCGTCGATAGCGCCGATCCGGTCTCCCCCGGCGACCCGCTCAGCTACACCCTGACGGTGCGCAACGCCGGCCCGCAGGCGGCGCAGAACGCACTGCTCAGCCAGCTGCTGCCGGATGCCGTGAGCTTTGTCAGCAGCAACGGCTGCGACGAGGACCCGGGTGCCATGTCGCGCTGCTCGCTGGGCGATATCCCGGCCGGCGGCGAACGGCGGATCAGCATTGCGGTGACGGTCGATGAAGCGGCCAGCGCCGAGCTGCGCCTGGCTGCCGAGGTGACTTCGGACAGCGCCGATCCGCAGCCGCAGGACAACCGCGCCAGCCAGGCCACGCAGCTGCGGATCGAGCCGCCGCCCGGCGAGCTGCAGCGATTGACGCGCGCCGTGGCCAGTCCGCTGGGCGACAGTGAAGAGCTGCTCAGCGGCATCAGCGCCTCCCCCGGCAGCCGCGATCTGGAGATCACCGACAACGATGGCGAACAGCAGATCGTCGGCCTGCGCTTCACCGATCTGAGCATCCCGCCCGCTGCGGTGATCCAGCGCGCCTGGGTCCAGTTCAGCGTCGACGAGACGGACGATGTGCCCAGCCTGTTCGGCATCCGCGGCCAGGCCAGCGATCACGCACCAGCCTTCAGCGGCGCACGCGACAATCTGTCCGAGCGGCCGCTGACCGCCGCTCACAGCAGCTGGGTGCCGGATGCCTGGGAGCGCGTCGGCGACCGCGGCGAGGCGCAGCGCAGCAGCGATCTGGCGGCGATTCTGCAAGAGATCGTCGCGCGCCCCGGCTGGGCCAGCGGTAACGCGGTGGTGTTGATCATCGATGGCGTGGGACGGCGCGTCGCCTATTCCTACGACGGCGCGCGGCGCGCCGGCATGCGGCATGTGCCGGTGTTGCACGTCGAGTACGCCAGCGACTGCGGCCCCGGCCGGCCGGACAGCGATGGCGACGGCCAGCGCGACAGCTGCGACGCGGATGACGACGGCGATGGCGTGGCGGATGTCGACGATGCCTTGCCGCTGGATCCGGGCGAAAGCCTGGATACCGATGGCGATGGCGTCGGCAACAACGCCGATGTCGATGACGACAACGATGGTGTAAATGATGTCGACGACGACTTTCCGCTCGATCCGACGCGCGGTGGCGATGGTG
>CBFCYW010000177.1:0-3033 GCA_965602395.1 uncultured Chromatiales bacterium
TTGGCGATCAGCCCCGCGCGCGCCGCCAGCGCGCCTGCCCGGCGATACCGGCCAGCGCCTCGCGCAGCACCCGCGCGGCGATCTGCGCCAGGCGGCGATCGGTCTGCGCGCTGATCGCCAGGCAGATGTCGCGCTCGATGCCCGGCGCCACGATCGGTCGCGCCGAGACCTCGCCGATCTGACACTCGCGGTAGACGTTGCTGTAGGGCAGGATCGCCACCCCCTCGCCCTCCATGGCGAAGGCCAGCGCGGCCTCGGAGGTCTCCAGCTCGCGGGCGATGGTCGGCTCCAGCCCCTGGCGGCGGAAGCGGGTTTCGATCAGCCGGCGGAACGGCGAGCCACTGCCCGGCAGCAGCAGCGGCAGTGGCGCGAGTTCGCTTAGCGGCAGCGGGTGGTCGCCATCGCGGTCGCTGTCGCCGAGCTCGGCGCGCGGGCCGACCGCGTACAGGGCCTCGCTGAACAGGCGCTCCTGCCCCGGCACCGCGGCGCTGCCGTCGGCGTAGACCAGCGCCATATCGTAGTCGTGGTTGCGCAGCGCGCTGGCCATGCGCGCCGAGCTGTCCTCGTAGACGTGCAGACCGATCTCCGGCAGCGCCGCGGCGAAGCGCTTGTGCAGCGCCGGGATCGCCAGCCGGCCGACGCGCAAGGGCACGGCGATGTCGAGCTTCGCCGGCATCGCGCCGGCCAGACTGCGCACCGCGCGCTGGGTCTCGTCGAAGTCGGCCAGGGTGTCGCGGGCGAAGTCGAGAAAGCGCGCGCCGGCGGGGGTCAGCTCGACGCCGCGCCCGGTGCGCTTGAGCAGCGGCGCGCGCAGGCGCGATTCCAGATCGCGCAGCGTGCGGCTGATCGCCGGCTGGCTGCTGCCGCGCAGCGCCGCGGCCTGGGTCATGCCACCGGCCTCGGCGACCTGCACGAAGATTTCCAGATCGCTCAGTTTCATCGCTGCCGCCCCCGCCAAGCGCTGTTGCGCCGACGATTGTCGTCGAGAAATAACACTTTTGCTATGGCTGAAATAATGCCCTGTCAGGCGACGCGCGCGTGTCCAGCGGCAATACTGGAGCGGTTTTCATACCCGGAGGCGATGCCCGCCATGACCGCCAGACGCCAGCGCCGCAACCAGCGCCGCAGCAGACCCAGCGGCGAGACCGCCGAGGCCTTCCAGCCGATGAAGCGCGCCTACGCGCCCATCGACATACTCAGCGAGGAGGAAGAGGAACAGGTTCACCAGCTATCGCTGCGCCTGCTGCGGGACATCGGGCTGAAGTTTCTCTCGCCCGAAACCTGGCCGCTGCTGGAGGCCAACGGCTGCGCGGTGGATCGCGACAGCGGCATGGTCCGGTTCCCGCCGGAGGTGGTCGAACACTTCCTCGCCCTGGCGCCGGGCGAGTTCGAGATGCTGGCGCGCAACCCGGCCAACAATCTGCATTTCGGCGGCGAGCAGATCCACTACGGCTCCGCCTCCAGCGCACCGAATGTGCTCGACATGGATCGCGGCCGCCGCCCCGGCTCGCAGCGCGACTTCCGCGATCTGGTGCGCCTCAACCACATGCTGCCGACCGTGGCCTTTCACTCCGGCCACCCGGTCGAGCCGATCGACACCCCGGTCAACACCCGCCACCTGCTCAGCGCCTACGACTGGCACACCTTGTCGGACAAGGTCACGCGGATCTACGCCATCGGCCGCACCCGGGTGCGCGATTCGCTGGCGATGGCGGCGATTGCCTACGGCGTGGATGACGAGGAAGTGCGCCGCGCGCCGCGGCTGCACGCCAGCATCAACGTCAACTCGCCGCTGGTGGTGGACGCGCCGCTGATCGAAGCGGCGATGGAGATCGCCGAGTGCGGCCAGGTCAACGTGATCTCGCCGGTGGCGCTGGCCGGGGCGATGTCGCCGATCACCCTCTCCGGCAGCGTCATCCAGTGCAACGCCGAGTGCATCGGCGTGATCGCCTTTCTGCAGATGGTGCGCGCCGGCGCGCCCTGCTTTTACGGCGTGCTCACCTCGCCGGTGGACATGCGCTCCGGCGCCCCGGCGCTGGGCGTGCCGGAGGGCGTCACCGGCACCCTCGCCAACGGCCAGATGGCGCGCCGCTACCGACTGCCGCAGCGCGTCTGGCTGGGCTCGACCTCGGTCGCGCCGGACGCGCAGGCGGCCTACGAGAGCATGTTCTCGCTGTGGGCGGCGCAGCTTTCCGGCGCGCACATGGTCTACCACGCCCACGGCTGGATGGAGGGCGGGCTGACCTGCGGCTTCGAAAAGACCATCCTCGATTCGGAGATGATCGGCATGATGGGCGCGCTGCGCCCGCGGATCGATTTCTCCGACGCCGAAGAGGTGATGCAGGCGATCGCCGACGTCGGCCCCGGCGGCCACTTCCTCGGCGCGCAGCACACCATGCCGCGCTACGAGACCGCCTTCCACAAGCCGATCCTCTCCGACTGGCGCGCCTACGAGTTCTGGCAGGCCGACGGCTCGCCGCAGACCGACCTGCGCGCCAACCGCAAATGGAAGGCGATGCTCGACGGCTACCAGCCGCCGGCCATCGACCCGGCGATCCGCGAAGCGCTGGCCGATTACATCGCGCGGCGCACCCGGGAGATCGGCGACGACGACATCTGACACGAGGGCGCAGCGATGAGCTATCAGCAGTTCGACTTCAGCGGCGGCGATCAGGTCGTCGATCGGGTCTATCGCTTCACCACCGGACTGCAGTGGGAGGACGCACCGCGCGAGGTGCGCGAGCGCGTCAAGCTGCTGCTGCTGGATCTGTGCGGGGTGCTCGCCTGCGGCAGCGGCACGCCGCTGAGCGGCATCATCCGCGACTTCGCCGCCGCGCAGTTCGGCGCCGGCAGCGCGCGCGCATGGCTGCCCTTCGACGGCCGCGAGGTATCGCCGGCCGGCGCCGCGCTGGCCACCGGCATGAGCATCGACAGCATCGACGCCCACGACGGCCATCTGCTGGTCAAGGGGCACATCGGCTGCGCTGCGCTGGCGGCGCTGCTGGCCTATAGCGACGACCTCTGGGCCGACGA
>CBFCYW010000178.1:0-2940 GCA_965602395.1 uncultured Chromatiales bacterium
GCGGCCGATATGGCGGCCGTCTGGCCGCGGATCGGCGACGCCTGGCTGCGAGCCTGCGCCGATCTGCCGGGCTTTGCTGCTGTCGCCGATGCCGATGCCGCCGCTGCGATGCCGCCGCCGCAACAGTTGGCCGCGCCGCTGCGCGCGCTGCTGGCCGAGCTGGCGGCCACCGGATCCGGCCCGCGCGACTGGCTGTTGCGTCTGGCCGCCGATTGGGTGCAGCGCCAACTCGGCTACTGGGAGCAGCTGGCCCGTGCCGATGCGACGCTCGACGCCGCCACCGCTGCCGCGCGACTGGCGCGCTGCCAGGCCGCCAGAGATGCCTGTGCGGCGCACTATGCCGCCTGTCTGGGCCGCGCCGCGGCGGCGCTCGAAGCGCGTCTGGACAGCGCCGAGGCGCCAATCGACAGCCTGCGTGACTACTTCGATCTGTGGGTCGATTGCTTCGAGCGCGAGCATGCGCTGATGCTCGGCGATGCGGATTTCGCCCGCGACTACGCGGCGTTGCTCAACAGTGCGCTGCTGGCCTCGTCGCCAGTGGCCGAATCTGCTGCGGATCACGACGGATGACGCGGTTGCGCCTCGACCCCCGGGCTTTGCCGCGCGAGTTGCAGGACTTGCAGCGGCGGCTCGCCGACAGCACCGCGCAGCTGCCGGATGCGGGCGAGCTGCTGCTCGGCCCGACGCCGCGCGAGCGCCTGCTGCAGCGTGACGGTGCGAGCCTGTACCGCTATCACCACCCGCGGCCGGGGGCTGCGGATGGTCGGGCTGAGGGTCGCGATGAGGCCGGCGCGCAAGCGGCTGGAGCGCGGCTGCGCACGCCGCTACTGATCGTCTATTCGCTGGTTAATCGACCGTATGTGCTCGATCTGCTGCCGGGGCACTCGCTGATCGCAAGCCTGCTTGAACAGGGCGTGCCGGTCTATCTGCTCGACTGGGGGCGGCCGCTGCCCGCCGATCGCGATCTGGGCCTCGATGACTATCTGCTCGATCAACTGCCGGCGGCGGTGGCGGCGGTGCTCGCCGATAGCGGTGCCGATAGCCTGAGCCTGATGGGCATCTGCCAGGGCGGCACGCTGGCGCTGTGCCATGCGGCGCTGCGCCCGCAGCCGCTGCGCCAGTTGATCGTGGTCAGCGCGCCGGTGGATTGCCGGGTGGAGCGCTTTCCGGTGGCGCGTCTGGCCGCCGGGCTGGATACCGCGGCACTGGCGCAGGTCTGCGCGCAGCTGCCGGGCGATTGGCTGCGGCAGTTTTTCGTCAACCTCAAGCCGTTGGCGCTGGGCTTGAAAAAGTATCTCGACCTGGCCGATCTGCAGGGGCGCGACGACGAGCTGCGCCTGTTTGCGGCTATGGAGCACTGGATCGGCGATTGTCCCAATCTGGCCACGCGCGCCTTTTGCGAGTTTGTCCGCGATTGCTTCCAGCGCAATCTGCTGGTCGAGGGCGGTATGCGCGTCGGTGGTCAGGCGGTCGATCTGCGCGGCATCCGCCAGCCGCTGCTGAACCTGGTCGCCGAGCGTGATCACCTGGTGCCGCCGGCCAGCTCGCATGCGCTGCGCGGTCTGATTGGCAGCGAGGACTACACCGAGGCGTCCTGGGATGTGGGGCACATCGGCCTCTACGTCAGCCAGCGTGCGGTTGGCGAGGTGGCGGAAACGGTCGCCAGTTGGCTGCGCGAGCGGGATTGAGATTCGCCGTGGGCCGGTCGCTGCACTGTTTTGCGGGCAAAAAAAGACCCCGCCACAAGGGCGGGGTTTCATCCTGCTGCGCCGCCTCCGCGTAGCGGGTGGCGCAGTGGCAAGGCGCGCTTACTTGGCCTTGCTGACCTTGTCCTGGACGTCCTTTACGGAGGCCTCGACGACCTTGGCCAGTGCGTCCTTGGCTTCCATCATCACGTCCAGGTTCTGCTTGGCGGCTTCCATGAGCTTGCTGCTCATTTCTTCCACGTAGGCCTTCTGCGCTTCTACGGCGGCGTTCGGATCCTTGGCTTCGCTGACGGTGCGCGCCTGGTTGAGTCCGGAGTTGAGCAGCTCGCTCATGTAATCGGCCTGCTGCTTGACCAGCTTTTCGACCGCGGCGCTGTTGATGGCGACCATGTCGAGAACCGGCTTCATGTTGTCCTGAGCTTCTTTGACCACTTTGTCGTACATGCTGATGTCCTCTTGAGATTTCGGTGAAAAATGTTGCACTGCACAATTCGCGATTAAATGTAGGCTCGTCAGCCCGGGGTGTCAAGGGGGTAGTAGCAAAAAATGTTGCACTGCAGCATGATCGCCTGAGTGAGCGCATGAAAATGCTGCGGGCACGAAAAAGCCCGCGACCGGTGAACGGTGCGCGGGCTTGGGCCGGCTGTTGCCGGCGCGCCTGGTGCGGCCTTCAGGCTGCGATCAGGCGGCTTTCTTGGCCGGAGCCTTTTTGGCGGCGGGCTGCTGCACGGCACCTTCGAACAGCTTGACGGTGGCGTCCTTGGCCTGGGTCAGGGTTTCGAACTGCAGCTTGGCAGCGTCAGCGAAGCGCTGGCCCATATCGCGAGCAAAGCCCTGCTGGGCTTCGAAAGCAGCGGCGGCGTCACTCATGCCACCGAGCAGCTTGGCGTGGTCGACGGAAGCATTCAGCACGTCGACGACGTAGCCAGCCTGCTGCTGGACGAGCTTCTCGGCGGTGCCGACGTTGATTTCGGCCAGCTCGATGGCGGGCTTCAGGCTGGTCTGCGGATCGATTGCGAATTTGTCGTACATGGGGGTCTTCCTGATGGTTGCTTTGAATTGTGCACTGCACAACGTGGGGGCAACCTTATGCCACTGATGTGGCCCATGTCAACGATTTCGACCGATTATTTTTGCATTGCAGCAAAATCGTGATGCAGTGCAGCACCGTCAGTCCTCGGTGGAGGATTTGCCTCCGGACTTCTCGGACTTCTCGGACTTCTCGGACTTCTCG
>CBFCYW010000179.1:0-2759 GCA_965602395.1 uncultured Chromatiales bacterium
GGCTGGCGTCCCCACTGGTTCGGTCAACCTCCGGCCAGCCGGAAGCCAGCGTCGTCGTCGCGCAGGTCCGGCTCGTTGGCGCTGCGGAAGGCAGCGCGCAGGGAGCGCCCGAAGTCGCTCCAACTGCCGCCGCGCAGCACGCGCTTGCGGCCGCTGTCCTCCACTGCTGCCAGCGGCTGCTGGTCGTAGGGCGGCGCAGCGCGGTAGGCGCTGCGCGTCCACTCCCAGACATTGCCGGCGAGATCGTAGAGATCCGTCTCCGGCGTGCGGCCGGCCTCGTACAGGCCGATGGGGGTGGTTGCGCCGA
Organism: uncultured Chromatiales bacterium; assembly: GCA_965602395.1. Lineage (GTDB taxonomy): Bacteria > Pseudomonadota > Gammaproteobacteria > CBFCYW01 > CBFCYW01 > CBFCYW01. The sequence continues at coordinate 308 of CBFCYW010000179.1, forward strand.
CGCGGCACTCCGCCGCGCGGGCATTGCAGCGCCGCTCGGCGGGCTGTTCGCCCCAGGGGTAGCGCCGCGGCTGCTGGCCAGCGAATTGCGGTGGCAGGCCGCGGGCGGCGGCCTCCCACTGCAGTTCGTCGGGCAGCGTCCAGTCGCCGCCGCTCAGCTCGCGCAGCCAGTGGCAGTAGGCCAGCGCCTCGTACAGCGAGAGGCCCACCACCGGCTGCAGCGGGTTGTTGAAACCGCCCTGCCGCCATTCCATCGGTTCGTGGATCTTCTCGGACCGGCCGCGAATGTCCGCCAGATGCGCATCCCAGCCGGCGCCGTTGAGCGCGGTCTTTGCGCGGATCAGCGCGTGGATTTCCGGGCTGTCGCTACTGACGTTTTCCAGGTAGTCCTCCAGCGAACCGTCCTCGCGCTTGCCGCGCAGCCACTGCCAGGCGTTCACCTGCCCCTCGTTGCTGCTCTCGCCGCGGAAGAAGGCCTGCGCCGCCGCGCCGGGCCAGTAGCGTGCCTCGCGGTAGCCGCCGGCATCGATAAAGTGGCGCCACTCGGCGTTGCTCACCGGGTAGCGGCCGAGGGCGAAGGCCGGCAGGCGCTGGCTGAAGCGGTGCTCATCGTCATACGCCTGCGGGTCGTTCTCGCTGCCGAAGCTGTACTCGCCGGCGGCGATGGTCGCCATCGGCGGCAGCCAGGCGATGCGCCGGCCGTTTTTCATCTGCGGCGTGAAGCCGAGCACCTCCAGCGCCTGCATCTCCCCCAGCGCCCGGCCGGCGGCGATGCGCGCGCGCAGGTCGGCGCGCTCATCACGCATGCGTTGCAGCAGTCTTTCGGCCAATCTGCTGTGGCTGTTGATGGCCGGGGCTGCCGTCGCCGCGATGCGCGCCGCGCACTGCCCGGCCAGCGGCAGGTTGACCGCGGCCAGCTGTGCGACGAAGTCGCCCGCCAGCGGCTCCACCTGCGCCAACTCGGCGGCCAGCAGCGCGGTCTCCTCCCAGCCGCTGCGATCGACGCCGGGCAGGCTCTGCCAGTTGGGCATTGCTTTGCGGACTTCTTCCAGCGGCTGGCGGAAATCCTCCGGCCGAAACGGCGCCGTGGCCAGCTCGATCTCGCCGGCCTGCAACCAGTGGCGGGCGGCGAAGAATTCCTGAAACTGCTGGTGGCGAAAGCGCAGGCTGCCGGTGCTCTCGGCGGGGATCAGCAGGTTCAGCGCCTCGGCCAGCTGCAACAGAGCGCAGCCGCGATCTTCGCCGTGCTCGTCGCAGAGTTCGTCCTCCAGCGACAGGCGGTCGAAGCTGACCTCCTGCCGCTCGCCGCGGAACTCGGCGCGCTGGCGCCGCCAGGCCTGCGCGGCCAGGGCGTCGAACAGCGGGTTGGCGCGCAGCACGGCGCGCGTGCGCTGCGCGCCGTCGGCGGCGTTCGCGGCGCGCAGCAGCGGGGTCAACTGGCGCTGGCTGAACAGCCGGTCGAGCGGAAAGCCGCCCGGCTTGTGGTGCTCGCGCGCCAGCAGCCGGCAGAGGTAGGCGCAGAACAGCCCGGCGCGGCCGTCGGGGAAGTCGCCGCCGTCGCGCAGCACCTCCACCAGCAGGCTGAGCATCAGCGGGGTGTCGTACAGGCGGCTGAGCTGGCGTGATTCGATCTGCGCGATGGCCCGCTCGACGCAGGCTGCGCCCAGCTCATCGACCCGTCGGTGCAGGAATTCACCGATCTTTGCGCCGTCCATCGGCTGCAGTTCGAGGTGCGGCAGCTGGCGCCCGTCGATCTCGTCGAGCTGGTTGAGATAGTCCGCCTCACGGCAGGAGATCAGCGCCCGCTGGCCGCGCTGCGCCGCCAGCCAGCACCGCCACTGCTCGATCTTGTCGCGGCGCGGCCGGCCCGGCTCGTCGGGCAGTTCGTTGAGGCCGTCGAGCAGCCAGAGGACGGGGCGATCCAGCTCGGCGAGCGGCGGCATCTGCGGGAAGTTCAGCCGCCACTGTTCATCCAGCCACTGCTGCGGCGGCTGCCCGCCGCGGTGCGCGGCCAGCTCGACGAAAACCGGCAGCGGGCCGTGCGGCTGGCGGCACAGATCCAGCGCCAGGCGTTTGAACAGGGTGGTCTTGCCGCTGCCCGGCGCGCCCTTGAGCAGGAAGTACGGGTAGTCGTGCTGCAAGGCTTCGGCGAGATTGTTCAGCGGGATCGGCTGGCGGCCCTCGCCCTGCTGGCTGTCGCGGCGACGGTCGTCGAGCAGCAGCAACAGCGGGGTGAAGTGCAGCTGCAGGTCGTGGGTCTGCCAGTCGCGGGCGACGCGCGTCAGGCGGTACTCGGCGAGGCTCTGCGGCTGGGCGTCGCGCAGCGCGTCGAGCTGGGTCGGGGTGCGCCCGGCGGCCAGCGCCGCGTGCAGGTCGAACCACGGCTGGCGGCGCGGCGCCGCGGCGTCCGGCAGCAGCGCCAGCAGGCGGGCGATGGGGATCAGGTAGTCGCA
>CBFCYW010000180.1:0-2737 GCA_965602395.1 uncultured Chromatiales bacterium
GCCGCTGGATGATGCTCAAGCTGTTGTTGAAGGCATCGAGCGCCTCGTCGAGGCTACCCTGCGCGGAGCGGATATCGCCGATCTTTTCGTAGCTGACGGAGAGATCGCGCTGCCGTTCGGCGTCGTCCGGCGATCGTTCCAGCAGCAGGCGGTAACTGGTCTCGGCGCGGCGGTAACGCGCCAGCGCCTCGTCGAGCTGGCCAGCGGCGAACAGCCGGTCGCCGGTTTGCAGGTGATTGGTGGCGGCACGGCGCAGGCTGGCGTCGTCGTGGCTTTCGGCGCCGAGGCGGTCGTAGTAGGCGTCGATGCGCTGCTGCACGCCGGCGAGCAGGTCCAGCCGACCGATGGGTTTGAGGCCATCGCGCAGATCGAAGACCATGTAGTTGGCCAGCTGTTCGGCCGCTTCGCGGGATCGAACGGCCCGCTCGCGGGCCTGTTCCGCCGCCGTGCGCGCCTCGATGGCGCGCGCGGCGGCCCGGCGGGCGGTATCCCACTGCCACAGCGCCACCGCGCTGATTGTGCTGAGAATGGCGATCACCGCCGTCACCAGCACAAAGCGGCGGCGTTTGCCGCGCCGTTCGCTGGCGTCGCTGCTGCGGATAAAGGCGATTTCGCTCTCTCCCAGCGGCGCGTCGCCGGCGAGCTGCTCGCGCGCTTCGGCCAGCCGCGCGCCCTGTAGCAGGTGATCGCGCTTGTCGCTATCCGCGGCCTCCTGCCAGCCGCGCAGGTTGGTGCGCAACTGCTCCTGCCAGATGCGGAAGCGGCGATCCTCTTTCAGCCAGTCGCGCAGTTTTGGCCATTCGCGGATCAGCGCTTCGTGGATGACTTCGGCGGTGGCGCCGGTGTCGCTGTCGCCCTCGTCGCCGTCGCCGTCGCCGTCGCCTTCGCCCGGGGCGCCATCGTTTGCGCTGGCGTCGCCGCGGCCGGTGATCACCAGCCGCTCGCTGGCCAGCAGGGGCAAAAGGGCGCGCTCGGCCTGCGGCAGCTCGGCGATGCTGGCCACCTGGCGGGTGTCCTGCGTGCCTTCGCCGGGGTGCACCAGTTGCACCAGCAGGCGGCGCGCGGTCTGCTGCTGTTCCGGTTTGAGGTTTTTCAGCACGCCGTCCGCGTGTCTGGCCAGCGCGCCGTCGATGCCGCCGATGGCTTGCAGCGCGGCGTGACTCATTTCGCCGTACTGCTGGCGATCCCAGAGCTGGGCCAGGGCGAACTGCAACAGCGGCAGCCGGCCGGGTTCGTCGCCGATCTCTTTCAGCAGTTGCTCGGCCAGCCCGTCCTGCAGGCGCACGCCGAGTCGCTGCGCCGGCAGCTCGATGGCGGCGCGCAGTTCGTCGGCGGTCATCGGCAGCAGCATCGGTTTCGGGTGCGCGTCGAGCAGCTCGCCGAGGCCCGGCTGCTCCAGCGCGGCGGCGAGAAAATCCGCGCGCAGCGCCAGCAGCAGGTGCAGCGGCGCGTCGCTGGCGGCCAGCGCGCGCAGCGCGGCGACCAACTGCTCGCGGGTTTGTGCGTCGCCGTGGGTGAACAGCTCTTCGAACTGGTCGATCAGCAGCAGCAGCCGCTCGCAGCCGGTTTTGCGCCGGTGCAGCTCCAGCGCGATGTGCAGGTGCTCGGGATTGGCGCGGACTTTATGCGCAAATTCCGTGGCCAGATCGGCGTCGTTTTCGGCTTCGCCGAGCGCCAGCGCGAGCTGCTGCAGCGGGTCGCGCTTCGGGCGCAGCGCGATGCAGCGCCAGCCGAGGTTGTCGAGTTCCGGCAGCAGCCCGGCGAACAGCAGCGAGGATTTGCCGCTGCCGCTGGCGCCGAACAGGGTGGCGACGCGGTGCCGCTGCACCGTGTCGAGCAGCGCCGCGCAGGCGTGCTCGCGGCCGTGGTAGTCGCCGCGGTGTTCGGCGAAAAACGGCTCCAGTCCGCGATAGGGATTGCGCGGGCGGATGCGCTGGTCGATGTCCGGCCAGCAGCGCCGCAGCGCGGCGGCGGGGATCATGTAGGCTTCGCCGCTGACCCGCGCCACCAGCATGCCGAGCACGCTGAGTTGCTCCTCGTCCCACACCGGCGCGCCGCTGTAGCCGGCAGTCAGCGGTTCGTCGTCGCGCTCGCGCAGTTGCACCCAGCCGTAGCCGGTCAGCCCGCGGCATTCGGCGCGCCGCCAACTGCCGCCGTCGCGCTGGCTGGGGTAGCCGAGCGTCTGCACCGGCAGGTTGAGCAGGCGGGTTTCTTCGCGTGGCTCCAGCGGCCGCGGCGGCAGCGGTGCCGCGCCCTCCGGCAGCTCCAGCACGGCGATGTCGCCGGCGTTGCCGTCGATCGGCAGCCAGTGGATGACGCTGGCGCGCAGTTGGTCGCCGCTGATGGTGCGCAGAGGCACCTCGTCGCTCGGCGCCTCCGTCGCTTCGGCGTCGCAACCCAGCGCCTCGGCGACCACGTGCGCGCAGCTGAACAGATGCCGCGGGCCGATGGCGAAGGCGGTGCCGACGGGGGTGCCGTCGGCGTCGAGCACGGCGACGACGCTGCCGCTGAGTTCGCTAGCCATCACCGCGCTGCGCTTTCGGGTTCTGCCACTTCAGCGAGACCTTGAAGGTGGCTTCGCTGTCCGCACTGGCGATGATCGCGCCGGCTTTGGCGCCGAACTTGACGCCGAATTCGAGCTGGATTTCGCTGGGGGTGTTGAGTTCGCGGAAGGCGTCGAGCACCTTCTCCGCCGCCGGGCGCAGCCGCGAGATGGCGCTGTCGAAGCGTTCGCTGG
>CBFCYW010000181.1:0-2656 GCA_965602395.1 uncultured Chromatiales bacterium
TCCGGCGGCAAATCCGGCGGCAAATCCGGCGGCAAATCCGGCGGCAAATCCGGCGCCGATCCGGCGGCAGATCCGGGCATTGCCGCGCCGGCTTGCATCGCCCGCGCCACGCGGCGCAGACTGCCCGTTTTGCCCGCGCCAGCGGGCGCGGGAGAGCGGATGTCCAACCTGCGCGCACCCGCCCCGGTCGACTACGCCAAGCTGTTGCTGCTGGCGGCGGTCTGGGGCTCGTCCTTTTTGTGTGTCGAGATCGCGCTGACGGCGCTGTCGCCGCTGGCTATCGCCGCCGGGCGCCTGCTGCTGGGGGCGCTGGCGATGTTTGCGGTGTTGCGCCTGTTCGGCCTGTCGCTGGCCATCGGCCGGGGCGACTGGCTTTGCTGTCTGGGCATCGGCCTGCTCAACAGCGCACTGCCCTTCGCGCTGATCAGCTGGGGCCAGCAGCACACCAGCAGCGGCCGCGCGGCGATACTGATCGCCTGCGCACCCTTTTTCGCCCTGCTGCTGGCGCATTTTTTTACCCGCGACGACCGCTTCAGCGCCGGCAAGCTGCTCGGCGTGGCGCTGGGCTTCGCCGGGGTGCTGTCACTGATCGGCCCGGACGCGCTGCGCGGTGCGCGGGGTGCGGTCAGCGGCCAGCTGGCGGTGGCCGCCGGCGCGCTGTGCTACGCCAGCGCCTCGGTGCTGACGCGACGCCTGAGCCACTTGCCGGCGCTGGTCAGCAGTACCGCGATGCTGGTCGGCGCGGCCGTGCTGGCGCCGCCGATCCTGCTCTATCAATCCGCATCGCTGGCGCAGATCAACGCGCCGGCGCTGGCGGCGATGCTCTACATGGGGCTGGTACCGACGGCGCTGGCCTATCTGCTGCGCGTGCAGCTGGTGCAACAGGTGGGCACCACTTTTCTGGCTCAGGTGGGCTATCTGATACCGCTGTTCGCGGTGTTCTGGGGCTGGCTGTTCCTCGACGAGCGCCCCGCTGCGGGAGCCTGGCTGGCGCTGGGCCTGATCTTCGCCGGGCTGGCGGCGAGCCGCTGGCGCAGGCCGCAGGCGCTGCCCGCTCAATCGTCGGCGCCAAAGTAATCCTGGGTGATGCGCCCGGTGTCCGGGTCGTAGAAGAAGCGGCTGTCGTTGGCGCCGTCGAAGCGGTTGTCGCCATCGCCGTCGTAGTAATAGTAGTAATTGCCGCCGCTGGGCAGCCAGCCGGCGTTGCTCTTCCAGCCGATCCGGCCGTCGCCCTTGCCAGCGTAGTCGGCATTTTCCACCGGCATGTCGAGGATGGCGTCGAAAAAAGTCCGCTGCGCCAGCGGATCGCCGACATCGCCGATGTGATCCGGGTTGTTGTTGCCGTCGGCATCCACCGGCAGGCCGATGGCCTGCCAGTTGTCGGTCAGGTAGGCGGCTTTGGCCACGCTCAGCGCCGAGCTGATGCCGCCCAGAGTGCCATCCACCGAGGCGGCCTTGGCATCCTCGCGCACATCGAGAAACCTGGGCAGCACCGTGGCGCCGAGAATGCCCAGAATCAGGATGACGATGACCAGCTCGATCATAGTGAAGCCGCGTTGCCGGGACATGCCGTAGAACCTCCGCCAGGTGACTCAAGTCGGGCCTGTGCCCACCGGGATCAGCTCGGCAGTACGGCGAGAAACTTGAGTTGCGCGCGGGTTACTATTGCCGTCCGACCGCGGCGCGGTCACAGTCAGCAAGCCAGCGCGGGTTCCGCATGCAGTACCTCTTCGCCCCCATTGAACCGATCGGCCTGGCCATCGCCGGCAGCGCTCTGCAGCTGCCGGTGCACCGGGTGTTTTGCGTCGGCCGCAACTACCCGGAGCACGCCCGCGAGATGGGCGCCGACCCGGACGATCAGCCGCTGTGCTTTTTCAGCAAGCCGCCGGAGGCGATAGTTCCCGGCGATGCGCCGCTGGCCTATCCACCGGCCACCGCCGATCTGCATCACGAAGTGGAAATGGTGGTCGCGCTGGGTGATACCGTCCGCGGCGGCGCTCGCAATATCGCCGCAGGTGAGGCGCTGGAGGCCGTTTTTGGCTACGCCGTCGGCGTCGATCTGACCCGCCGCGACCTGCAGGCCGAGGCCAAGCGCCGCCGCTGGCCGTGGGATACCGCCAAGGCCTTCACCGCCTCCGCACCCTGCTCAGCACTGCTGCCAGCGGCGCGGATCGGCCACCCGACACAGGCGCGCATCTGGCTGGCGGTCAACGACGAGATCCGCCAGGACGGCGATATCGCCGACATGGCCTGCGGCGTCGCCGGGCTGATTGAGCGACTCTCGGCCCTGTTCACCCTGCAGCCGGGAGATCTGATCTTCACCGGCACCCCGGCCGGCGTCGGCCCGCTGCGACGTGGCGACCGCGTCAGTGGCGGCGTGGACGGCATCGCCACGCTCGATTTCGCGGTCATCTGACGTTCGCCCCGCGCAGCTACTAGCGCGCGCGACCGGCTAGCGGGCGCGCGGCACGCTGCATCTGCAGGGTCTGGAGTAGCGACACTGGGGCGTCGATCCGCTCACCGGCCCGATCGCCTTCCATCGGCACCGGCCCAATCGCCAGCTATCGACGCCGGCCATCGACGCTGGCAGCGGAGCTGCCACGGGGCTGCCACAGGGCTGCCCACGGGGCGTCAAACAGAGGCGCGCCGAGCCTCT
>CBFCYW010000182.1:0-2589 GCA_965602395.1 uncultured Chromatiales bacterium
GCGGGCGATTATGTGTACCTGACATCCCACGCCGATTGCGCCGCACCATCCGGCGCGACAAAAATACGCTGTCTGGTGGGCGCCCCGACCGGCAGTAGCCAGAGAATCGACCCGCTGGCGGGCACCGGCAGCATAGGCAGCATCACGCTGCGTTGCGCCGATCCCGACGGCGATCTCACCACTGAGTTATTTTCCCAGCTGACCAGCGGCCACGGCATCCGGCACCGACGCATCCGCTGCTACGTCGGCGAGCGCGGCGATAGCTGGGCGAGCTACGTCACGGCGTGGACCTACCGCGCAGAGAGCGTCAGCTGGGATGGCGTCGCTTACGCCATCAGCACCAGCGACATCCAGCGATCCGCGAAAACCAAAATATGCCGCCCGGTGGGAGGCAATTTGCGGGCCACGGTCGGCCCCGGAGACATGCAGATACCGGTGTCCGGGCTGTCTGTGGGCGATCTGCAGCTGATCGAGCATGACAGCCAGTGGACTGATCGGCCGGGAGAGACCGTCGCCTATGCGCGCATCGGCGATGAGATCATCTGCCACGCCGGCCTGTCCGTAGACACCACGCAGGGCGCGGTGCTGGACGTGGTGCAGCGCGGTGCCCTGGGCACAGTGGCCACCACCCATCAGGCCGACGTGTCGCAGGCGGAGGAGCGGCGCACCGCGGTCACTGAGTTTTTGATCCTGGAGGGCGCCGCGCCGAAAACGGCCTACGCATTCCTGACCGGGGTGCTGCACGGCCAGGGTGGCGCCACGCTGCCGGACCACTGGCATCTGGGCATCGCCCCCGAGTGGGTAGCGCTGGGCGACTACACCGGCATCGGCAGCGACCTGTGGGACACCAGCGACGACAGTGGTTTACCGTGGCGGCTGGCTGGGCTGAAACCGATCGACGGAAAAAAACTGGTCGAGCAGATCATGCGCGGCTGGGGCTACCCGCTGGTGCATCCGGATGGTCGGCTGGGCGTGAGGCGCGTGGTCAGCATCCTCAGTGATGCGTCCAGCACCGTCACGTTGGACGCCACCAACGTGGTCAACCGCGGCTCGCTGCGGCACGACGGCGCGCAGGTCGCCAATCTGTCCGCCATACGCTGGGACTGGGACTGGCGCGCGGACGAATACCGCCGGACGCGGCTGCTGATCGACACGCCGAGCATCACCACACATGGCCCCGCGCCTGAGTATTCTCTCGATCTGCGCGGCGCGCATCCGGCACAGCAGACAGACAGCGCGCTATTCGCCGTCAGTTCTGCAATCCGTAGCCGCTACGCTGGTCCACCGCTGGTGATCAGCGGTGTGCAGGTGCTCAAAAGTGCCGGGGTCACGCCCGGCGATATCGTCCGCTATGACGTGCCAGGCGTGCCCGACCCGAATACGGGCACGACTGACATCGATAGGGCATTTGAGGTGATCGCTGTCGGCTATGGCGATGGCGCCGTCGATACCCTGACGCTGTTCGGCAGCTCGTCTGCCGAGGGCGCCATAGACCCCGGTGCCGCGGGCCACCGCATCGATGACGGCCAGTGGGCCAACGGCGCCAGCCTGGGCAGCCGCACCGCGCTGGCCGGCGAGTACTACCACCTGGGCGATCTGGAGATTGATCGCACAATCACCCTCGCCGGGCACTGCGTGCTGTGGGTGCGCGGCCACCTCCACCTGGCCGATGACTGCTATCTGGACGGCGTAGGTCGCGGCCACCCAGGCGGAGACCCGACCATAGCCGGCGGCCGAGGCGCCGCAGGCATCGGCCAAACGCGCTCGTCTGGGTCGCTGCTGAGCGTCATCGTGCCGCACTATGACGACTCGAATCAGCAGACCAGCCAGCGGAGATTTTACGAGCACCACAACTCGCGCGTCGGCGCCGGCAATACCGTCGGCATGCCGGAGCCGGTCGGGATGCGACTGTCCGGCGGCGCGCTGGTCGGTCTGCCGGCAGATCAGATGGGCACCGCCGGGCACGCCGGGCCGCCCAGCGTGCTGCACTGGCAGGGATACCAGCAGCTGCAGTTGGGCGGCAGCGGTGGCAGTGGTGGTGCCAGCCTGACGATCATCTGCCGCGGGCTGAGCTACTCATCTGGCGCGCGGGTCGACCTGTCCGGTGCCGCGGGCAGCGCCGGACACCGGAGCCAGGGGGTCTACTCCGGTCACGGCGCGCCGGGACACCCCGGTGGCTGGCTGGTGGTGCTCGATGGCGACTACACCCGGCCGCACTTGGCTGACATCCTCACCGCGCGCACGGGAGGCCCCGTCACCACCGGTGCGGCGCTGCCGCATGGTGGAGTGTTAGGGACCGCCGGCAGCAGCTACCGCAGCCGGCGCGTCACCCCGGCGGCTACGGACCTGGCGGCGGCCATGTGGATGGTGCGCTATGCACCCAGCGGCGGCGAGCTGACGGAGACCTCTCAGGCAGACATCACGCAGCCACAGGTGACGGGCCTCGCTGCCGGCGCCCTGCTGCCGACGCGGATCGCTGCCGGCGGCGCGCGCTATGGCCGCCTGCAGATAGATTGGGACGTCGCCGCCACGCAGGCCGCGACGCTGGCGGGCTATGAGCTGCAGGTCAGCAGGCCCGATGAGAACTGG
>CBFCYW010000183.1:0-2573 GCA_965602395.1 uncultured Chromatiales bacterium
AGCGCGGACATGCCTGCAAGCACCAGTGGGTTGCGGATGACGCCCATCGCGCGCGGCAGTTCGGGCCATAAATCGCGCACCTCAAATACAAAGGGCTTGCGACGCAGCCAACGGGCGAAGATGCCGGGGATGCCGGCGGTCAGTGGTGTGGTGGTCGCAAACAGCACGTCGTATCGCTCACTGAACGCCAGTCCGATGCTGCGCACAGCGAACTTGGCGAAGGTCAGCGAGCGTTTAACGAAACCGTCGCTGTTGGTGTAGGCCAGATCGAACTCGATAACGTCGATCCCATCCACCACGCCGCGTCGCCGCCCCTTGTGAAAGGGGCCGCTGAGTCCCGTGTTGCCACCGCCGTAGCTGCCGCAGACCATGACCACGGCGTGCCCGGAGCCGATCAGCTGCCTCGCCATGCCATAGGAGCGAATGCCAGCCGCCCCGGCCGGGGTTGAAAAGTGTTGGTGAAAATAGAGGACTTTCATTTACCGCCAGCGGTATTGCGTTTCGAGCGTGCCGGGCTGCCGGACGGTCACTTCCAGCACGGGCAGGGGCATTTTCCGCATGTAGTAGCGAGATTCCCAGCCCTCGACGAGGTTGATCTGCGCCGGGATTCCGGCGTCTGTGACAGTAATCACATGCTGGCCGTCAATTGCGCGGTTGCCGTCGATGCGCCAGTCACCCGGCCGGAGCCTCCAGCGCAGCACGGCCGCACGCTCGAAGCCCGCCAGTTGGTCGCGCACACGCAGGCAATCCACGCCGAGTGAAACCTCGCGATGGTGCGAAGCGCCCTGCCGATCGCGATAGCCGGCAGCACAGCCCCAATCGCCATTGACCAGCTCCACGGGAGCGACCCCGGTCGCGCGCAGCCAGTCACCGAACAGGAAGCGGCCGAGACGCGGCATCTGGTCACGGGAATCGAACTGCACGGTATTGTGACTGGCCGTACCGGGGAAATAATCCAGCCATTCGGCATCGGTGTTGTAGCTGTAGCTGCCGCCATCGCGCAGCAGGTTTTCGCCGTCTACCCACAGATCGATGTGCAGCGCATCCGCATGGCCGGGGCGAAAACGGAAGCGCGGATAGCGCAACAGCGCCATGGCCTGCGACTGGCGCAGCAGAGCATAACCCCCGTCGTCAAATTGTCGGCTGGACGGCGCCGGCATCGGCGCGTCCGGCAGCTCGCCTCCCAACCACTGCAACGGCAGATTCCAGTCGCCGTCGCCAGCGATGGCGCGCTCGCCCGCGAACAGCGCCATCGCCAGCTGTAGTGACGGACGAAAATCGCGATAGTCCGTATCGGTCAGCGGCAGCAGACGCGCACCGTCGTTGGCGCCGAGATTCGGTGCATCGCCGGATTGCAGATCCACCATCGCCGTCAGCCAACGTGCAGCGGCTGCGGCACGCTCACGCCAGCGCGGCGAAAACGCCGGCAACGCAAGCTGTCTGCGCCAGACCTCAACCATCGATAAGCTATCCAGCATGACGCGGTGATAGTTCACCGAGTGCTGGCTGAAGCTGCCATCCGGCGCGATCAGCCTGGCTGCGCGATTCTCCAGCCAGCGCCTGCCGAGCCGCTGCCAATGCAGCCCGGCGCGCCGCCCGGTGCTCGCCAGCCAACTGCCGCCGATCAGCAGTGCCGCCGCCTCCGATGTGCCGTGGTTGTTGTCCTGAGCCATCGCGTAGCTGAGCGTCGGTTCGATCCGGCGCAGATGCTGCTCGATCAGATCGAGCAGAGCTTCGCAGGGGGCATCCACCTGCCCGGCGATTAACGCAGCCATCGCCAGATGCATGACGCGGATCGACGCCTACTGCCCGCCCTTCCAGTTCGGCCCGCAATACGGCGGGTTGTGGGCCAGCCAGTCCTCCAACCAGTCGTTGAGCTGATCGGCGGATTCGCTGTCGCCACCGACAGCCCGCTGCATAAAGGCCAGCACCCAGTCGAAGCGCGAAGCTTCCCAGACGGTTTTCACGTCGCCGACGCGTGCGTCGAAGTCGGGAATTTGCCACCACTCACGCTGCGGTTCGGATATGCACTCGCCATTGAAAGGGTTGACGTGCCAGTCCGGCGGCGCCCCATCGAGCGCCCGTGACCACCATCCGAAGTACAGCGCTTGCTCACGCCAGTTGTCGCTCGGCAACAAATCGCTCCGCACTTGCGGTGCACGAAAAAAAGGCGCGGGCGGGGCGCTTGCGCTCAGCCGTCGCACCGGGTTCAGCCCGCTGCGTACGCCGAACTTGTACGCCGCGACGCGCGCCAGATTGGGCAATCCCAGCGCAAGTGCCGTGCGCGCCTTGCTCGACAAACCGCTCATTGGCAGCGCAACTGTTCCGTGGCTTCGATGGTCACGCGCGCCACCTCAAAGATCTCATCGGCGCTGATCGGTGTTTCGCCACCCGCCTCCACCGCCTGCAGGAAAGCCGCGGCGCAGGCATTCTGGCCCTTGTCCTGCCGCCAAAGGTTCATCCGCTTGAAGCCCGGCCAGCCGTAGCCTTTGAGTTTGCGGAAGTTATCGAGCTGCAGGATGCGGCCCGCGGCGAAGACCTCGACGCGCTCCTTGGGGTAGCTGTCCGCGCCG
>CBFCYW010000184.1:0-2526 GCA_965602395.1 uncultured Chromatiales bacterium
TCTACCGGGTCGGCGCGGCGGCAAGTCGATCGGCGACGCCGGCGGATTATTGTCGCCATCGGTCGCCATCGGTCGCCAGTGGTTTGTTCAACAGCCTGTCAGGTGAGGTCAGACGATGAAACGCTTCAAAAAGATACTGTGCGTCCTGGAACCCGATCGGGATTGCTCGGCGGCGCTGGATCGCGCCGTTGAGCTGGCACAGAACAACCAGGCGCAGTTGACCGCCGTCGCGGTATCCATGTCGGTCCGCGCCGGTATCGGCATGCCCGAGGGCGGCCCGATCTCCGACGATCTGCAAAAGGCCGCCGTGAATACCCACGAAGCCCGGCTGGAGAGCCGCGTGGCGCCCTATCGCGATCGCCTGGCGATCGACACCCGGGTATTGACCGGCACGCCCTTTCTCGAAATCACCCGCGAGGTATTGCGCAACGGGCACGATCTGGTCATCAAGTCGCCCGAATCGCTCGACTGGCTGGATCAGCTGTTCTCCAGCGATGACAGGCATCTGCTGCGCAAATGCCCCTGCCCGGTGTGGATGGTGCGCGCGCAGAGTGGCGAATCCTTCGATCACATCCTCGCGGCGGTCGACGTGGACGACAGCTATCCAGCGCCAGAGCTGGCGACGCGCCACGCCCTGAACGACACGGTCACGGATCTGGCGGCATCACTGGCCGTATCGGAATTCGCCCAGTTGCATATCGCCCATGCCTGGGAGGCGATCGGCGAAAGCAGTCTGCGCTATGGCGCCTTTACCCAGCGGCCGCAAAAAGAGGTCGACGCCTATGTGGAACGCAGCCGTCGACACCATGAGCAACTGCTCGATGCCCTCGCAACGGGGTTGAAGGAGCGATTGGGCAAAGCGGCCTTCGACTACATCCAGCCCCGGCTACACATGCCCAAGGGTTCCGCGCGCAGGGAAATCCCGAAACTGGCCGAGCGGCTGCAGGTGGACTGCCTGATCATGGGAACGGTCGCACGCACCGGCATCCCCGGGCTGTTCATGGGCAATACCGCGGAGACCATCCTCGATCAGCTCAAATGCTCCGTGCTCGCGGTCAAGCCGCCGGGCTTTGTCAGCCCGGTTACCCTGGACTAACCGACGGCACATGCGCCGGCCGCTGCGACAATCCCCCCGATCCGGGGGCTGAGAGAAAAAACATGAGGCAAAAGGGCATTCATCCGGCCGCGCTGCTGGCGGCGTACGTCGTCATCGCCCTGCTGCCCGCAGGCATGGCGGCGCTGCAAGGGCTGCCGCCGCGGCCGTGGCGCGATGAACTCGCCAGCGGGCTGGCGCTGGTGGGCTTCGCCATGCTGTTGCTGGAGTTCGTCCTGTCCGGTCGCTTCCGATGGGTTTCCGGCCGCGTCGGCATCGACGTGACCATGCGCTTTCACCAGCTCATCGGCCGCGTGCTGGCGGTGTTCATCATCGTCCACCCGTTTCTCTATTCACTGCCGATGTCGGGCCCTTCCGCGCGTGATCCCGCCGGGGAGACGATCCTCAACCTCAGCGGCCTGGCCCTGGTCACCGGCGCCGTCGCCTGGCTGCTGCTGCCGGCACTGATTCTGACCAGCATGTTCCGGCGCGATACCGGCTACAGCTACGAAACCTGGCGCCTGATGCACGGCATCGGCGCGGCGTTGATCGCCCTGCTGTCACTGCTCCACGCCCTGGACGCGGGACGCTACAGCGCCGATCCGCTGCTCGCCGGTTTCTGGCTGTTGCTGACCGCCGCGGCAATGGCCACCCTGCTGCACGTCTATCTGCTCAGGCCGCTGATGCGCCGGCGCCACCCCTACCGGGTGACGTCGGTCGAACAGATCGCCACCAGGAGCTGGCAATTGGCCATCGAGCCGCAGGGCGACCGGGCCATCGATTTCAAGCCCGGCCAGTTCGTCTGGCTGACGGTGGGGCGCTCGCCCTTCTCCTTCGTCGAGCACCCCTTCTCCATCTCTTCCTGCCCCGCAGACCGGCCGCGCATCGAGTTCGCGATCAAGCAGGCCGGCGACTTCACCGATCAGATCGGCTCCATCGCGCCGGGGGCGCGCGCCTACCTCGACGGCCCGCACGGGCATCTGTTCATCCCGCGCGGGCACGGCGCCGGCATCACTTTCATCGCCGGCGGCGTCGGCATGGCGCCGATGATGAGCATGCTGCGCCAGCTCAGGGCCGAGCGCGACGAGCGGCCCCTGCGGCTGGTCTACGGCAACCGGGTGCGCGAGCAGATCATGTACGCTCAGGAGCTGGACGACATGGCCAGCGAGCTGGACCTGCGCATCACCCATGTGCTCTCCGAACCCGCCGAGGGCTGGCGGGGCGAGACGGGCATGGTCGACGAGGCGCTGATTCGCTCGCTAATGGCAGCCGACGACAGCGATGGCCGCCTCTACATCATCTGCGGCCCGCCCCCGATGATCGACCAGGTGGCCGCGATCCTGCGCGGATTCGGCGTGCCCCGCGCGCGGATACTGGCCGAGAAATTCAGCTACGACTGACGCCGCTGGCCGTCTGTCGGCCCGCTCAGCGCG
>CBFCYW010000185.1:0-2511 GCA_965602395.1 uncultured Chromatiales bacterium
CGTTGCGAATGCGCAGCGCTTCGTCGAGCTGTCCGCGGGCCTGGAGGATGTCGGCTTTCGCGCCCTGTGACATCGCGAGTTCTCGCTGACTGTCATTGCGTTTGTGCAGCTCGATGCTGCGCTCGATGGTCTGCAGCGCCGCCTCTTGCTCGCCGGCACGGATCAGCGCGTGGATACGCAGCCAGAGTAGCCGGGACGCTGTGCTGTCCGGCGGATTTTGACCCAGCGCAAGCTGGCCAAAATCCGCCCAGGCTCGATAGGGGCCGTTGGCGTACATAAAATTAAACCCGGCGCTGGCGGCGGCTTCGACCTGCGCTGCGGGCATGTCTGCCAGCCAGTCGAGCAGCGCGGGCTGCTCGGCGCGGATCTGCGCCCAGCGCTGCGCCTGCGTTTTGTCCTCGCCGGTTTCGTCATGGGGCAGGCGGGCGAGAAACCACTCGCCGATGTTTTCCCGCGCGTGGCTGGCGTCCGGCTGCTTGCGGCGCAGATGTTCGGCCAGCAGCGGGTGCAGGCTGTAGCGGGCTGTGTTGGTGCCGGTGCCGTCATCGCTTTCGCAGTCGAGCAGCGAGCAGTTTTGCGCCTGCTCGGCCAGTTCTTCGAAGTCGTCGCCATCCAGCCCGCAGATCGCCGCGGCGAGGCTGGCGCCGACCCCGGCCGCCGGGGCCTGGCCGAGGCGATGGAAATTGTCCAGCCAGTCCTCGCCGAGTTCGCGCAGCGCCTGCGCGAGCAATTCCAGCAATAGCTCGAAGGCTTCGTGCAGCAGCAGGCGGCTGCGGTCGCCGCCTGCGCGCACAGCGGTGTCGTCGCCGGCGTCGAGGCGCAACAGTTGCGCACCGCGCCGCGCCAGTTTTTGCAGCAGCCTGTCGACGCTGTAGCCGCCGTGGCGGATCAGCCCCGCAGCGGCGTGCAGCGCCAGCGGCAGCCCGCCGAGCTTGTCCACCAGCTCCGGCCAGTTGGCGCGGTCGGATTGCTCGTCGGGCAAGTCGCCGAGTTCTTCTTCGAGCTGCGCCAGCCCGTCATCCAGCCCGAAGGCGCGCAGCGCCAATCTTTCCCAGCCATCCGCCCGGCCGAAGCCCTGCCAGCGGCCGGTGATGACCAGCGCACAGCCGTGCAGATGGTCTTTCGCCAGATCCGCCACCGGCCCGGCCAGCGCGTCGCTGTCGACGTTTTCGATGTGCAGCAGCGCGCGCTGGTTGAGCAGGGTTGCGCGCACCTGCTTCGGCGGCAGGTTGGGCTCGATCAGCGCGGCCAGTTCGTTGAGTAATTGTTCGGCCTTCGGCGTGTCGCGCCGCGCGTCCAGCGCCAGCCGGTGGTAGTGCGGGAAGTCGCCGCGATGCTCGGCGGCGAACTGATCGACGAGACAGGATTTGCCCACCCCCGGCATGCCCTGCAGCGCGGTGATCGCGGTCGGCTGCGGCGCGCCGTCGGCCGGCAGCAGCGCCGCGGTCAGCGCCGCCAGCTCGGTTTCGCGGCCGACGAAATGGCGCGGCGCGAAGTCGGCCGGTGGCGCCGGCAGCTGTTGGTCGAGCCAGTCGGCGATGGCCGCCAGCGGCAGGAAGTAACTGCGATTGGCGTCCGTGTCGCGGGCGAAAGTGATGCCGACCACGCGGCCATCGAACAGCGCCGGGCCGCCGCTCATGCCGCGGGCGATCTGGTTGTGCAGCGCCCCGCTGCGGGTCTGCGGCTCGGGGTGGGTGAGGCGCAGCGGGCGCGGTTCGAGATCCTGCGTTTCGCTGCCGTAGCCGCACAGATGCAGCTCGCTGTCCGTCTGCGGCGTGTGGCTCGAACGCGGCAGACACAGCGGCCGGCCGTGGTCCTGCTCGAATTCGATCAGCGCGGCGTCGATATTGCTGTCCGGGTGCAGCAGCACCCGCTTCGGCCAGCGGTTGCCGATGTCCAGCGCGATGCAGATCTCGCGCGGTTCGTGGCCGGCGACCACGTGCCGGCAGCTCAGCAGCCAGCCGGGGGCGACGCGAAAGGCGCTGCCGATAAACGTGCCCGCGCCCGGCGCGCCGAGCCAGAGGCGAAAGATGCTGCGCGCGAGGCGTTCATTGTTCATCGCGGCGCTTCCATTTCGCCGTCAGTTTCAGCCCGCTGTTGGCCTCGCCGGAGAGCAGCACCGGAATCGCCGCCTTGCCTTTGAAGCCGAAATTCAGCTCCAGCGACCACTCGTCCGGCGGATTCTCGGCGAGGCTCTGGTACACCACATCCGCCAGCCCGGCGATGCTGCCGCGCAGTTCTTTGATGCTGTCGATGGCGTCGTCGATGGGGCCGGTCGGCTCGGCGCCGGCGGGCAGGCCGGGCGCCGGCGCGGTGCCGGCCGCTGGCCGGGGCAGCTCGCTGGCGTCATCGACTTCGACGCGCAACTGCTGCCCGTTGGGGAGTTGGATGATTTCAACTTTGCTCACGGCCGCTCCTGATTTCCCTGGCTGCGCTGCAGCTTATCCCGGCCGACGGCCCGAATGAAGCGCCGCGCAGTCCGGGGCGGCCGCTTGCCACCCCGGATTGCGA
>CBFCYW010000186.1:0-2490 GCA_965602395.1 uncultured Chromatiales bacterium
GCGGAGCACGCGACGGGCCTGCGGCCCGCCTCCTTCCGTTTGTGCGCTGCCGTCCGCCGGGGCGCCCGAGTAGTCGGCGTGATACACGTCCTCCACCCATTCCCACACGCTGCCGTGCACCTCGTGCAGACCCCAGGGATTGTCCGACAGGCTGCCGGCCGGCACGGTTTTTCGCCTGTAGTTACCGGTCCTGGCGCCGCAGTCGTTGTAATCGACGGTGCCGTCGTAGTTGGCCTGATCGGTATCGATGCAGTTGCCGGTCCAGAAGGGCGTCGTCGTGCCGGCGCGCGCGGCGTATTCCCATTCGGCTTCGGTCGGCAGGCGATAACCGACGCCGGTGCGCAGCGACAGCCAGCGCGCATAGGCACTGGCATCGTTCCAGCTCACACAGGCTACCGGGTGCTGATCGGTCTGCTCAAATCCCGGATCGCGCCAGCTGCGGGATTTTTCCGCAACCCAGTCGCTACCATCCCACACCTGACAGCCATCGCCGGCTTCCGCGTCTGTGGAATACCCGGTGTCCTCGACGAACAGCCGAAACTCCCCCACCGTCACCTCGCAGCGCGACAGCGCGAACGGCCGCTGTATCGTCACCCGACGCTGCGGGCCTTCGTCGCTGTCGCGCTCCGGCTCATTCCTCGGCGAGCCCATCAGAAACTGCCCCGGCTCGATCAGCAGCATCTCCGGCCCCTGCCCCGGCCGGCTGATGCAGGCATCATCCGCCAGCGCCCACTGCGGCAGACCCAGCAGGCAGATCAGCACAAAAAGGTGCGCCCGGAGTCTTCGGCCAAACCTACCAACCCCGGGCGCTGACTTCCGCTGTCGATCTCTTCGGCCGCCGCCATCCCTGCGGAGCACTGGACGCACGCCCATGGACACCCGCGGGCACGCTCGCTGAATCCGTAAACGCAGCGACTCCGGCCATCGGGGCGGGCGGACTGGCGAGACGAAAACCAACGTTGTTGTTCGCTTCATCGGGCGCGTTCCTGTTGCGGTTGGCGGAACGGAGGTTCCTCGGTTTGTTGTTCCACGAGCCGCCGCGGAGCACGCGACGGGCCGTTCGTCCGGGCGTCGCCCGGTACAAAGCTTACCGCGCCGAGTACGGCGCGACGCAAACCGTGGCTGTCTGCGTGCTGCACGTGGCCTATCCACGCGGCCACGCTGGTGCGCACGTCCTCCAGCGAGCACCGACCACGGGCAAAGGCTGCGGCGCGGGCGCGCAGACGGCGGCGAAAGCGGTAGCCATTACCCTGCCGCACCCGGCGCTGCTCGGCGAACACGCGGTAGCCGAGCACATCGATGCCATCGCGGCAGCGGAAGATTTCCTGTTTGTGCGGGTGCAGCTGCAGTCGCTCTGCGGCCAGAAAGCGGTCGATCTCATCGCGCAGCGTCCACAATCGCCGCCTGTTGTCGCCGAACAGAATCAAATCGTCCACATAGCGCAGATAGGCTTGCGCGCCGCAGTGTTCGTACAGGTGGTGATCGAGGTCGTTGAGGTACAGATTGCCGAGAAACTGGCTGGTGAGATTGCCGATGGGCAGGCCGCGGCGGCGCTGCATCAGCTCGACCAGATCATCACCGGGGAAAATCGCCAGCGGGGTCTTGTTGGCCGGGGCGCTGTCGATGATTTTCCCGAACAGCCATAGCACGTCGGGGTCTTTGATCAATCGCGCCAGTTTGGCTTTGGCGATGTCGTGGTCGATGGAGGGAAAATAGCGGCTGACATCCAGCTTCAACGCGTAACGGTAGCGCCGCACCCAATGCTGCGCGCGCTCCGCCGCCGCGTGCACCCCCCTGCCCCTGCGGCAGGCGTAGCAGTGGTGGATGAAACGGCTGTCCAGTGTCGGCTCGACCAGATTCATCAGTGCGTGGTGCACCACCCGGTCGCGAAACGGCGCGGCGGAAATGGTGCGCGCCTTGCGGTCGTAGATTTCAAACTGCCGGTAGCCGCCGGGTCGGTAGCGGTGGCTGGTCAGCTCTTCCTGTAGCTGAAACAGGTTGCGTTCCAGATCCAGCCCGAAGCGCGCCACGGCGCTGCGATTGCGCTTGCCGCGCCGGGCCCGCCGCCAGGCCAGCAGCAAATTGTCGAATTCGAGAATGCGCGGCCACAGGCCGCCGATGCGTTTCACTGCCGCGTTACCACGTGTCGCCGCCAGCCGCCGATCTGCCGGCCAAGGTCTTCGAGCAGGCGACTGCCGTAGCCATACTGGCGCGTCGATAAAATTTCCAGTTCGTGGCTCAAGCGCCACAGATGACGCACGGTGTCGAGCCGCAGATTGGCACGCAGCAGCGATTGCTCGCGCGTGTGCCCGTAGGCCGCTTCTATCAAGCGCTCGAGCACAGACAGCAGGCCGGTTTCGATCCGCTCGCCGAGCGTGAAGCGCCGCACGCGAGGGAATTTGTCCAGCTGCGGGATCATCCACGCAATCAGCTCGTGGCAGCTTTGCACGGCTTGCGGATCTTTTTCATTTGGCATGCGCCCTCCCGTTT
>CBFCYW010000187.1:0-2473 GCA_965602395.1 uncultured Chromatiales bacterium
GACGCCGCCGGGCGTGTCGTACAGGATCGCGATCCGCCGCACATCGTCGTCATCGAGCGCCATCTCAACAGAATCGGTCGCCTCCGCGTAGCTGGTCGTCCCGGATAACGCATCCATGTAGCCGCCGCGGTGAAGTAGCTTCCCGAAAAGGCTGATGATCGCTACCCCCTTAACGACCTCATAACCGGCGCGCTGCTGATGCGCTTCAGTAAATCTGGTTGTTTCGGCGGACGGCAAGCGCAAGTCCATGCCGCGGCCGCTGAGGTATTCCAGCGTCGCCTGTAGCGAGGGGGCGTGGATCAGTAATGGCTGGCCGAATATCTCGGACGCCAGGTGTGCGTATTGCATACGATTACTCATAGGGTCGTTGCGGTGGCGGATTGTTTTCGTCTTCGTCGTCGTCGTCGTTTTCGTCGTTTTCGTCGTCGTCAACATCGACCGGCAAAATCTCCGAATCTACCAGGCCTAGACTAGCCAGGTGCTGGCGTTCTCGCGCGCGCTGAGCCACGGCCTCCTCCCAGTCCTCCCCGACCTCAGCATATACAGCCTGCAGGGTGGTTTGGTTCGTCGCCAACTTGATCTCATTTGCGCGGGCTGTTTTTACCGGATCAATCGGCAAATGGCCAACGCCGATCCACTGCGCGCCGCAATAGGCATTGCGGGCCGCGTAGAATTCCGGTGCCTCTACCAGACCGCGGTTTACAGCCTCCTCTAGCCACACAGCATACACCTGATTGCACCATCGCGAGGTGAGCCAGCGGCGCCTACCGTGAAAATGACGCCACGCCTCTAGCAGAGCGGCACGCGCGGACGAAAAATTGACCTCGCTAAAATCCTTCGTGACCAGCAGGCCCGGCATATTCATGCCAACGCTGATTTCGTTCGCAATGTGCCGCATAAACGACGCATAGGCCGTCGCCGGGCGCTGTGGCGCAAATCCGCCGACTTTCGCGCCGACCGGCACTTGGATAAACGCACCGCTGTCGAGATTTCCGCGCCAGCCGTTGTACGCCTCCAGCAGATCCGCGGGCTCCGCGCCGAACATCTGCGCGATCTCCTGACCATCGAGGGTCGATTCGATGATCGCCGCGATTTTGGCGTTAACTAAGCTGGCCTGCAACTCGGTCAGCTGATAGTGGCCACTTAGCTTCAACGCCCCCATCACCGTGGACGCAATGGGCACACCGCGGCGCTGACCGGGCCGCTGGGCGTCACACAGATGGATCACCCGCGGGCGTCCCCAGCGAGTCTGCGCCGGGACGCGCGCCCAAGTGACGTCCTGCGGCCGGTAGATGGCGTCGCCGGGATGGGAGCGCCGGATGTGGTACGCCAGCGGCTGGCCGTGCCTGCTGGTCTCGATCCCACCCCGAAGCGTGCCAGTGTCCATGCAATCGCCCGGATTGCTCAGCCGGTCGCCCTCGACGATCTGGTGCGCCGTCGCCCAGCGTGTGCCGGCGCGGTCCGGTAGCCAGAGCGGCAGAGCCAACGCATCGCCACTCAGCAGCGCGCCGCGCAGCATCGTCTCCGTGGCCGCGTGAAAATCACGGTCACCGGCGGCGCTGAATGTAGGCGACTCGGCGTAGTCTCGCCACAGCGCCTCCACATGCCGCGCCCATGCCGCCGCCTCGGATTCGGACCACCCCAACAGCCGAGCATTGGGCCGCGCGGCCAGCCGCAGTACCGGCCCCACGATGTTGTCGATCTGCGTCTGGATGGCACCAGACAGCATCGCGTTGTTTCGGCCGAGGTCGCGGGACCGCACCCGCAGCATGTCGAGATCCGGCAGCACATCACTGTCCGCGCTGCCGCTGCTCGGCCACCAGTCGCGCATCTCGCGCGCAGTGACGCTGGCGCCGTGGTGCGCTGCATCCTCCGACAGATACCTGCGGTGCGTCATACGGCCCCCATCAGACGTAGATCGGCCGGCGGGCTGAGCCTCCGCCACCAGCCGCGGTTGCAATTTTGGCGCGCAGCGTTGCGATGTACCCGGCCAGGGTATCTGCCTGCGCGGCCGTGTAGGTGACGCTGGTACCTCCCCCGCTGATGCTGACCGCGGACTGGCCCAAGAGCAGCGAATGGTGCGCGGCCTCAGCCTCCGCCAGGCGCGACCGCAATACGGAGATATCGACGCTCATAGATACGGGTCTCGTGTTTCGGTGCCGGCGGCCATGCCCGCGAGTAGTGGGTTAGTGCGCGTCTCGGCGCCGCCGTTGGGCGTGGCCGCCACTGATCGAGCCAGATCCACACCGTGGCGCTCCTGCGCGATGCGGATTAGCGCCAGATTGCCGACGTTGACGTCAAGAACCTCGTTTCGGCGGCCGCCGGCGTCCCAATACCACACCAGCCGCCCGCGCGAAACCCGCTGACGTTTCCGCTCCGCGACCGCCTGCCGAAAATAGGCCTCGGCGTAATCGTCATTCCGAGGCCAGTGCATGCAGCCGGCGCCGGGCGCGTCGATTAGATATCTAGCATA
>CBFCYW010000188.1:0-2363 GCA_965602395.1 uncultured Chromatiales bacterium
CATCGTGGCCCTGGTGCTCACCGCTCTCCTGTACGGGGACGCGCTGGCGCTGCCGTTGTTCTCGGACGACGTGGTCCAGATCCCGTGGCTCGAATCGATCTCGTGGCGCCAGCTGTGGACCGGCGCCAGCCCCTACGGCTACTACCGGCCCTTGTGGTACACACTGTGGCGCCTGTGGGGTGGGCTGGTCGGCGGCTTGCATCCCAGGGGATTGCATCTGCTCAACGTGATCGCTCACTTCGCCGCCGCTTGGCTTGCCGGCCTGCTGGCCGCGACGTGGGCACAATCCGCTGCCCCCTTCGAGGAGCGCACGATCCCTGCCTGCGTGGCGACTGCGCTGTTTGCCGCCTTTCCGTTCTCGCGCCAGGCGGTGGCCTGGCCGGGCGCGCTGTACAATCCACTGGTCAGCGCAATGGCCGCCGGCGCCCTGCTGGCGTACGATCGAGGACGCCGGGGGCACGGGACACGCTGGTTCGGACTCGCGCTCCTGCTGACCTTGCTGGCACCTTTCCACTACGAGACGGGGCTGCTCGTCGCGCCGTTGGTCGTTCTGACCGAGGGGCTGGGCCGGCTGCACCACCGGTGGTCGCGCGGCTCGCGATGGCCGCTGGCCTTCGCCGGGCTGTTCGCCGTCACGCTGACCGTCTGGCGGGCGATGCGCGGGGCCGGCGCCACCGGGTTTGGGCTCACCCTGCCCGACCTCCAGCGCAACGCCGGCTACCTGGTGCAGGGCCTGATCTACCCCACTGCTCCGCTGGCACAGCGGTTGGCCACAGGGGAGGGGTTGGGGCCTGAAGCCGCCTTGTGGCTCGTGGCAGTGCCGACGCTGGCGCTGCTGGCCTGGAGCGGCCTGCGGTGGAACCAAGAGGCCTTCTGGCTGGGCGGGCTCTGGTTTGCGCTGTTTGCGCTGCCGCCGATGGTCACGATGAAAGCCCAGTGGTTCGCGCTGGCCCCGCGCTTCCTGTATATGACGGCCGCCGGTGGGGCGTTGGTGTGGACCGCGGGTGTGAGCGCCTGGTTGGCACGGCTCCGCCTTCCCTGGCGGGTGCCGGTGACCGGGACACTCCTCGCGGCGCTGTTGGCGCCGGCGGTCTTCTTTGTCCGCGAGGGGATGCAACTGTACGAGATGGCGGGCGAACCGATCTGGGAGGCAGCCGAAGCCGCCGCGCGCGAGCCACGGATACTCCTGGTGAACCTGCCGATGCGGATCACGCCGCGGGCCCGCAGCTACCCACTGGGATTCGAGGGCATCACGCCGCTACCGGCGCGCGTCACGGCCGACCGGTTGGTGCACGTCCACACCGGGATCGACGGCGCGGCGGACGCTGTCGCCTTTGGTATCGCGGCCATGGACGATCCACCGGTGTACAGCTACAGTCTCTTTGGCCGGCAGGTCGGCTGGGAGGAGCTGGCGGCGGCGATCCGCCAGGCTGGCGCGGTGTACCTGGCGCGGTACGAGCCGAAGCGCATCCACCTGGTCGAGGCCGGCGGCGCGGCCGAGGAGGCCAGTACATCCGACGAACCAGTGGCCCGCTTTGGGGAGCGCGTGGCGCTGCTCGGCGCGGACTGCACCTGCGACGAGATGGGGCGGGTACAGGTCACCGCGCACTGGGAAGCGGAGGTGCCCGTGAAAACAGACGCGACCGTATTCGCGCACCTGCTCGATTCAAGCGGTGCGATCGTGGCGCAGGCAGACGGTCACCCGCTGCTGGGGATGCTCCCTTTCTGGCTGTGGGAACCGGGCGAGGTGGTGCGGGACGTGCGCCATTTCCAGGCCGTGCCAGGGGGCGAATACGTGGTCCGGCTGGGGATGTGGGAGATTGCGAAGGGAGAGCCATTGCCGGCGCCGGGACTTGCGGACGGCGTGGTGCGGCTGCGTGTGAGTTGTCCGTGAGGGTTTCAGGTTGCAGGGTTCAGTCCGACCGCAGCGGCCGGCGTTCAGGTTCGCCGTTGCACCGGGCGGCGTAGGGGGTAAGGACGTCGCCAGGGCTGGGAGCTTTGGAAACGAGTCGCCCCAGAAGTGAATTGCACGCACGGGTGAGGTTGACTTGACCGGATTGGGATTTAATTGTAGAATATACCGCTAACGCAAAGGAACGGCGCAGGAGAAGATGAGATGCAGACGATGAACCGCCGCGAATTTATGAAATACTCCGGGGCCACCCTGGCCTGGTTTGCACTACGGCACCCCGATCTACCTGAAGACGAACCGACGCTCGATCCACCGCCGGCCTCACTGGGACGCATCGCGACGTGGTGGCGGCAGGCCGTACGGCGCGAGCCCTCGCAGCAGGCCGAATGGGTGGCCTGGAAAACGCGCGACGAGGTGATCCCGCTGTATGCCGCCGTCGAGGGCGAGGCCC
>CBFCYW010000189.1:0-2323 GCA_965602395.1 uncultured Chromatiales bacterium
GATGGCGCACCGAACAGCGCTCCCCGGCGCATCCCGGCCGTCGCCCGCGAGGTGTTCGACGTTTCCGGTGCTGGCGACACCGTCATCGCCACCATTGCCGCCGGCCGCGCCGCCGGTCTGGACCCGATCGACAGCGCCCATCTCGCCAATCTCGCCGCAGGCGTCGTCGTTGCCAAGGTCGGCACCGCCGCGATCACGGCCGCCGAGCTGGCCGCGGCCATCAGCGGCGAAGCGGCCCTGGAGCAGGCGGCGAAGGTCATGGACCTGGAAACGCTGCTGGGGCGTGTCCAGGATTGGCGCGACCGCGGCGAGCTTGTGGTCTTTACCAACGGCTGCTTCGATCTGCTCCATGTAGGCCATGTGACCTACCTGGAGCGCGCCCGCCGTCATGGTCAGCGCCTGGTCGTCGGACTCAATACAGACCGCTCGGTGCGCGCGCTGAAGGGGCCGCAGCGGCCGCTGATCGGCCAGGCAGATCGAGCCCGGGTGCTGGCCGCACTGGCCGCCGTCGATGCCGTGGTCCTGTTCGACGCGGACACGCCGCTGGAGCTCATTCGCCGCCTCCAGCCAGAGGTGCTGGCGAAGGGCGCCGACTACCAGGAGGACGAAGTGGTCGGCGCCGCCGAGGTCCGCGCCCGGGGCGGGCAGGTCGTGCTCGTGCCCCTGGTCGATGATCGCAGCACCAGCGGCATCATCCGGCGTCTGGGCGACACCGACGAGTCACGTTGAGTAATGGTTCAGAAATAACCAACACACGCGCGGTCGGTTGGTGCAGCAAAACCCGAATTTGCCCCCGTCGAAATCGCTAGAGAAACGCGCGCTCCGAGTTCTGTGGAACCGGTCCCCAAGGTTTTCAGACGTCTCCACTATAGTGACCCTAGATTGCTTGAGGCGCGGCATCTTCCCAGATGAGTCAAGTTTCTCGTTGTCGTTGCAGCCCTGCAGCATGACCGAGCCTCCCCAGCAACGGCGCCGTCGGGCGGGGCGTTGAGGAATTTTGTTGTCGCAAAAGCAGGGCTAGACATTCGCGCGGGACTTCGGCAGGATAGCGTCGGCAGAGTGGGTCTGCCCCGAAGCCGACGGAGGTCCCGCAATGGGCGATGCAGAGCAAGGCGTCTGGGTGCAGAGCGGCCGGGTGTTCAGCGCCGGGGAGATCGCGCAGATTCGCGCGACGGTCGCCTGGCTGCCGCAGCTTCCGCGCACGGAGGTGGCGGCGACGGTGTGCGAGCACCTGTGCTGGCATACCGCGACCGGGACGCCGAAGGTGCATGCCTGCGGGCAGTTGCTCGCGCGCCTGCAGACGGCCGGCCTGGTGCAGTTGCCGGCGTTGCGTGCGAGTCCGCCGCGGCGCCGGCCGCCGCCGGCGCCGCCCGCAACCGTGGCGGGGTCCGAGGCGCCACTGAGCGGGTCGTTCTCGGCGCTGGGGCCGGTGCAGCTGGAGGTGGTGCACACCCCCGCGCAGGTGGCACAGTGGAAACGCGCCGTGGCCTGCCATCACCCGTTGGGCGAGCGCGGCGGCTTCGGCTACCGGCTGCGCTACTTCATTGTCGCCGGCGAGCGCACGCTCGGCTGCGTGATGTTGGCCGGTGCCGCGCGGGCCTTGGCGGTGCGCGATGCCTGGATCGGTTGGGATGCGTCGCGGCGCAGCGCCAACCTGATGCGGGTGCTCAACAACAACCGCTTCCTGATCTTCCCGCAGGTGCAGGTCCCGCATCTGGCCAGCCACGTGCTCGGACAACTGGCGCGGCGGGTGGCGGCGGATTGGCGGGAGCACTGGGGCTTCACGCCGCTGCTGCTGGAGACCTTCGTCGATCCGCAACGCTACCGCGGCACCTGCTACCGCGCCGCCGGTTGGCAGGTGCTCGGGCAGAGCAGCGGGCGCGGTCTGGCGCGCCCCGGCAAGACCTATCAAAGCCATCCGCGGCTGGTGCTGGTCAAGCCGTTGCAGGCCGACTGGCGCGAGCGGCTATGCAACGCGACGCCCGAGCAGCCATGAGCAAGCCCTGCCGTCGCCCCAAGCGCGCCACGATCAAGGCCGAGCGCCGCGCCAAGCGGGCGCAGGAGCAGGCGTTGCGCGAGCACCTGCGCCAAGCCGGCCAGGCGCCGCCGGCCGCGGCCGCGCTGCCCAATCGGCGCTCGACCTACGCCGACATCGCGGAGGAACAGCAGGCGCGCGAAGCGGCGGTGAGCGGACAGCTCGGCCTCTTGCGCAACCACCTGCCGCTGCTGCTCGCGCGCTTGGCGCGCATCCCCGATGCGCGCAACCCACGCAAATGTCGGCACAAGCTCACGGTCTTGCTGCTCTACGGGTTGTTGATGTTCG
>CBFCYW010000190.1:0-2318 GCA_965602395.1 uncultured Chromatiales bacterium
CTATAGCTCAGTTGGTTAGAGCAGGGGACTCATAATCCCTTGGTCCCAGGTTCAATCCCTGCTGGGCCCACCACTCCCCTCCCCGCATTCGCAGACAATTGCGTGCCACGCCACCTCCCACGGCTATTGCCACAGCCGGCCCATCTGCCGTGCCCCTGAGCAATGGTGGCCAGTTTCTTGGCAGCCTAGCCAGAGAAGCTCACCCCCTTTTTCTGTACTACTCGTAAGAAATCAATTCCGTACGGTAAGGGCTTCTGCCAAGTGCGATAGGATTTTCGCCACTTGTAGTAACACCATCGAGCAAGGAGCGCATCAGCATGTTGCGAAGAATACGAAGCTTGGCGGCCATAGCTGTACTGGCGATGAGCCCTGCAACCTGGGCGGCCGATCTTACGCTGATCTACAGCGAGACCGACGACCGTGCCGGCAGCATTCCGCTGCAGGGCGCGGCGGTCTCCGGCGACCTGTTCGGGCGGCTTGCGCCCGAATCCGGCCCGGCTGGCGAGCAGATCGACGAGGTGCGCTTCTACCTCGACGGTTCCGCCACGCCGTTCAAGACCGAGAGCAGCGCACCCTACGACCTGCAGGGCGGCGGCACGAGCGCCCGGCCCTGGGACAGCACGGCATTCGCCGACGGCGGTCACGTGATCCGCACCGAGGTGGATCTCGACGACGGCCGCACGCTGAGCTTCGACACGGCCTTCATCATCGCCAACACCGCGCCGCCGGCGGGCAACGTCGCCCCGGTGCTGGGCAACATCGGCGATCAGAGCCTGGTTGCCGGCGCGACGCGCGAGCTGACCATCAGCGCCAGCGACGCCAACGGCGACCCGCTGAGCATCAGCAGCGACGCCGCGGCGGGCAGCTGGATGTCGCTGATCGACGGCGGCGACGGCAGCGCCACGCTGACCCTGAGCCCCAGTGAGGCGCAGATCGGCGAACACAGCCTGACGATCACGGTCAGCGACGGCGAGCTGAGCGATCAGCGGACCATCCGCATCAGCGTGCTGGCCGATCTCGGCGACAGCTTCGCGCTGATCTATAGCGAGACCGGCGACCGTGCCGGCAGCATTCCGCTGCAGGGCGCGGCGGTCTCCGGCGACCTGTTCGGGCGGCTTGCGCCCGAATCCGGCCCGGCTGGCGAGCAGATCGACGAGGTGCGCTTCTACCTCGACGGTTCCGCCACGCCGTTCAAGACCGAGAGCAGCGCACCCTACGACCTGCAGGGCGGCGGCACGAGCGCCCGGCCCTGGGACAGCACGGCATTCGCCGACGGCGGTCACGTGATCCGCACCGAGGTGGATCTCGACGACGGCCGCACGCTGAGCTTCGACACGGCCTTCATCATCGCCAACACCGCGCCGCCGGCCAACACCGCTCCTGAGCTGGCCGCGATCGGCGCGCGCAGCGTCGTCGAGGGCGCCAGCCTGAACCTGGCGCTGTCCGCCAGTGATGCGCAGGGCGATGCACTGAGCTTCGCCGCCATGCTCGATGGCGGCGGCCCGCTGCCGGTCTTCGCCGCGCTGAACGATGCCGGCGACGGCACCGCGAGCCTGAGCTTTAACCCGGTCGTCGGTGATGCCGGCAGCTACTCGATCCGAGTCAGCGTCAGCGACGCCGAGCTGGAGGACGCCGAGACCTTTACCCTGACTGTGAACGAGGACGGGGTGCCGAGCAGCGGCAGCGTACAGATCAACGAGTTGCTGGCCAGCAACGTCAGCGGCCTGACCGATGGCGACGGCGACAATGAGGACTGGATCGAGCTGTACAACCCGGGCGGCGCAACGGTGGACATCTCCGGCTGGTGCCTGAGCGACGATCCCGCGCAGTGGAACCTGTGGTGCTTCCCGGCGGGCACGCAGCTCAATGCCGGCGAGTATCTGCTGGTCTGGGCGAGCAAAAAAGATCCGGCACCGGCCGGTGAGCTGCACGCCGCCATCAAGCTGGGCAAGGGCGGCGAGTACCTCGGCCTGTACCGCGCCGACGGCTCGCTGGCCGACGCCTACGATCCGGCCTTCCCGGGGCAGGTGGACGACGTCAGCTACGGCCTCAACGGCAGTGGCGATCGTCGCTACTTCCCGCAGCCGACGCCTGGCGCGGCCAACGGCGCCGGCGTCATCGACCTGCTGCAGTTCGGTGAAGGCGCGCTTGCACTGAACACTGATGCTGGCGGCACCACGCAGCAGCAATTGGCCCTGACGACCCTCGGCGGTGGCACGGTTGGCTACGCCCTGGCGGTAGACGATGGCGGCGCCGGCTGGCTGTCTGCGCAGATGGCGGATGGCGAGGACGGCAGTACCGCCGATCAGATCGTCATC
>CBFCYW010000191.1:0-2299 GCA_965602395.1 uncultured Chromatiales bacterium
ATTGGCCCCGGCGCCCCCGGCCGCTGCCAGCGCGCGCAAGCGATCGCAGAGGGCGCGATCCGGCCCGTCGCGCTGCTCGGCCCGCGGCAGCGCAGCGCCCGCAACACGCCGCCGGCGGCACTGGTCGCGCTGCTCGCCGCACTGGCGATAGCGCTGCTGACCGGCCTCGCCGGCGGCGGCGGGCTGCTGCTCGGCCTGTGGCTGGCCGCCGGCGGCGGCGCGGATTCCAGCCCGCTGGCCGCGCTCGATGGGCTGCCCGGCGCGGCGCCGGCCGCGGCGCTGGCAGCCGCGCTGTACGCAGCCCTGCTCGCCGGACTGGTCGCGGCGCTCTGGCACAGCGCCGCGCGCTGGCGCCGCTGGCGGAATCAATGCCCGGCCAGCGACACGGAAAGCGGCGCGGCCAACAGTGCGGCCAACAGTGCGGCCAACAGTGTGGAAAGTGCCGAGGCGAGCTGTCTGGCAGCGGTGCTCGACACACTGGAAAAACTGGTCGAAAACCCGCGTTCCAGCCAGCCCTTCGAGGATCTGCTGCGTTGCATCGAATGCAGCATCGGCGCCCGCGGCAGCGCGATCTTCATCATCGCGGACGGCCAGCCATCGCTGCTCGCCGCCACCGGCGGCGCCAATCTGGCGCGCCTGCAAGCGGTGGCCGGCGGCCGGCTGAACAGCGTCGCCGACGGCGATGACGCACCGCGGCTGCTGCGCGTCGGGCGCCACGCCTACGCCACCGCGGCACTGTGCGAAGTCACTGCCAGCGGCACCGACGAGCGCGCCCTGCTGCTGCTTGAGCTGCCCCCTGCCGCGGCCCGCGAAGCGCCGCTGAACAGCGTCTCGCGCACCCTGCTCAGCACCCTCTGCGGCCACCTGGCGCGGGCCATCGGCAGCGCCCGGCGGGCGCGCCTGCGCCATCGCCGCGATCTGCACGAAGAGCGCGCCACCATCGCCCGCGAGCTGCACGACTCGCTGGCCCAGTCGCTGTCGTACCTGAAAATTCAGGCCGCGCGGCTCGACGCGCGGCTGCGACGCGAAGCGCCAGACGGCAGCGACCCGCACAGTGCCGCCGGCGAGCTGGAGGCGATCAGCAGCGAGCTGCGCGGCAACCTCAACCTCGCCTACAGCCAGTTGCGCGAGCTGATGACCACCTTCCGCCTGACCATGAACGGGCGCAGCCTGAGCCAGGCGATCGAGGAATCGCTGGAGGAATTCCGCAGCCGCAGCAGCATCGTCTTCAGCAGCGATCTGCGCCTCGACGACGACCTGCTCGGCGCCCACGAGGAGCTGCAGGTGCTGCACATCGTCCGCGAGGGGCTGGCCAACGTGGTGCGCCACGCCCACGCCAGCCGCGCCAGCGTGTCGCTGCAGCAGCGCGCCGACAACCGGGTGGCGCTGACCATCCGCGACGACGGCGTGGGCATCGCCGCCAAGCCCGATTTGCATCAGCACCACGGCATGATGATCATGCAGGAGCGCGCCCGCGCGCTGCGCGGCGAGCTGTCGGTGCGCGCGATCCCGCCCGACGCCGGCGGCCGCGACGGCGGCGGAACCTGTATCGAAGTCGAATTCACCGCGCAGAGCAGCGCCGGCAGCGCCACCGCGCCGCGCGACGCCACGGAAAAAAGCCACCCATGAGCGCACAGAGCCACAGCATTCTGGTCGTCGATGACCACCCGCTGTTCCGCAAGGGCGCGGCGCAGCTGCTCGCCCTCGACCCGGATTTCGAGCTGCTCGGCGAGGCCGCCAGCGGCGCCGAGGGGGTGGAGAAGGCGCTGGCGCTGCAGCCGGACGTGGTGCTGCTGGATCTCAACATGAAGGGCATGGACGGCGTGCAGACGCTGCAGGCGATGCGCGCCGCGGGGGTCGAATCGCTGCTGATCCTGCTCACCGTGTCGAACGCCGAGGAGGACGTGGTGCGCGCCATGTCCGCCGGCGCCGACGGCTATCTGCTCAAGGATATGGAGCCGGAGGAGATGCTCGCCAAGCTCGGCCAGGCGCTGCGCGGGCAGACCGTGATCCACGACTCGCTGACCGGCATTCTGGTGCGCGCGATGCGCGAGGAGAGCCACGCGCCGCCGCCCGGCGAGGCCGCGCTGACCGAGCGCGAGGAGCAGATCCTGCGCCTGATCGCGCGCGGCATGAGCAACAAGCTGATCGCCCAGGAGCTGGCGATCAGCGACGGCACGGTCAAGGTCCACGTCAAAAACCTGCTGCGCAAGCTCAATCTGCGCTCGCGGCTGGAGGCCGCGGTGTGGGCGCTGGAGCGCGACAAGCACTAGGGAAGCTCTGCAAAACTACTGCGCTT
>CBFCYW010000192.1:0-2283 GCA_965602395.1 uncultured Chromatiales bacterium
ACTCCAGCCCTTCGCCGAAGTGCTGACTCTTCATGTCTCGAAAGCTCAGCTCGATACCCCATCACAGAAACCGCTGTAAAAGACTTTTTGACAGCTGAGCAAACAGCGCCAATACTTGGATGTAAGGCATTATTGGAGCTTGCGAAATGGCTGGATGTCCGGCGTGAGCGGCAAGGCTCCGATCAATTGGAGCAGGCTGCCGACGCCGCAGCGCAAGCGCCTGGTTGCGCTGCTGAGCCAGATGGTGAAGCAGCGCTTGAGCGCGACGGGATCGGCAGAGGAGCACGCCGATGAGCAACTGCCTCTCGCCTGCACGTGCGTCGACGCGCCCGCCGTTGAGCGGCAAGGTCCAGGCCGCGCATCTGCAACGCCTTGCGGTCGTCTACGTGCGCCAGTCGACCCTGCAGCAGGTCGAGCACAACCGCGAATCGACGCGGCGCCAATATGGCTTAAGCGAACGGGCCATTGAGCTCGGCTGGTCGCCGACACAGGTGCTCGTCATCGACGAAGACCAAGGCCGCTCCGGCGCCAGCGCCGATGGTCGGCCCGGTTTTCAACGCCTGGTCGGTGAGGTCGGGCTCGATCACATCGGCATCGTCCTAGGACTGGAGATCTCGCGCCTGGCGCGCAGCTCGCGCGACTGGTATCAATTGCTGGAGGTCTGTGGATTGTTCGGCACCCTGATCGGCGATGCCGACGGGATCTATGATCCGCAAACCTACAACGATCGGTTGCTGCTGGGGCTGAAGGGGACCATGTCGGAAGCCGAACTGCATATCCTCAAACAGCGCATGCTCGAGGGCAAGCGGGCCAAGGCCCGCCGGGGAGAGTTGCACATGCTCCTGCCACGCGGCTATGTGCGCACGCCCGCCGGCGAGGTCATCAAAGACCCCGACGAGCAAGCGCGTGCTGTGATTGAGACGGTGTTTGCGCAATTCGAGCGTTGCGGCACGATCAACGGGGTGCTGCGCTACCTGGTCGATCATCGGATGCAGTTGCCCGATCGCCTGCGCAGCGGTCCGCGCACCGGCGAGCTCGACTGGCGTCGGCCGAACCGCGCGACGCTGAGTAATCTGCTGCACAACCCCATCTATGCCGGCGCCTATGCCTTCGGCCGCCGCCCCACTGATCCACGCCGCCGGCAGCCCGGTCGGCCGTCGAGCGGGCGTACCGTCGCCGCCCCCGAAGACTGGGAGGTCCTGCTCAAAGACCGCCTGCCGGCCTACATCAGCTGGGAGCAATACACGCGCAACCTGCAACAGCTTGCCGCCAACACCGCCCAAGCCGGCGGTGTGGTGCGTCAGGGCCCCTCGTTGCTGTCGGGACGGCTGGTGTGCGGTCGCTGCGGACTCATGATGGCGACGCAATACACCAACGCCGGCAGCGGGCTGCGCTATGTCTGCAGTCGCGAAGCGGTCGATTATGGCGCACCGCTGTGTCAGTCGCTCGCCGGTGGCACACTGGATGCCTGCATCAGCACGCTGGTCTTGGACGCCCTGCAGCCGGCCGCCTTGGCGATCAGCCTGCAAGTGGCCGAGGACCTTGAAGCCGAGCGCGAGCGCGAGCATGCGCACTGGCAGCAACGTCTGGAACGCGCTGGCTACGAGTGCGAGCGCGCCGAACGCCAATACCAGGCCGTCGAGCCGGAGAATCGCTTAGTGGCGCGTACCCTTGAGCAGCACTGGGAGGCGGCGCTCGCCGCGCAGGCGCAGCTCAAGGCCGACTATGCGCGCTTTCTCAACACCGAGCCGACCCCGCTGTCGGCGCCAGAACGGGCGCGTATCCGCCAGTTGGCTAATGACATCCCGGCCCTTTGGCATGCCGAGACAACCACGCCGGCCGAGCGCCAGGCCATCGTGCGGCTGCTCATCGAGCGGGTCATCGTCACCGTCATTGATGACAGCGAGCAGGTCACTGTCGAGGTGCAGTGGGTCGGCGGTCACCACAGCCGCACGCACATCACCCGCCCGGTGGCGCGCTTGGAGCAGCTCAGCTACTACCCCGCCCTGCTCGAGCGCGTCCTATGCTTACAACAGCAGGGATTCAACGGCCCGGCGATCGCCCGGCAGCTCAACGCCGAACACTGGCGCCCGGCCAAGCGGCGGCAGACTTTCACCGGACCGATGGTTGCCAACCTACTCGCCCGCCAAGGCGTCTCGATGGGTTCGCCGACGCGCCCCCAGGCCCAGTGGGAGGATCGTCAAGCGCAGGAATGGAGCTTACCGGAACTGGCGTTAGAGCTCGACATGCCGTCGGTGACCTTGTTCAGCTGGCTGCGCAAAG
>CBFCYW010000193.1:0-2267 GCA_965602395.1 uncultured Chromatiales bacterium
TCATGGCGGGGGTCGATGAGCGTGCCACGCGTTACCGAGCGCTGAAATCGCAACAGAAATTTCCCGACGGCGAGTTCCAGATCGCCGAACCTCCGGAGGGCGGGAGAAAACACAGTGAACCTTCGGAGGGCGGGAGAAAACGCAGTAACAGCAATTTCGATAGTGATTTTCGCCAACAATTGGTGAGTGCCTACTCTGGCTATAATGAACTAGCTGGGATGTCCGGAGTCGAGTTGCGCGAGGCAGAGGATGCCGCTGCTGATGAACTGCTGGCCTATGCACATGACGACAAGCAGACACATTTTTATGTCTATGCGCTGCCGGATGATGAGGCCGAGAGTGTGGAGCGGGAAAAGCTGCTCAACAAGCTCAAGCGGGACTTCTCCGGGGTGACCTTTGTTAATGTGACCGCGAACAAACTGGCAGAGGAGCAGGGCATGTTCCGCCCCCTGAGAAAAATTCTCGAACTGAGGGATAAGAAATGACCACCGATTACCTGGTCGCCGATACGGTCACACCCGTCCGCCTCAAACAACTCGGCAACCGCCCCGAGCAAGTCCATCTCTTCGATCAGGACTCCATCGATGCCATCAATGCCGCCCTCGCCGCGCAGCGCCCACTGCTGATTCGCGGCGAACCCGGCGTCGGCAAGAGCCAGTTGGCGCGGGCGGCGGCGGCGAAGTTGGGGCGGGCTTTTCTCCATCACGTGGTCGACGCCCACTGCGAATCGCGCGATCTGCTTTGGCGCTTCGACGCCGTGCAGCGGCTGGCCGAGGCACAGCTGGCCAAGGAGCTGTACAGCGACAAGCAGCAGATCGAAGAAGCGCTGCGGGTGGACAAATTCGTCCGCCCCGGCCCGCTGTGGTGGGCATTCAACTGGATCAGCGCAAAAAGGGCCGCCGGCGGCAAGCGGGCCTATCCACAGTTCGACGGAGGCAACCCCGGCAAAGGTTGCGTACTGCTGATCGACGAAATCGACAAGGCTGAAATGGATGTGCCCAACGGCCTGCTGGAAGCGCTGGGCGATGCCCAGTTCACCCCGATGGGCTGCGACCAGCCGGTCGTCGCCAGCGGCGTCGCACCGCTGGTGATCATCACCACCAACGAGGAGCGCGCCCTGCCGGATGCCTTTATCCGCCGCTGTCTGGTGCTGCACCTCAAGCTGGAAAAGCAGGACGACAAGCTGATCGAGCAGCTTTGCCGCCGCGGCCGTGCGCACTTCGCCAGCAACAGAGTGAGCGATGCGATACTCAAGGAGGCCGCCGGATTGTTGATTGAAGACCGCAAAGCTGCCAAGGCTGCGCAACGGCGACCGCTGCCGGGGCAGGCCGAATACCTCGATCTGCTGCGCGCCGTGTGCGGTCGGCCGGGCGCGACGGATGATGCGACGCAGACTGCACTGCTAAAGAAGTTACGCCGCTTTGTGGTGAACAAGCACGACGGCGCCGCCTGATGTCCCGCCCGCCCGTCCGGCGTTCGCAGCTCGGCCGCGCCGATCTGCTCGATGCACTGCTCAGCGCTGAGCCGCGAGCCGCCCGTGCGGTGGCCGACAGCCTCGGCCTGCAAGCGAAGGAGCAGCCGGAAAGCGGCCGGCAGACCGGCGAGGGCGAGGGATCGGGCGATGCGAGCGAGCCGCCCGGTAAGCAGGCCGGCGAGCCGCGGCGACAGCCGCAGCCAGAGCCCGCCGCCGACGAACTGCCGCCCGTACCCTTTTGGCAGGTGCGGGCCAGCCGCCACATCGGCGAGACGGAAAAGCGCACCGACGACAAATTCGAGCTGGTCGATATCGATGCGCTGTGCATCGACGACCAGCGGCCGGCGCCTCCACCGCTGTCGAGCTGGCAGGCTCTGCTGCCGCGGCTGCGACGCGCCGGCCTGTCGCAGGAGCTGTTCGGCAAAGTGGATATGCACCGCGCGGTGGGCAGGATCAGCCGGGCCGAAGCGCTGTACCGCCTGCCCCGCCAGCGTCGCCGTCGCTGGGGCGCGCAGCTGCAACTGATCATCGATTGCAGCCGCAGGCTCACCCCCTATTGGACGGACAGGCGCGACATTTGCGTACCCCTGAGCGGGCTGTTTGCCGAGCGCGCCGTCGCGTGGGCCAAATACTGGGACGGCTGCGCCGCGCCGATCTTCGTCGATACCCCGACCGTCCCCGCCGCAGAGCGCGGCTACCAGTTGCCGCCACCGGGCACCCTGGTGATGCTGCTCGGCGATTTGGGTGCGCTGGATGCCAGCGGCCGGGCCGCCGCATTGTGGCGCCGGCTCGG
>CBFCYW010000194.1:0-2249 GCA_965602395.1 uncultured Chromatiales bacterium
GATCAGAGGAAAAGATGGGGGACGAACACCAAACACGAAACCCGATGAGCCCGTAGCGGAGGCCGGGATAGCCCCTGAGGCGGAAGGCGGAGCGGGCACTGGCCGGATCGTTGAGCCAAGAGCCGCCGCGCAGCACCCGGGCACCGGAATCGGCCGCGTTGAGCGGATCGCGCTGCGGCGAGCGGGCGTAGTAGCCCTCGTCGTAGACATCCGCACACCACTCCCAGACGTTGCCGGCCAGATCCAGCACGCCCTCCGGCGAGCGCCCCAGCGGGTAGCTGCCCACCGCCGAAGTGCGCCCCAGCTGCTCGTTGACGTTGCAGCGCTGGCGAATATCACTGTCCTCACTACCCCAGGGCCAGCGGCGCTTGTTCTCAGCGCCGTCCAGCCGCAGCGGGCCGCGCGCGGCGCGCTCCCACTGGGCCTCGCTGGGCAGGGCGATTCTCCCCGGCTGTCCCGGCTGCGGCTGTCCCGGCAGATTCCGATTCAGCCAGTCCAGATAGCCCTGCGCATCCTCCCAGCTCACATTCACCACCGGGTGGTTGGCCAGCCCGCGCGGCGGCCGCGGCCGGCCGCGCCAGTGATCCGGCGGCTCGACGCCGGTCGCCTGCACGTAGCGGGCGTACTCGGCGTTGGTCACCGGGCAGCGGGCGATGGCGTAGGCGCCGAGTTCGATCGGGCCTTCGGGCTGCTCATTTTCTCGCTGCGAACTGCCGCGCCAGAATTCGCCCTCGGGGATATCGATCCAGTAGTCCGGCAGCAGCCAGGGTGGTTCGCCGTCCTCCGGGTAGCGCGGGTCGCCGACGAAACCCATGGCGTCCCCGGCGCTGATGCGGCGGCGCCACGGCGTGTCCTCGGCGGTGAAGATTTTGTACAGCTCGCTGCTGTAGGCGGGGTAGTCGGCCTCATCGAGCTGGTTGACGGCGGATTCGATCTCGGTGAGTTCTTTGGAGAGCAGGCGTTCGAGCAATTGCTGATCGACTTTGTGCTCGATCACAGCATCCGCGGTGCGGACGCTATCGGACACCGAAAGATGGATATGCGAACCCTGCGTATCCTGTGCGATCACGGTTTCCGAAACCGCGGCTTCAGCTGCCGCCAGCTCGAAGTGCGCGCGGATCTCCGCGCCGCTCAATTCGCTGAACAGCGCCTTGCCGGAGATGGGATCCAGCAGCAGATCCTCCAGCCAGTAGCAGCTGGCGAAAGGCCGCACGAAGCGATTCGGCTGCGGCGCGCTGATCTCCTTTTCCTGCGATTCGCGCTCCTGCTCCAGCTGCAGATGCGCCCGCTCGCCACTGCCGCGCTCGAACTGGCGAAACTGCTCGAAATAGCGCTGCAGCGCGGCGAGCAGCGCGGTCTGCCTGACCATCTCGCGCGCCAGCTCGCTGTGGCGCACCTGAATGGCGACGATCTTCGCCAGCACGTCCGGGTAGATGCGGCAGCCGTCGCCGTCACCAGCGCCATCGGCGCCGCCCAGCTCCCAGAGCAGATTGAACACGCCGCAGGCGCGCAGCAGCTTGCGCGGGTTGCGCTCCACGCCCAGGGCGAACACCCGCAGCACGTGGCGCTTGTCCCGGTCGCTGGCCAGCGCCAGCTGATCGGCCAGATGCGCGTCCAGCTTCGCCGGCGGCACCGGCGGCATGTGAAACGGCAGCTGGACGATCTTCTCCAGATATTCCTCGCGGAACAGGCGGCGGCTCTCCGCCGTGCCGTCCGCCGCGCTGCTGAACATCTCGCCGTAGCGGTGGGCGATGCCGCGGTGGATCACCGCCTCATCGACGCCGACCACGAACAGGCTGTAGTCGTTGCCGAGGAACAGCTTGATCGCCTCCAGCACTTCGATGGCCTTCTCCGGCAGGCAGCGGTCGAGGTCATCGACGAACACCACCAGCCGGTCGAGCACGCCGGCCTCCCGGCAGGCGGCGATGGCCTGCTCGAACCTGTGCTGAAACTGGTCGAGAAAGCGCGCCTGCTCGAAGTACTGCTTTTTCTCCTCGCGGCCGAGCGCGTCCAGCAGCCCTTTCAGGCTGTCCGGATCCCAGCCTTCGCCCGACTCGCCCGACGATTCGGCTAGCGCTTCGTCAGCGGATTTTTTGCCGAATAATTTGCTCAGCAGGTGGGCGCCGGGCACCGCGGCGCTGATCGCGATGCTGCCCACGCCCTTGGCCAGTTTTACCTTGTCGAGGGTGAAGCTGCCCGGCGTGCTGACGGTGACGCTGCGGTAGAGGCTGGATTCGAGATGGCCCAGC
>CBFCYW010000195.1:0-2198 GCA_965602395.1 uncultured Chromatiales bacterium
CCGCTCCAGCTCTCGGCTGCCTGCAGACCCAGACTGATCCACGCCCCGTCCGGCAGCCAGCGCACGTCCAACTCCCAGCTGTCGCAGTGCAGCAGGCTCGGCGTCACGGTCACTCGCGTCGCTCCACCGGATGAAAGTAGCTCTTCGCCGAACTCCAGTGCCGCCACCTCTGGCCGTGGCGCGGAGTAATCCGGCGGCGGGCCACCGATCGCCGGGTTGTCCTCCGCAGCGTAATACTGGGCGGACTCATCGACCGCGGTGATGGCCAGCCGCGGCGCGCCCATCGGCCCGACCTGCGGTTTGATTTCGGAAATTTTCAGCAGCTTGCCGGGATCGCTGCTGCTGCTGAATATCACCAGATAGTCCAGCGGGCCGTGCCCGTCGGGGTCCGCCGTCGGGTTCTGGCTCAGGCCGCTGGTGGTTCCGATGGTGTTGGTGACGGTGCCGCTGGTTTGGTGCTCCACCTGCAGCGTCTCGATGCTGCCATCGGGCAGGCGCACGGCGACGTGGTGAGTGCCGGAGCTGAATGTGACCTCTTTGCTCAGCACAAAATCGTTGGCGTCGCCGCCGACGATCCGGCAGCTCTGGTCCCAGCCGACCATGTCGTGAGAGAGGCGCACCACGTCGCCTCGTTGCAGCACGCTGCCCTCAGCGTCCATCGTCCACTGCACCCGGCGGCGCTGGAAACGCTGCTGCGCGGCGAACAGGTTGGCGTCGCGGCGCGCATGGTCCTCCGTGGTGACGCCCATCATCTCCACGGTCAGCGCCTCTGCGGCGCTGTCGCCGCCGCTCACCGCAACCCGCACTTCGCGGCGGCCGTAGTCGTTGTCTTGGTCGGCGTAGACGGCGACGATCTCGCTCGGCAGCCGCTCGCTGAGGTATTCGACGCGGAACGAGCCCTGGACGATGTTGGGCATGCCCACCACCTGCACGGCGGGCTGATCGGCGGCGTCCCAGATCACGCCGAGCCGACCGGTGGCCCAGGTGGGCGCGCCGCGGCCGCAGCGGGCGACGATGCGCAGCATGTCGTAGACCGACAGCTCGCGATCGATCACCAGGCTGCATTGCAGCGACTGTGCGTCGCACCAGTCCGCCCAGTCGTAAATCGCCTGCAAATCGATCTGGCTGTCCGGCAGGCCGGCGCCAAATATCCGCTGGCCGTCGACATCTCTCAGGCCGCGCGCCAGCCACAGGTACTGCCAGGCCGGGTTGGTGCTGGGCGCGGCTCGCCAAGTGCCGTTCGGGATGCGCACGGGAATCCACTGCTCGCCGAGCGCCGAGAACTCGTCGACCACCCCGTTCACCTGGCCGCTCGACTCCAGTCGCAGGCTGATACGGGTGCGGTCGGAGTAGTCGCCGTCGTCCACCTGAAACGACTTCAGCGCCGACCAGTGGACCGTCTGCACCTGATCACCGCCGATGGCGGCGGTGCGTTGGAATACCCTCACCTCATACTGGCCGGCGGGCACGTCGATCGCCAGCGAGCGGCGTCGCGGTTCGGCCGGCCGGTAGTCGGTATCACCCATCAGCAGATAGGCCGTCGACTGATGCACGTACATGTAGGGGTGAGGCCACGGCCAGCTGGCGGAGATGGCGGTGGTGCCCGGTATCCAGTCCCAGTAGATGCCGCCGCTGGTTGGGCCGGGCGGGTTGTTGATGTCGTTGCCGCTGTAGTCGATCTGGCGCCAGCCGCCAGTCACGCCCTTGTCCGCCTGGACGTGCTCGCCGTAGCTCCAGTATCCGTCGGCGACGGTGGCATCGGTGTCCGTGGCCATAGACACCCAGGCACCACCACCTGCTGCCGGCCGGTACTGCACATCGACTTCGCATCGCAGCTTTTTCGGCCCGGTGTTGCTGATGCTGTAGGTCTGCACCACCAGATCCACGCCGATCCGCACCGTGTTCGCGGATGTGGTGCGGATCACCTCGGTGTGCGCCCCGCCCGGGTCCGTCACGCTGCCGACCTGCTCCGTGTCTACGTTGCCCCAGCTGGCGGCGTTGGTGCCGTAGCTGCCGCCCTGGCGGGAGACGTGAAGATCCACCGCGCCGGGGGTGCTGTCGTAGTCCTCCACCGGCGTATCGCCGATGCGGAACTGGCTCACCGCCAGCCCATCGCCGAGACCGGCGTCGAACACCTGATAGAGCCGCTGCGAACTGTTCCAGAAATCGGTGTATGGCGCGCCGCACAGGTCCGGCTT
>CBFCYW010000196.1:0-2157 GCA_965602395.1 uncultured Chromatiales bacterium
GGATAGAGCTGCCAGAGTTGGAGTTCAACGGTTCATCCCCGCGCCCGCGGGGAACAGCCCGCCGATTTGAGCGTGCATTGTGCCAGAGGCGGTTCATCCCCGCGCCCGCGGGGAACAGTCCAAATTTAAATGCTTGAACCGAAAAGCATTTATTTGGTCGATCAGATCTACCGGCTGCGCTGAGCCTAAAATAGCCTGATCAGCTCGATTGGAAAAGAGCTCTAATCACCTGCGCCTGGCTTTTCCGGTGGGGCGAAAGCGACCAGCCGCAACCCATCGAAGTCGACCGGTTCGCGGCGGTTGTAACCGAAGGTCTGAAAATCGAACCCCGATTCGTTATTGCACGCCCAGGCCATAGCCACATTGCCTTCTTCCGCCAGCAGCGTGACCTGTTCCCAGATCATTTCGCGCACCCGGCGAGAGACGTCGCCGACATAGACCCCGGCGCGAATTTCCAGCAGCCAGATCGCCAGCCGGCCGCGCAGCCGAGGCGGTACGTTTTCGGTGACTACGGTCAGCATCGCCATCGTCATCCACTCCGGTGGCCGCCGTCGCCGATACCGCGCGGCTCTGGTATCGCCGGTGGTTGTGCGTCTTTGGGTGGTTCAGGTGGCTGGATCTCGCCAGCGGCGAGCACCTCTTCCATCAATGGAATCAGCCGGGCGAGGGTTTTTTGCGTGCGGAAGATGTCGCGGCAGACGAGCCGAACCTGGCGATCCGGCTGATGTGGTTTTTTCGCCGCGACAGAGAAGGCGGCCGGCACGCTGGTCTCGAATTTGATGATGTCGGCGATGTCGTAAACGAACGACAGCGGCTTGCCGCTGTGCAAAAAACCGACGGCCGGCGCGTAACCCGCAGCCAGCACAGCCGCTTCGGTGATGCCGTACAAACAAGCGTTGGCAGCACTCAGGCAGCGATTGATCACGTCACCGGCCTCCCAGTTTTTCACATCGTAGCGCCGCCCGTGCCAGGGCACGCGGTGCCGCTCGGCCATCAGCTTGTAAAGCTTGCGCACCCTCGCGCCCTCGATACCGCGCAGCTGGTCTACGCTGCGTCGCTGCGGCGCCGACTCGCCAAAACGCAGTTCGAACATTTTGCGCACCACTTTCAGTCGCAGCTCATCGTCCAGCGCCAGTTTTGCCTGATACAGCAGGCGATCCGAACGAGCGCCGCCGGGCTGGCCACTGGCGTACAGACGCACGCCCGCTTCGCCCACCCACACCAGCAGCGTGCCCGCAGCGGCGGCGAGCTTGACAGCGGCGTGCGATACCCGGGTGCCCGGTTCGAGCATCAGACAGACCGTGCTGCCCACCGGTATGTGTGTGCGCACGCCATTCTTGTCGAGCAGCACGAAAGCACCGTCGATCACGTCGAGCTGGCCGTATTGCAAAAAGATCAGTGAGTCGCGCTCTTTGATCGGCAGCGGTTTGAGTGGCGGCAGCATCGCATTCCCTCGCGGTTTGGCTCAAAGTCGGCGCAACAGCAACAGGCCACAGCCGAAGGCCTTGGCCGGACCGATGCCCTTGGCCAGCGCCGCCAGCAGACGATCCGGTTCGGTGACTTGCAGCTCGCCTTCAAAGGTCAGCGTGCTGAAACGGATCGGCCGCCCACCCTTGCCGCGCAGGCGATGCTGCTGGTAGCTGTCTACGCGCAGCGCTGTGACCGAAAAGCCGTGCTGCTCAGCGCGTGCATTCAGCCAGTCGCGGCCGACCGTTTGCTGCAGCTCGAAACGAGGCACGTCCGGCTGCTGGCGATGCGCGTCGAGCACGATGTCGTGCCGCGCGGCTTTGCCGCTTTCCGCATCGCGGCGGCTGACCACCGGATTGGCCAGCAGTGAAAACGCCAGTCGCTGGTCGGGCTCCAGCTGCGGTTGATAGGGCTTGCTCTGAATCTGCCACAGCCCCTTGTCGCAGATGGGTTCGCGCTGCGAGACGAGATAGAACCCGGGCGGGCCGGCTTGCTCGATGTGGCGAAACAGGAAATCGCGTTGTTGCGACTGCGGAAACAATCGCCACAGAACCTGATGCAGCCGGTACTGGTCGCGTTCCAGCTCCCGCACCAGATGGCTGCCGGCCTGCGGGCGCAGCTGAATTTTGCTGAAAAACATCCTCAGCCCTCCGTGGCGTTTGTGCCGCGCGCCTGCCGCGCGAAGTGCAC
>CBFCYW010000197.1:0-2141 GCA_965602395.1 uncultured Chromatiales bacterium
CTCCATCTGCTCTATGGCGTCGCGTGTCTCCATGATCTGACGGGTCAGCGCCTGGAACTGATCGTTGTCGCTGGGTTCGCCGAGGGACCGTGCCCAGTTGTTCAGAGAGCGCGCGATTGTTTCGCTGGTGCCTGCCGCCTCGTCGAGCTGCGATAGCGCCCGAGAGATGCTGTTGCCCAGGGTGACCGCGGCGCGGTCCAGCGACAGCGGAATTGCCTCGAACTCGCTGGCGATCGCCGGCGCCTGATCGATTAGAGAGTCGAAAACGTCACGGGAGAGCACCCGGCCTTCCAGCACTGCGTTGCGCAGCTCTCCGACGGTCATGCCCATGCCGCTGGCGATGCGCGC
Organism: uncultured Chromatiales bacterium; assembly: GCA_965602395.1. Taxonomy (GTDB): domain Bacteria; phylum Pseudomonadota; class Gammaproteobacteria; order CBFCYW01; family CBFCYW01; genus CBFCYW01. Next base: position 349 of record CBFCYW010000197.1, read on the forward strand.
GCCGAGTTCGGGCAGATTTTCCAGGATTGAATTGAGTTCCTCGGCGCGGAGCACGCCGCCAGACATGGACTGAGAGAACTGCAGCAGGCCATTGTCCATCTGCGCCTGCGTTGAGCCGCCGATGACGCCGAGTTGCTGCACCAGGCTGGTGAGTTGCAGCATCTGGCCGTTGGTGGCGGCGAGCTCCGGGGCCGCCCTGGCCAGGGACTGGAACAGCTCGACGCTGGTCTGCAGAGCGACGCCGTTATCCTGGCTGATGCTGAACAGCCGCGCGCTGACCTCGGCGTAGTCTCCGGTGGCCTTGGTGGCGGTCTGTATGCGCGCCTGCAGCACCTGAAACTGATCTGCGCGCTGCAGCAGATTCCACGCGGCAAGCGTGGCCGCGACGCCGCCGCCAATGGCAATGAACGAGTCCGCAGCGCTGGACAGCAGATGGAAATCAGCCGCACTTCCGCGCGCGCGCGCGCCCAGACCTTTCGTGGCGCGGGAGGCTCGGCCGATGGCAGACTCGTACTCCTTGCCGTCAACCCGAATGCGGATATTGATCGATTTATCGGCCACTAGCGTGTGGACTCCTCACGGCTGCGCCAGTGTTCCTGCTCGGCGCTGGTGATCGCTGTCAGCAGATCAAGGACCCATTCGACGCGCCAGCCGCGGCGGGCTACTTCCGCGGCCACCGCGGCCATGTCGACAGGTGCATACCCGGCAAACACCGCGCGGCGCTGGGATGACCAGTCGATGTACAGGCGCCAGACGCCCTCCTCCCAGCTCAGCGCCGGCGGCAGATCCTCGTCGGCCGGGCGCTCACCCAGGTCGGCCAGCGCCTGCAGTGCCTCCGGGCCGCCGCGCAGGCACCAGCGCGCCCGCGCGGCTAGCCTTTTTTTGCGGCGTCGGCCTCCTCGGCCAGCCACAGCGATATGCCGCGCACCGCTTCGAACACGAAGGCCTGCGCCGGGCGAATCATCATCAGCTCGCCGGCGGCCGCGGCGCTGTGTTCGACCGCCTGCCCGTCCTCGCCGGCGACACCGCGCCAGCCGTGGATGCACTCAGCGCCGACGCTGCGCGCGTAGCGTGCGCTGTCCCGATCCAGCCGCGGCTCGCCGTTGGCGCCGTCGACCAGCAGCACGCACTCACGGACGAACTCGGCGTTGCGATCCTCAGTCAGTGGCGACAGCAGCAGGTCGATGCCGGCGGCCTCCCAGTGGACCCAGCGGCGCGGACTGCCGAGGGTCAGCATGGCGCGTCCCGCAGCCAGTCGCCGCTTTGTTCCAGAGCCTCGATCATCGCCGGCTCATCGACCGTCAGGCGTCGATGCCTGACGTACAATGACTCGCCGCAGACAACGACCACGCCGCGATCAATGTAGCGGTGCACGAAGGTCACCGGCAAGCGCGGCGCTGGTGCCTGCGCGGCGGTCTTTTTGCCGGCAGCCATCAGTAGCCGCTCACGGAGTTGACCAGCACGAAGGTCGGCTGGGTGGGTCCGTCGTGGGCGCGCCAGCCGATATCCATGACGATGCCGCGCGAACTCGGCACGCTGTGCTGTGGCCGGTCAAACTCCACGTGCGGCAGGTTGCAGGTCAGGCTGTGATCGCCGTCAGCGGAATGGCTGACCAGCGTCAGGCTGCGGCTGACGCGGCCCTCCGCGTGATCCATCAGTGAGCCGTCCCAGATCATGGCGCGCAGGGTGCCGGAGATGGTCGGCGCGCCCAGCGGGATCACGCCGTAGCCGCTGGCGCCGTCGGCCAGGTGCATGCCCTCGTGATCGTTGGCGATCTCGATGGTGCTGGAGAT
>CBFCYW010000198.1:0-2067 GCA_965602395.1 uncultured Chromatiales bacterium
TACGATGGCATGCCGCCAGGCACCACGCTGGTGCAGATCGGCGAGGCCACCGCCATACGCCTTATCAGTGAGACAGACCCCGATGCAGCCGTCTACACGGACGGCTACACCGGCCCTGAACGACGTAGGAGCATATCGTAATGGCGAACTGCAAACTGAACCCGTGCCCCTGCGGCAAAACGCCGGCGGGCGTCTGCATCGATAGCGCCCCCGGCTTGCGATGGGTGAACGTGAGCGGCGACTGCTGCGCCGGGTGGTGGATCGAGTTCGACTCCGGCTATGCCGTCGGCGATGAGCTGATTGCCAAGGCCGAGAAGGCGTGGAACGAAGCGCCGCGCGGACAGGCGGCGGCGAACAGACCGCCAGAGCGGGCAGTGGTGCTGCAAGTGAAGGTCGGCGGGGATACGTGGCAGGACGCCGCCGAGGCGCTGACGGCCATCGCCGAGCGCATCGAGCAACGTGGGCAGATCACGCATCTGGTGGGCGGTGGCGGCGCGTCCGGCTATACCGTCATCGGCCATGAGAATGAGGGCCAGACCCCGGAGCGCTACCGAAGGCAGAATGCCGAGTATGTCGCCCAGCGGATACACGGTCCGGGAGGGCGGAAATGCACTGGTCCCAATACCTAGTGATGAGCGGCCCAGTCATACCGCTGGCCTATTACGCCGCGCGCCACGCATGGCGAGCCGCCTACACCACGCGGCACAGCGCCGCGCCGCAGCCCGCGGCCGAGCATGACGAGGGAGACGGCTACTACCAGATCACCGGCCTACCGAGAGTAATCGACCCAGCCCAGCGGCCCGTGATGATCTTCAAGCGCACCTCGCGCGCATCGTCCGCCGCGCCGCATCGCGGTCGATTCTCACTGGATGGCGTGCTCGCTGAGGGCACGCTACGCATCGGCCAGCAGCAGCGCCGCGTCGCGCGCATCGTCGAGGCCGTGCAGTCGGTCTGCGATCAGCATCTGAGCGGCCAGGCCCGCGCAGCCAGGGGCGAGCCCACCCCGCCGCGCACTCGGCTCGCATCTGTCGTGCAGGTGCACTGCGACGCTCGGTCGATAGTGGTTCACGTCCGGCTCGACCAGTCGGCGAAAACGTCGGCATGGAGACAGCAGCGACCAGAGCTGATCCGCGCCGTGATGCCGATCATCGCCGCAGCAACGGACAGCCAATCAGAGATCGAATCGCAGGTGGTGATGCTGGAGAGCATCCCCGGCACCGATCACGTCGGCATCCAGCTGCCGCGCGCATCTACCGGCGCGCTGCGCCTGCGCGCGATGCTGGAATCGCCGGAGCTGGCCGCCGCGGCGAAAAAAATGGAGACCGTAATCTCAATCGGCGTCGGAGCAGACGGCAGGCCGATATTTGCAGATCTCGCAAAATTGCCTCACCTGCTCGTGGCCGGGCAGACCGGAGGTGGCAAATCAGTATGGCTCAATCAGATGCTAGCGACGCTGCATTATCTGTACTCGCCGGCCGAGCTGCGGCTACTGCTAATCGATCCAAAAATGATCGAGTTTGGGGTATTTGAGAGCTCCCCTCTCCTGCTGCCGCCAGTCGAAACCGGAGGCGAGCGAATACCGTACACGCCAGAAAGTGCTCTGGCGGTCCTCAAATACGCTATGGGTCAAGTGGAGGAGCGGAACAAAATGCTGCGCTCTGAGCAGGCTAAAGACCTGGCGGACTACAACAAAAAAGTTGCTAAAAATAAACGGCTGCCGCGCATCGTGATCGTTTTCGATGAGTTTGGCGAATCGTTAACGGCAGCGTCCAGGGAGCTGCGAAGTGCATTAGAATCGAACATGGTGCGGATCGGGCAGCTAGCGCGCGCCTCCGGCATCCACCTGATAGCGGCCACACAGCGGCCCTCGGTAGACACAGTTACCGGCTCATTGAAGGCCAACCTGCCCTCGCGAATAGCGTTTCAGCTAAAAACAGAACCCGATAGCCGCACCATTCTCGGCCACGGCGGCGCGGAGTCTCTGCCGCAAATGGGAGCGCTACTGTATTCGTCCGGCGGCAGCAAGCTGCTGCGCGCGCAGGGCGCATTTATTGACGCAGAGGCCGG
>CBFCYW010000199.1:0-2060 GCA_965602395.1 uncultured Chromatiales bacterium
CGGGTGAGCCCGCGAGCATCGCCGCAGCGCCCGCCGATTCCGCGGCCGTCGACTCCGTGGCCGCCGATTCCGCGGCCGCCAGCTTCGCGCCGGATCGGCGGGTGACGCCGCTGCGTGGCGAGGGGCTGTCGCTGGTGCGCGGTGGCCGCCGCCTGCTCGACGGCATCGATATCGAATTGCACGGCCAGGGCCTGCTCGCCGTGCTCGGCCCCAACGGCGCCGGAAAAAGCCTGCTGCTGCGCCTACTCGCCGGGCTGATCGAGCCGGACGCCGGGCGCGTGCTGTGGGCCGGCAGCGCGCCCGATCGCGGCCGTGCCACGCGCCTCGGGTTCGTCTTTCAAAAGCCGGTGCTGCTGCGCCGCTCGGTGCTGGCCAACGTGGAATACGCGCTCGCCGAGCTGCGCGCAAAAGATCGCCGCCAGCGGGCCTGGCAGGCGCTGGAAATGGCCGGTCTCGACGCGCTGGCCAAATCCCCGGCGCGGGTGCTCTCCGGCGGCGAGCAGCAGCGGCTGGCGATCGCACGTGCGCTGTCGCTGCGCCCGCAGCTGCTGCTGCTGGACGAGCCCACCGCCAATCTCGATCCGGCGCAGGCACAGCACATCGAATCGCTGCTGATCGCAGCCGGCCAGTGCGGCACCGGCATCGTGCTGGTCTCCCACGACCGCGAGCAGGCGCGGCGGCTGGCGGATGAGGTGCTGTTTCTGCATCGCGGGCGAATCGCCGAGCGCAGTGCGGCGGACGAATTTTTTCAATCACCCGGGAGCGCAGCGGCGCGCGCCTATCTCGACGGGCGGCTGGTGCTGTAAATCACCCGGAATATCAATGAGCGGAGAGAACCCATGCTGAAATGCAAACTGTTGAAACTGATCACCGCCGGCATTGCCGCCAGCGCACTGGCGCTAGCGGCCGTCGCTGCGGATGAGTTCATCACGGTGCAGTCCACCACTTCCACCAAGAACTCTGGTCTGCTCGATCACATCCTGCCGCAGTTCACCGCGGCGACCGGCATCCAGGTGCGGGTGGTCGCCGTGGGCACCGGGCAAGCGCTGAAAAATGCCCGCAACGGCGATGGCGATGTGTTGCTGGTGCACGCCAAGTCGGCGGAGCAGAGGTTCGTCGCCGGGGGCTTTGGCGTCGAGCGCTTCGATCTGATGTACAACGACTTCATCATCGTCGGCCCGCAATCCGATCCGGCCGGCGTCAGCGGCATGCGCGATGTCACCGCCGCGCTGAAAAAAATCGCCGACAGCGCAAGCATGTTTGCCTCGCGCGGCGACGATTCCGGCACCCATAAAAAGGAGCAGCAGCTGTGGGCCGCCGCCGGCGTCGATGCCGCTGCAAGCTCCGGCAAGTGGTATCGCGAAACCGGCTCCGGCATGGGGGCGACGCTGAATACCGGCGTCGGTATGGGCGCTTACGTGCTGACTGACCGCGCCACCTGGATTGCATTCGGGAATAAGGGTGATTTCGTGGTGCAGGTCGAGGGCGACAAGCGCCTTTTCAATCAGTACGGGGTGATTCTCGTCAATCCGGAAAAGCACCCGCACGTCAAGGCAGAAGCGGGGCAGAAGCTTATCGATTGGTTACTTTCCGAAGAGGGGCAAAGGGCAATCGGGAGCTACCGGCTGCAAGGCAAGCCGTTGTTTTCCCCCAATGCTGACTGATCAACTTTTTGCTTTTAATTCAAAAGCATAAAAAAACATCTTTCATCGCCGGGCTGGGCTGGCGCCGCTTGTTCGATGCTTGGCGCGAGTGCCTGTCACCGGTCGATGCGGGTGGCGCCGAGTGGCGCTGGCTGGCAATGGGGTTACTGTGGCGTTTGCCGGGCCTGCCGAGGCGTGCGCAGTTTCTCTGTGGCGATTGGATAAGCTCGGCGGATGTTGCAAAGCAAGTTGAAACAACACCCTCGGATCGCGGCGGCGCGACCGTTTTCGAAGCGCCTCGGCAGCCTGTTTGCCGCATTACTGCTGACCGCCTGTGGCGGCGGCAGCGGCGGCAGCGGCGGCGGCGGTGGCGGTGGCGGTGGCGACGGTGAAGAAGACGACGGCGGCACCCTCGGC
>CBFCYW010000200.1:0-2059 GCA_965602395.1 uncultured Chromatiales bacterium
CGAGCAGGTCCGCGAAGCGCTGGGCGACGAGCAAATTTTCCGGCAGGAGTTTCTCTGCGAGTTTCTGGATGAGGCTGAGTCGCTGTTGCCGTATGCGCTGATCGCGGCGTGTGAGGACCCGGCGATCGAGAAGCAGCTCGATCTGGCGGCGCTGGATCGCGACCGCGATGTCGAGTTGTTTGTAGGTGTGGACATCGGGCGGCGGCGCGACCTGACGGTGATCTGGCTCTGGCGTCGCGAGCCGGACGGGCTGCTGGCGACGGCGGGCGTGGTCGAGCTTGCGATGACCAGCTTCAGCGAGCAGGCGGAGGTGATTGCGTCGGTGCTGTCGCTGCGCGGTGTGCGGCGATGTTGCATCGACGAGGGCGGGCTGGGTATGCAGCTTGCCGAGCAGGCGGCCGAGCGATTTGGCACGCATCGTGTGGAGGGGCTGAGTTTTACGCCGTCGCTGAAGAGCGAGTTGGCGGGGCGTTTGCGCGTTCGGCTCGAGCAGCGCCGACTGCGGCTGCCGGTGGATGAGGCGATTCGAAACGACTTTCATTCGGTGCGTCGGGCGATGACGGCCGGCGGGCAGATGCGGTTTGAGGCTGACCGGTCGGTCGGCGGGCATGCGGATCGGTTTTGGGCGGCGGCGCTGGGCGTGCGTGCGGCTGAGAGTGTGGCCGGCGGCAAGCGCGAGTATGTGTCGGCGCGACGGCTGCGGTTCGAGCGGGCGGGGATCTGGTGAGCAGCGGCGAGCGGTGCGGCGCGCGCCGCGATTTGGGCAGGAAGGACGGGGGTATGTCGATTACGAGGCGGATCATCAATGCGGTGCGGCCGACGCGGTCGGCGATGCCGCCCGAGCCGGGGCGGCTGATCACAAGGCGGCGGGAGGACACGTGGCGCGACTATCCGGCCGACGGGCTGACGCCGTCGCGGCTGGGGCAGATTTTGCGTGCGTCCGACGACGGGGCGCTCGATGCGGCGATGCAGCTCTACGAGCAGATGGAGGAGAAGGACGCACATCTGTTCAGCGTGGCGCACACGCGTCGGCTGGCGCTGACGGGGCTGGATTGGGAGGTGGTTTCGGCGGCGGAGATGAGCGACGGGGTAGACCGGTCGCTGGCCGACGAGGCGGCGGATTCCTGTCGGCGGCAGCTTGCGCGGTTGGATGCGTTTGACGAGGTGCTGCAACATTTGGCGCTGGCGGTCGGGCGGAACATCGCGGTGGCGGAGCTCGTGTGGGAGGCCGGCGCGGGCGGGCATCGGCTGGCGGAGATCGTGCCGGTGGACTTTACGCGGCTGGCGTTTGACGAGTTGGATCGGCCGAGGGTGTTGACGCAGGAGCAGCCTTACGACGGGATTGCGCTTGCGGCGAACAAGTTTGTGGTGCACACGCCGTTCAGTTGCGCGGGGCATGCGTCTCGGGGCGGGCTGTTGCGGGTGTCGGCGCTGGCGTTTCTGGGCAAGCACTATGCGCTGCGGGATTGGCTGGTGTTTGCCGAGGTGTACGGCATGCCGATTCGGCTGGCGCGGTATGAGCCGTCGGCGTCGGCCGAGGAGAAGCGCGAGCTGTTAGGCATGCTTCAGCAGCTTGGCTCGGACGCGGCGGGGATTTTCAGTAAGGCGGTGGAGCTGGAGCTGATCGAGCCGAAGCACGGCGGGCAGGGGGGCAGTCCGTACGAGAAGCTGTGCGGGTTTCTCAATCACGAGATGAGCAAGGCGTGGCTGGGCCAGACGCTGACGACCGACACGACCGGTGCGGCGGGTACGCTGACGGCGTCGCAGGTTCACGATCGCGTGCGGCGCGATTTGCGCGAGGACGACATTCGCAAGGAGGGTCGCACGATCCGGCGCGACGTGCTGCGGCCGATGGCGCAGCTCAAGTATGGGATGGACGTACCGGTGCCGTACTTTCGGCGGAAGCTGGAGCGGCCTCGCGATTTGCGGGAGTTGGCCGACGTGCTGGCGGTGGCGGCGAATGAGTTGGGCATTCAGGTGCCGCGGAAGTGGGCGCATCAGATGCTGGGCATTCCCGAGCCGAGCGAGGCGGAAGAGGTATTGAAGGGGTGAGGGGCTC
>CBFCYW010000201.1:0-2025 GCA_965602395.1 uncultured Chromatiales bacterium
CACTACACCGCCGGCTGAGTCGGCCGTCTGCTCGCTGAGCACCACCCTATCACCGGCCAGCCCGGCTGGCTCTGTCTGCGCTGCGCCCTGTTGCTGCACCAGCTCGCGCACCTGCATCGCGGTACCCCGGCCGACGCCATACGCCCGCGTGATACTGTCGATGGTCAGCCGGCCGGTAGGGGACGGTGGCCTCCAGTCTCCAGACCGTATCTGGTTTGCGATCAGGACGGCGCGGTCCCGTGCCGGCCACTCCTCGAAACCGGGCGGGATCGGTCCGGACGGTACTGAGACCGTCTTGAGACCGTCTTGAGACCGTCCCCTACGAATCAATGGCTTAGGCGATCCGATGCAGATCAGCGCCGCGAGCGCGATCACGCCGGCCTGCAGGCCGTAAGTGCGGATGGCAGTCAGCATGACGTCTGCCTGGCGCTCTGACTCGATGCCCAGCCAGCTGGCAACGGGCGATGCGGCGTAGTAGCCGACCTCTGCGCCGAGGTCATCCCGTATCACGCCGAGCTGTTCGAGCAATAGCAACTTCCGGTCGCGGTGCGCCTCCAGTTTCTCGGTCGCGGGGTTGATGCAGCGCGTAAAGTGGTTGGCTGGGCATGCGCGCACCGCGGCCTCCTGAGTAGCGATATTTTGATCAACCACAGCGATCTGCGCCTGCAGGCTGGCGCGCCGCCCGGCGGCCTCGGCCGTCACCTCGTGCTGTTGCGTGGCGCCCGAGATATCGGACAGCCCTGCACCGGCGATGGTCGCCTCCACCAGCATCAGCACCGCGGCTCCGATAAATAGCACCGGGCGCGCGATAATGTGGTGATTGGTGGTGCCGTCGGGCCGAGGCGTTGCTGGCATGTGCAGTGCGATGTGCATGCCGATGGCGGAGATGCCGACGATCAGTATCACGGGAGCGGCCTGCACAATGGCGGCCGCCCACCAGCCGAGGTCGGCGGCGTCACTTCCGGGCCAGTCCACTACTGCAGCCACGCCCAGGGCGGCGACCAGCACCATGCCGGCCCAGTGCGCGACCCGCAGCGCATCCATTGCTCTATCACTGAACATCACGCACCTCCTGCGATCATGGCGAGCAGTCGCGCGCCGGTGTGCTCGGCGTAGTGCTCGGGCCGAGCGAGTACGGTGATCATCACCGCGCACAGCGCGACGCTGCCGGCCACCACGCACGCCGTGCCGGCCCTGATCTGGTACACCGCCAGCGCAGTACCGCCCGCGAGCAGGCATACCGGCGACGTAATCATGGCCATGCCGGCCATCGCAGCAGCGATGTTGTGCGTCGTGCTCAGCTCCAGCGATGAGTATCCCCAAGCGAACATCGCGTACCACAGGGCAGCGCCTGTGATCAGCGCGACCAATATCGCGCGGCCGTAATTGGCGCGCGGCTCGTCGTCCAGTCGTGGCGCCGGCCGTTTGCCGCCCTGCGCCTGAAGTGCCGCAAGAATCCTGGCCTGCTCCAGCATCTGCGGATCGATTGTCTGCGTATCCATCATTGTTCTCCGTATTGGCTGCGCGCCACGATGGTGGCGGCCGCAGCGCGTTGTTTGGGTGTCAATTTCTGGTCGCTCATGCGGCGCGCGCACCGCGCGACATTCGATGCGCGCGTCTGCCAGCGGCGGTGCAGTGCGCCAATAGTGCGCGGCACCAGGCGGCAAACGAGCCACTTCGCCGCCGACCATGAGGCCATCGCCGCCATCGTGGTCAAAAACAGGGTGCTGGATGTGACCCATGACAGCGCCATCACGATGGGCGCCGGGAGCCCCAGGGCGATCAGTGCTGCCTCGATCATTGCCCTGCCCCCCTGCGCAGCCGCCAGCCGGTCCCGTCGTACCAGCACGCCACCCACTGCGGCCTGTCGTCGGCGCCACGGATTGGGCATCGCGCCGCAACCTGTCCGCCGCTGCGCCGCTCGACGCCTCGAAACCCCAGCCGTTGCGCCGTGCGCATCGGGTTGGCGGCCGGCCTGTGGCGGAACCCACTACGCACCCGCCATTTGGTGCCGTCATACGCGCA
>CBFCYW010000202.1:0-2015 GCA_965602395.1 uncultured Chromatiales bacterium
GTGCGCGAGGCGACGGCGGCGGTCGTGGTGCTGTTTTCGGTCGCAGGGCTGGGCGTGGCGACGCTGGTGTGGCAGATCCTGGACCGGAAGATCGACGCGCGCCGGCCTGAATTTGCGTATATACGCGCGGCCGGGCTGACGCTGCTCCTGGCCACGGGGCTGTACGCCGGCGTGTGGATCGCGTTCTACGCTGTGCCGCTGGCGGTCCAGGTGTGGGAGGTGGTGGCCGATCTCGCCCGCAACCTGTGGTGGCACGGACTGGTGGGCATCGAGTGGCGCTGGGTGCCGTTCGCCGTGCTGGGCACGATCCTGGGGATCTACTCGGCGACGCTGTTCGTGGCCATGCCGGTGGCCGTGCCGCTCCTGTACGCGCGGGCGTGGCGGCGCGGAATGCGGAGGCTGGCCGAAACCCGCGGCCGGCTGCGCGCGGCTGCGCTGGCGGCGGCGGTGCTGGCGCTGTGCGCGGTGTCGTTCGGGCTGGCCAACCGGCAGCCGCAGCACCGGGCGTTCGCGCTGCTGGAGAACCCACCGGCCACGCCGGACGAGGCGCGGGCGCTCCAGAACCAGCAGAAGGCGATCCGGGCAGGGTTGCTGAACGCGTACCTGGCCCCCTTCCGCTACGTCAGCGCGGTGGGCGAGGTGCGCCACGTGAGCGCGATGTACAAGTGGTCGCTGGGGATGTCGGCGGAGGGCGCGAAGCGAATCCAGCGGCTGTACGAGATCGTCGCGCGGCCGGTGCTGTACGTGCCGGTGAAGACGCGGGAGGGCGGCGATCAAGGGGATCGCAGGGACAACCAGGTGCTGCAGAAGGAACGGGCCAAGGCGGCCAAGCTGTACGAGGCATTCTTCGACCGGACGATTATCGAGGGCGAGCGTGAGGAGATCGTGCACGCGGTGCGCTCGACGTGGTCGATCGACCAGGCGCAGGCGGCGTGGCTGGCGGTGGACGACCGCGAGGTGCACCTGGTGCGACAGGAGGTCACGGTCAGCGAGCACGGCGACTGGGCCGAGGTGGAGCTGTACGAGGTGTACCAGAACCAGACGGCCGAGCGCCAGGAGGTGGTGTACTACTTCAGCCTGCCTGAATCGGCGGTGATCACCGGGCTGTGGCTGGGCGAAAGCGCCGACCGGGAGGCGCGGTTTGAGTATCGAGTGGCCCCACGCGGGGCGGCCCAGGCGGTGTACCGGAACGAGGTGGATTACAGCCGGGACCCGGCGCTGGTGGAGCAGATCGGGCCGCGCCAGTACCGGCTGCGGGTGTTCCCGATCGAGCCGCAAACCCTGCGCTGGGAAGAAGGCACGGACCATTCAACGGTGGTGGAAGGACCGCCGGTGCACGTGTGGCTGACGTGGCGCGTGATCGCCTGTTGTGAGGGCGACGCGTGGGCGCTGCCGCGGATGGCCGAGAGGCGGAACGTGTATTGGGACGACGCGTCGGTGCGGCTGATGAACGGCGAGCCGATGGCGGCGGACGAAGAGACGTGGCTGCCGGCGACGGTGCAAGCGACGGTGCCGGTAGAGCCAGCGGCGCACCGGGTCGATTTCCCCGGCGGCCAGAGCGTGGTGGCCCGGCCTGTGGGATCGGAGGAGTTGCCCGAAGCGCCGGGCGACCTGCGGCTGGCGGTGGTGCTGGACCGCTCGCACAGCCTGGCCGACCGCGCGGCCGAGGTGGAGGCGGCGCTGGGGCGGCTGGCGGAGGCCGCGGACGGGGACGCGGCGGTCGACGTCTATCTGACAGTGTCGCAGTACCGCGGCGAGGGTCCCTCGCGGGTCGGGCTGGACGATCTGGCTGTGGACGAGATCGTGTACTTTGGCGGGCAGAACGCGGCGGAGTTGCTGGCGCAGTTCGACGCGCTGCAGGAGGGCGAGGACTACGACGTGATCTTCGTCCTGACCGACGGGAGCGGCTACGAGCTGGGCGCGGGCGACGTGGAGGTACCGATCCCCGACGCCCCGGTGTGGATGGTGCACCTGGGCGGCGACTTTCCGCTGGGCTACGACGACGCGACGCTGGA
>CBFCYW010000203.1:0-1981 GCA_965602395.1 uncultured Chromatiales bacterium
AAGGCACGATCCCGATCCCGATCCCGATTCCGATTTCGATAGCGATTTCGATAGCGATTTGGATGAAGACGCCAAGGAGCTGCTCGGACCTCGTTGTCAGTGGCGGCCTGTGCCGACCGCATCGATCCGGCCACCGCGGCAGCCGACACTCTTCGGCGGCGCGGACCTCAGCATCATGCCGATGTCATCGGCGTCACCCGGGATCCCCTTCAGGCTGATCCGAAGCTCGGTGATCAGGCCGTCGTCACAGACGATACCTATTCGTTCGCCGGCGCCGCGGCCGAAGGCGCGCGAGGCGCTGGTGCGGATCTCGCTGGAGCGCAGGTGTCGGCCGATATTATCCGTGAACAGCGCCATGAGGGGGCTCGCGTTGACCTGCTCCAGCAGGTCCAGGGAGTCGTCGATATAGGTTTCCGCATCGGCACCGTAGCAGCTGCCGTGCTTGGTCCATTCATGGCGTTGGAGGTAATGGGATGGTCCGCCCCGCTTCTCCAACCCGCCCGAAGCGGGCACACTGACGGAGGGTAAGCAAGCCACCGTCAACCCAAGCTAGCGGAGCAGACCAATGACAGAGCGTAGCAAAGAGCCGATCACGTATGTGGGCATCGACCTGGCCAAGCGCAGCTTTCATCTCTACGGCGCCGATGCGGCGGGCCGCCAGGTGCTCAGCCGCAAGCTCACGCGCAAGCAGCTTGGCGCCTTGGTGGCCCAGTTGCCGGCGTGCACGATCGCGATGGAGGCGTGCGGCAGCGCGCACTACTGGGCGCGGCGGTTTCGCACGCACGGCCACGAGGTGCGCCTGATCGCGCCGCAATTCGTCAAGCCGTACGTGAAGTCCAACAAGAACGACGCGGCCGATGCCGAGGCGATCTGCGAGGCGGTGCAACGCCCGAAGATGCGCTTCGTAGCGGTCAAGCGTGTCGAGCAGCAGGACATCCAGGCGCTCCACCGGATGCGTTCGCTGGCGGTCGATCAGCGCAACGCCCAGGTCAATCAGATCCGCGGCCTGCTGTTGGAGTACGGCATCGAGATCGCCAAGGGGCGTGCCGCGGTGCGGGGGCGACTGGCGGAGATCCTCGAGGACGCTGACAACGGGCTCAGCGAGCTGTTTCGTGCCGAGCTGCATGGGCTGGCCGAGCAACTGCGCCACCTCGACGAGCGCGTGTCGCACTACGACCGGCGCATCGGACAGCTCGCGCAGGACCACGCGCAGGCGCGCACGCTGATGACGATTCCGGGCGTCGGCCCGCTGGGCGCCACGGCACTGCTGGCCGCCGTCGGCGAGGACCCGCGGTTGTTCAAGCATGGCCGCGGCCTGGCCGCCTGGCTGGGGCTGGTGCCGCGCCAGCACTCCACCGGCGGCAAACCGCAGTTGCTTGGCATCAGCAAGCGCGGGGATGCGTATCTGCGCAACCTGCTCATCCATGGCGCGCGGGCGGTGCTGCGCCACGTCGAGAAAAAAGACGACGAGGTCAGTCGCTGGGCCCGCGCGTTGAAGGCGCGCCGGCACGGCAACGTCGCCGCTGTCGCCCTGGCCAACAAGATGGCGCGCATCGCCTACGCGGTGCTCAGCACCGGCCAGCCGTACAATCCACAGGCCGCCGCGATCAGTGCCAGCGCCGCCTGAGCGAGCGCTGAGCGCCAAACACGACCGATCACTACACGAGGTACCCACCACCACGAGTTGCCGAGAGTGAACATCGCAGTGATGGCATGACAGGCAAGTCCTGCATTCCCGAAACCCTGGCGCTCCCACCAGCCGGCTTCGCCGAGACTGACACGGGTGATAAGGCCGGGAATGCTCGCGGATTCCATCAGGGCACGAGGGCCGGCGACGGCACCTCACTACGATGCCGGATATATGGCCGCAACTCCTCCTTCTGCCGATCGGCGTATTCACTCTTGCAACGCGGGGCGGACCATATATGGGGTTGTGATCCGGATCAGTCCGGCGTCTCGCGGCCAATCTGCCGAGCGCAAA
>CBFCYW010000204.1:0-1973 GCA_965602395.1 uncultured Chromatiales bacterium
CGGTCGAAGTCGGCCAGCGCTGTGGCCTGCGCTGTGGCCTGGGCATCCACTGCGGGGGCTTCGGGCGCGGTGGATTGCTGCTCTACCGCCGGCTCGGGGGCTTTTTCGACTGGTGCAGCAGCCTGCTCCGGCCGTGCAAAACTGGTGCGCTCTGCCTCGCTCAATTCGCGCACAAAGGCATCGACGAAGACGCGACCGGGGCTGCGCAGCCAGATGCGCAGCTCATCTGCGGGCGGCACTGCCGCCAGCGCAGCGGCCCCGGCAGGCAGGGTCTGTGTCGGCTGTTGCGCGGTGACAGCCGATTGCCCCCAAGTCAGGCGGGTCAGTAGCTGGGCGATGTAAGCGGCTGCTTCATCCGACTCGTCGCTCGCTTGCACCAGGTTGGCCGGCGGTAGTGTGTTTGCGCTGGTGGTTGTTTCCGCGTCCGGCAATTCGCCGCGGGTGATCTGCGTAAAACCGTGCTGGCGCAGGGTGTCTTCCAGTGCTTGCGTCAGTTGTTCAGTGTCCGCGCTGGAGAGCAGCGTGACACGGTAATTTGCAAAGGGGCTCAGCTGGCGTTCGAGCATCCATTCGCCGGCACGCTCGTGCCCCCAGTGATCCCAAAGCCGGTCGAGTGCGATGCCGCCAGTCGCTGCAAGCAACGATGCGATTGCAACCAGCGCCCACCAGCCACGGCTGCGCGTGGCGATGTTGCGCGCCAACCTTTTGTTGGGCAGCAGAAAATCCAGCAGGCGGCTTTTGCCAAAGATGACTTCGGCGAAGATCGGGTCGCGCAGCGGGCTGTGCGCATCGGCGACGTCGCGCTGGGCTCGCAGCCAGCTTTTGCGCTGGCGCTGTTCCTTTTTGCTCGGCTGGCGGGCGAATGGCAGGCGGATGCGGCGCAGGCCACCGCCGGCGCTCTGCTCCACCGTAGCCTCGTTGAACAGCGTGCGATAGTGCTCGGAGATCTGCCGATGATCGCGATCCGGCAGCGCGTCGAGCAGGCGCTCGCGTAGCCAGTCCGGCAGGTGGCCTTCGCGGCACCAGGGCAAGCGGGCGAGGCGCAGCAGGCGGGCTTCGCGGTGCAGGCTGTCGTGCTGCGGGAACATCAGCCCGTCGAGCAGGCGGCTCAGCCCCCAGTGCAGTTCCGGGTACATCGCCAGGGCGCTGAGCAGCCGGCGGTCGTCATCGCCGAGGTAGCCGGCCAGCGCCTCGTCGAGGGTTTGCAGGTCCTGCGCGTCCGGCTGGATCAGGCTGAGCCAGTAGTCGGCATCGCGCAACGCGGGTGGCAGCCGCCGGGTGGTGCTCGCCAGCGGTTCGTCGACCGGCACCTGCGCCAGCCACGCGGCCATGTGTTGCAGGCCGTGGCTGGAGAGGTCGGCGACGGCGAAGCCCCGGTCCTGCAGCTCGCTGCGCCAGGCCGCTGGCGGCAGGCGGGTGGCCAGCAGGCCGCGCTCCGGCCACATGGCGAGCACATCCGCCCAGCGGTGCAGCTGGCCGCGGTGCGCATCGACCAGCGCGGTGGGTTCGCCGATCACCAGCAGCCGCGCGCCCGGGTGGCTGGCGGCGACTTCGCCCAGCGCCACCCAGCGCGCGGCGGCATCGTCACCGGCCTGCAGCCACAGCGGGCTGTGCCGGTAGTGGTAGCTGTGCGCGACCAGGCCGGCGGTGCGCAACTGCTCGACGACGCTTTCCGCCAGCCCGCTCATGTGGTCGGCGCTGTGGCGAAAATCGCAGAGCACCACGCACTCCGGCACGTGGCGATGCTGGCGATAGACCACTTGCAGCAGGCCGGCGTGGCGCGCGGTGGCTTCGACCGTGGCGCCGGGGTGGATGCGCCGGGTCGGCTCGCTGCGCGGGCTGTGCAACGTGCGCAGCGCGGCTTGCAGCAGCGGGCTGCTGAACAGGCCGTGCCGACCGCGGTCGTCGAGGCCGATGGCGGAGAGCGGTGAGTCGCTGCTATCGCCACTGCCCCGGTTCAGCGCGGTCTGGCG
>CBFCYW010000205.1:0-1958 GCA_965602395.1 uncultured Chromatiales bacterium
ATCACTGAATCTCTGGCCACTGTATCTCTGAATCTTCTGTTCACTGCCCGGAGCGATAGCGCAGGGGCGAGGCGCGTAGCGCCTCGCTCGAAATTTTTTCTGGGGGCTTTATTCGGGCCAGCGATCCGGCCCCCAGACGAAATCACCCAGCACCTTTTCCCGCAGCCGCCAGCTATCCGCGTAGCGCACATGGTTGATCCAGCCCTGCACGCTGGCGTCGAATTCAGCGAAGGTGATTTTGCCCGCCTGCCAATCGTCGAACAGCCGGTGCAGCCGTCGTGTCGTGTGCCGCAGCTTGCGGCCCTTGATCCGGCGTCGATCCGGGGTCACCACAAATCCCAGCCACGGTATGCCCTGCGTCACCGGCACCAGCTGTGCTGATCCAGCGTGCACCGTCAGCCGCAACATCGCCAGCCGTTCCATTAGCGCCTGCTTCCAGACCCACAGCTCGGCCTTGCTGTCGCTGAACAGGGCGAAGTCGTCCACGTAGCGCAGATACCCCCGGCAGCCCAGCTCGCGCTTCACGAACAAATCCAGAGGGTGCAGGTAGACATTTGACCAGAACTGCGAGGTGAGATTGCCGATGGGCAGGCCGCGCGGGCGGATGGCGGCGAGCAGATCGTCGCCGGTGAACCAGTGCATCTGGTATTGCCCTGCCAACACGCCGTCACCGCTGTGCAGGATACGCGCGCAGAGGTTCAGCACGCGTGCGTCGTCGATCACTCTACCGAGCTGCGCCAGCAGAATCCGGTGGTCGATGCTGGCGAAGTGCTGGCGGATATCCAGTCGCAGCGCATAGCAATAGCGGCAAGCAAATTGTTGCAGCCGGTCGACGGCGCGATGCGTGCCGCGCCCGGCTCGATTGGCGTAGCTGTCCGGGATAAATCTTCGCTCGAATTCCGGTTCGATCACATTGCACAGGGCGTGGTGCACAACCCGATCCCGAAACGGCGCGGCGCTGATTCGCCGCTGCTTCGGCTCGTGAATGCGGAAGTGGTGATAGCCACCGGGGTGGTAGTTATCGCTGCGCAGCTCGGCTTGCAGCGCGAGCAGATGATCCGCCAGCCGGTGCTCGAATGCGGCCACATTGCCCAAGCTGCGTTTTCCCTTCGCCGCCTTGCGCCAGGCCAGTAGCAGGTTGTCCCATGCGCTGACGCGATCAAAGCTGACGGGAGGGCGATCGATGGGTGAAGACATGCTGATACTGGCGCGGGTATTCGACCTGCTGGACTGGCTGCTGCCACGCGGCGAGCGCTTTCCGCGCGCCTTTCGCCACACGGTGACACGGCGGCTGATGGATGCGGCGCTGGATGTGCAGGACGGCCTGTTCGACGCACAGGCCAGACGTGGTGCAGCGCGGCGCGACTCGTTGCGACAGGTGGATGCGGCACTCAATCGCCTGCGACTCTACCTGCGGCTGGCGCATCACTGGCACTGGCTGAGCGACGGCCAGTACCAGCATGTCAGCGCGATGGTCGCCGAGGTTGGCCGCTTGCTCGGCGGCTGGATTCGGCAGACGCAAAACAAAAGCGGCGCTCCGGAGTCGTGAACCCAGGGAGCGCCGCGCTGGCTCTTCGCCCGGCAGCGATACACTGCGCGGGCCGGGCGCACCCGCGCCATCCCGCTGCTCTCACCGCACGCCGCAAACCGTGGTCGGCGGCGCAGGCCGGTAGCCGAAAGCCCGCGGGGTGTGGGACGAACACCAAACACGAAACCCGATGTTCCTGTTGCGGTTGTCGGGATTGTTCCTGTTGCGGTTGGCGGAGCGGGCATTGTCTGGATTGTTGATCCAAGAGCCGCCGCGCAGCACCCGGGCTCGTCTCGGGGCACCCGTGCCGGCAAAGACCGGCTGGATGAGTCTACGCCGGTGAAACCGAGGGGGTGAAAAAAATTTCGAGCGAGGCGCTACGCGCCTCGCCCCTGCGCTGCGTTTCACTGCGCTCCGGGCAGTGAACAGA
>CBFCYW010000206.1:0-1943 GCA_965602395.1 uncultured Chromatiales bacterium
CGACGCGGAATGTTTCCTCGAACTGCATCAGCAGCGCAGTGTTGCGGCCGTGTTGGATCGCCATCGGCTAGACCTCTCGCCATGTCATATTGACCACGATCCAGCCGTGCGGCGACTCCAGCTGGCGGGATTGGTTGAGCGCGCTGATGTCCAGCGCGCAGACGGTGCTGTCGCGCACCGCCGCTTGTATCTCTGCGAACAGGGCCAGCTCGGCGCGCTCTACCGCCAGCCCCTGCGCCTCGCGATTGCACTCGTCGGTGAGCACGTAGCCGACCACCGCGAAGGTGATGTCGGCCTCGCCCAGGGCGCGCTGCAGCACCTCGCTAAAATCTCCGGCGCCGGTGGCGACGATCATCACCACGCCGCGGAGCAGGTCTGCGTCGTCGAATTCGCTCGGGTCGCGGAAGCTGCGGGTGACCACGCGGCCGGGCATGCCTGCGGACAGCTCCTCCGCCACCGTCTGCAACCGCGCGTCGATATCCACTACAGCCCCGCCCGGCGCAGGCCGGTGGCGACGCCGGCGGCGAGCAGCCGCTGCACGCGCCGCTCTGACTGGCGCCGCGCCGGCTCCATGAACGGCTGGGCGCGGGTGCCGCGAAATCGGATGCTGCGCGCGATCAGGTACGCCAGATCGTCCTCGTCCATGCGCGCGTCGCGCGGGCGCACGCCGGCGGCGCGCACCCAGTCGCGGATGCTCTGCACCGGCGGCATGCCGCCGGGGCTACTTCCACGCTCAACCGCGGCCGCATATTGCGCGCCGGCGGTGACCTCTCGCTCCAGTGGCCCAGTGCGCCGCCAGGTTATGCTGTTGGTCAGCAGGCTGGTGGCTTTCGGCGCCAGGCGGCGAGCGAGGCGCGAGACCTCGATGGCGGACCGGTCCAGAGCGGCGCCCAGCGCGCCCTGCATCGCAGCCGGCGCCTGGCGCAGTGCGGCCTCAACCTCGCTGCTGTCGATCCGGTAATTGATCTGCATCAGCTGGCCGCCCTCGCCGCCTGGCTTTCGACCTGCTTCATGAGCTGGCCGTAAAGCGCCGCCGGGGTGCCGTTGCGCGGCGCGCCGCTGAACCCGTCGCGCAGCTGCACCGGCTTGCCGCTCTGGTGTAGCGAGCGGTCGAGCATGGCCTCCGCCTGGGCGCGCAGCAGTAGCAGGCCGCGATCCTCCGGGCGCACGGTGGTCTGCGCGGCCTGGTCGCCGACGCTATGCCCGGCGCAGTAGTGGTAGTGCAGCACTGCGCCGGCGCGGCCGATGTCCGCGGCGCTGGGGGCCGGGGTGATGTGCAGCAGTCGGCCGCCCTCGCCTTCGAGCACGGTCACTCGGGGCGATGGTCGGGGGTAGTCGTCGTCCCAGGGGTGCCGCGAGCGGCGCTCGGCATCGCCCCAGCTGTGAGAGCGGAATCTCACCAGATCGGCCGGTGCCGGGTAGTCGGTGACGTCGGCGGCCAGATCGAGCCGAGCCGCCTTGATGCGCCGGCGGAACCTGCCGAGATCCATCGCGGCCGTATCGATGATGCGATCCCAGTCCAGATCGCCCAGCTTTTTGCCGCCGTCGCCGAGGCTGGCGCACAGGTCTGAGACCAGCATGGCGCGGCCCATCATTTCAGTCGTCGGCATCGTCATCCAGCGATGCGCGGCTCAACAGCTCGGCACCGACAGCCTCCTGGGTGCCTTTGCGCGCGTCGATTTCGGCGAGCGCGCGCAGGGTTTCGGCGTCCAGATCGGCCAGCGCGGCGCGGATATCGTGCACAGTGAGCTGCGCGAGGCCGGCGGCGCGCTCCTCTGGGCCGGGCGGGGGCTCATGGGCCACTGCGGGCGCCGTTGCGGATCGGCGCGGCAGGTGCGCCGGGTCCACGTGCCGCGTCTCGCCGGCCGGGACCATCTGGCCGCCGATCCAGACATCGTGCGTGGTGGCGTTGTGGTGTGCGACTTTCATTGGCTCTCCGCGCC
>CBFCYW010000207.1:0-1911 GCA_965602395.1 uncultured Chromatiales bacterium
CGGCGACGATGTCGGGGCGCACCACGCACAACAGGTCGAAGTTGCCCTTCAGGTCGGCCGGATGCGCGGCAAAACGCTCGCCGCGAAAGTCCGCTTCCACCAGCTTGCGCTCCTGCATCAGCGTGCCGGTGGCGCCGTCCAGCAGGAGGACGCGCCGGCGCATGAGCGCGGCCAGCTCGGCGCTACGGTCGGGTTGGCGGTGTTGCGGGCGCTGCTCAGGCATATGCCACCTGCGGCGCCGGGCCATGCATCAGGCAGTGACAGATCGCGTATACCAGTTCGGCACGGTTGAGCGTGTAGAAGTGGAAATCCTGCACACCGTGACGGCGCAGGGTCTCGACCATGTCAATGGCGACGCTGGCCGAGATCAGCGTGCGCGTCTGCACATCGTCCTCGAGCCCGGCAAAGCGGTCGCGCAGCCAACCGGGGATGGTCGCGCCGCAAGCGGCGGCGAACTTGGTGATCTGTGGGAAGCGCGTAATGGGCAGGATGCCGGGCACGATCGGTACGCTGATGCCGGCAGCCGCCGCAGCATCGCGAAAGCGCAGGAACGCGGCCGGATCGAAGAAAAACTGCGTGATCGCCCGCGCCGCGCCGGCATCGACCTTGCGCTTCAGGTTGTCGAGGTCGGCCTGGGCGCTTTCCGCCTCCGGATGCACCTCCGGATAGGCGGCCACGGAGATATCGAAATCGCCGACGCGGCGCAGGCCGGCGACCAGGTCGGCGGCGTAGGCGAAGCCGCCGGGGTGCGGCGTGTAATGCGTGCTGCCCTTGGGCGGATCACCGCGCAGGGCGACGATCTGGCGGATACCCGCATCCCAGTAGCGCTGCGCGATCTCCAGCACCTCCTCGCGCGTGGCGCCGACACAGGTCAGGTGCGGCGCGCTCACCAGCCCGGTCTCGGCGTGAATGCGCGTCACGATGTCGTGCGTGCGCTCGCGGGTCGACCCGTCAGCGCCGTAAGTCACGGAGACGAACGAGGGCTGCAGCGGCGCCAGCCTGGCGACCGTCTGCCAGAGCCGTTCTTCCATGGCCGCATCGCGCGGCGGAAAGAACTCGAAAGAAAACCTGATTTGCGGTGAACTCAAGGCCGGGACTCCCTGTCTTCAGGCCGCCGCGACGCGCTGGGCGCCCGGTCGGCGAACAATGGTTACGAGCAGCGGCCACGGGCTCGCGGCGAGCTGCTCGACGACTTCCTGGCGCAGTCCGGCGTGCTCGCACCAGGTGGCCAGCCGGTCCGGGTCCAGCGGGACCGCAGCCCCGCTCGAGGCGGGTGCAGCGCCTGCGCCGGTGAGGTACTCGACCAGCAGCAGCCGACCGCCGGGACGCAGCACCCGCGCGGCTTCGCGCAACACCTCGTCCGGCTGCTCGGCCTGGTACAGCACCTGGTCGATGGTCACGGTGTCAAAACTCGCGTCGGCGAAACGCAGCTGGTACATGTTGCCCTGGCGCACGGAGAGGTGGTCGAGGCCCGCCGCGTGCAGGTTGCTGCGCGCCAGGACCAGCATTTCGCGCGAGATGTCGACGCCCACTGCCGAGTCCGCACCGACGCCCAGCAGGCGCAGCATGCGCCCCGTGCCGGTGCCGATGTCCAGCAATTCCCCGAGCTGCTCGCCGGCCATCAGGTCGATGATCCGGGCGTCCACCCCGGCCGGCGTCGGCGTCGCCGCGTCCACGGCGCGCCCGCGCAACTGCTCCGCGCGGCGCGCCAGCACCCGGTCCAGGCGCTCGCGGTCGAGCCGCAGCGCGGGATCGCCGGCCGGCACCAGCCGCAACAGGGTGCGGGCGAGTTCCGCGCCAGGCCCGCCGAGCGGAACGCGGTAATAGACCCAGTTCTGCTCGCGGAAGCGATCCAGCAGCCCCGCCGCGCACAGCACCTTGAGGTGCCGGGATTCGCGCGGCTGGCTCTGG
>CBFCYW010000208.1:0-1844 GCA_965602395.1 uncultured Chromatiales bacterium
ATCGACGCCGAGAGTGCCAGTGCCAGCACCTGGCGCGTATCGACCGGGTCGATGACGCCGTCGTCCCACAGCCGGGCCGAGGCATAGAACGGGTGGCCCTGGCGTTCGTAGCGCTTGCGCGCAGGGCTCCGTTTTACGACATCCCTACGTGTCAACCTCAAGGCCGACAGTCGCATTCCGGATTCTTATATAAAGAATCCCAGGGCCAGCCGAGGAGACACCAAGCGTGAGCGAGTCCAACGAAGTCCTGACCGAGCCGAAGCTGGAGCGACGCACCCGGCGACGGTTTTCCGCGGCCGAGAAGCAACGCCTGCTCGCGGAGGCCGATGCATTGCCGCATGGCGAGCAAGGCGCCTGGCTACGGCGCAACGGCCTGTATGCCGCACAGCTCAGCCAGTGGCGCAAGACGCTCGCCGAGCAGGGCAGCGAGGGCCTGGCGCGCAAGCGCGGCGGGCGCCAACCGAGCGATCCGCGTGATCGGGAGATCGAACGCCTGCGTCATGAGAACGCCCGCCTGGAGCGGCGCGCGCAGGTGGCCGAGGATCTGGTCGCGCTCCAAAAAAAACTCTCGGCCCTGTTCGAACAGGTCCACAGCGAGCCCGCGCCATGAGCGCGCTGGCCGAACGCCCGGCGCATGTGCCGCGCAGCCGCGCCTGCGCGGCACTCGGCCTCTCGCGCACCGGCACCTATCCGCGTGCGCGTCGGCGCCGTGGCCAGCCGCGTGCGGCGGCGGTGCAGCCGCGTGCGCTGAGCGCGTCGGAACGCCAACAGATCCGCGACCTGGCCCACAGTGATGCGTACCGCGATGCGAGCCTGCCCGTCATCCACGCGACGGAGCTCAACGCCGGGCGGGTCATCGCCTCGTTGTCGACCTTCTACCGCGTGCTGCACGCCGACGGCGAGACCCGCGAGCGCCGCGCCCAACGCGCGCCCGGCAAGCACGCCGTGCCGCACCTCGTCGCCGATCGGCCCCATGCCTGCTGGAGTTGGGACATCACGAAACTGCCGACGCTCGAGCCGCGCCGCTACCTGAACCTGTACCTGATCCTCGATCTGTACAGCCGCTACGTCATCGCCTGGATGATCAGCGCCAAGGAGAACGGCGCGCTGGCCAAGCATCTGTTCCGCCAAGCGTTGGCCCGTTATGACATCGCCGACGGCCAGCTCACCGTCCACCAGGATCGCGGCGCACCGATGATCGCCGAGACCTTCCGTGACCTGCTCAGCCACTTCGGCGTCGCGCGCAGCTACTCGCGCCCGCGCGTGAGTAACGACAACGCGCCCAGCGAGTCGATGTTCAAGACCGTCAAATACAGCCCCGGCTATCCGGGCCGCTTCGCCGGCGTCGACGACGCCCGCACGTGGATGGCGCCGTTCATCGACCACTACCAACAACGCCCGCACGAGGGCATCGCCTTCTACACCCCGGCGGACGTCTTCCACGCGCGCATCGAGCCGGTCTTCAACCGCCGCCAGGCCGCGCTCGACGCCCACTTCGCCGCCCATCCGGAGCGCTACCCCAACGGCCCGCCCAAGGCCAAGCGACCGCCCGCGGTCATGGCGATCAACCCGCACGAGGGCATCGCCGACATTGGCGAGAGCGGCGCCGCAGATCGCAGCGAAACCATTGGCGCCACGCCGGTCTGCCTGCCGTGAACACGATCCACGCCAACACGCCCCGGCACGCCTTTGGCTTGTGGCGCCCCGGCCATCCTTGGGAGGGAGGGAGCGAGCACCCTCTTGCCACCTTGGTGCTGCCCCCAGCACAGACCTTGGCTCGGTGGCCATCCTCGGTCGGTCGGTCGCTTCGCACGCAGCCCCGAGCCCGCAGCCGCAGGCCAGGT
>CBFCYW010000209.1:0-1840 GCA_965602395.1 uncultured Chromatiales bacterium
GGCTCGCTGCGAGGCGGCGGAAAAATAATGCCCTATCGGATTTTTACCATTCCCGTTCACGGCGGCAACGCGGCAACCGAGGAACTGAATGCCTTTCTCGCTGGGCATCGTATCGCGCAGGTGGATCGCGAGTTCGTCGCCGACGGTGGCAACAGCCAGTGGACGTTTTGCGTCAGCTATCTCGGTGATGACGCGCGCCCCGGCAAGCCGGGCAAGCCACCGAAAGTGGATTACCGCGAAGTGCTCAACGAAGCGGATTTCGCCCTGTTCAGCAAGCTGCGCATGGTGCGCAAGCAGATCGCCGACGGCGAGGGCGTGCCGGTCTACGCGATTTTCAGCAATCAGCAGCTGGCGGAGATGGCGCGCCAGCGCTGTACATCAGCCACCGCGCTGCGGCAGATCGACGGTGTCGGCGAAGCGCGGGCAGAAAAGCACGGCGAGACTTTTCTGGCGGTGATTCGGGCTGAACCCCTGCCAACGCGGCAGCCGCCCGCGCCGGCGAGCCGCGGCGATGAAGCGTAGCGGCCTGTCACCGGAAGCAGTCATCGACTGGCACAACTTGCAGTCGGCCTTTCACCGCGCCGCGCTGGGCAAGTGGCAGCGCGACGAGGTGATCGGCTTTCACGCGCGGCTCGACGCCGAGCTGGCTTCGCTGCGGCGCGATGTACTCGCCGGCGACTATCAGCCGCTGCCGATGCGCAGTTTTCGCATCCGCGATCCGAAGCCGCGCATCATCCACGCCCCCGCCTTCCGCGACCGCGTGCTGCACCACGCGCTGATGCAGCACGTCGGCCCGCGGCTGGATCGCACGCTGGTGTTCGACACCTACGCCTGCCGCGAAGGCAAAGGTACGCTGGCCGCCGTTCAGCGCTGCCAGCAGCAGCTGCGTCGCTATCCGTGGTACTGCAAAATCGACATCGACGGCTACTTCGCCAGCATTGAGCACGCGCGGCTGAAAACCCTGCTGCGGCGGCAGTTCAAACATCCCGGCCTGCTGGCGTTGATCGATCGCATCATCGACAGCCATCAAGCGTCGCCGGGCCGGGGGCTGCCGATCGGTGCACTGACTTCGCAGCATTTCGCCAACGCCTATCTCGCCGGGCTGGACCGGCTGCTGCTGGAGACCTGCCGCGCGCGCGGCATGCTGCGCTATATGGACGACGTGGTCTGGTGGGGCGACAGCCGCGAGGCGGTGAGAGCGACGCTGGCGCAGGCGGATGAGTTCGTGCGCGATCAGCTGGGACTGACGATCAAATCCACCGTGCAGATCAACCGCAGCGCCCACGGCATCAGCTACTGCGGCTATCGCATTCTGCCCTGCGGATTGCGGCTGAGCCGGCGCAAGCGGCGCCGCTACGCCGAGCGGCGCGCGCACTGGGAGTTGGCGTTTCTCGCCGGGGAGATCGACACCCACAAGCTACAGGCGGGCTATGCCAGCGCGCTGGCGATCACCGCGCACGCCAACGCCGCGGGCTGGCGTCGCCAGCAGCTGCTGCGCGCCCCTCTCGACCCGCGACTGACGGCGGTGTAGCGTATTGCACCGGGTGCCGGTCAAAACGGCGACAAGCGCGTGCTGCGCGGTGGCTCCTGGAACAACAACGCGCGCAACTGCCGCGCTGCCTACCGCAATCAGAACCACCGCGACAAGCGTAACAACAACATCGGTTTCCGTTGTGCCCGAGCTCACGACAGGGGCAGCAGCCCCGCATCCTGACCAGACCGGCATCCTGCCCGGGTGCTCGCACCCGGCGAAAAGCCCTGCCGGTGTCGTGCCAGTAGGCCGCAGCAGCGCGCACGAACACTCGGCACCGGCACTTTTTTTCGGAACACCCCATGCAGC
>CBFCYW010000210.1:0-1786 GCA_965602395.1 uncultured Chromatiales bacterium
CCGAGCTGGGTAAGGCCGAATGATGCGAGGCCAAATAACGTGGTCGGCGAGACTGTTCAGGCCGACGGCTTCCCCTCCACTGGCCCTGTCTATTGGACACACTGGACACAGTCGCTGATTGCCGGTACCGTAGCGCCTCATGCGGCTCTGCGGTCAGACATTCACCAACGAGGTCCTTGAGCGGATTCGCTGCGCCGTGGCGGCAGACGACGGTCTGAGCCGCAGCGCGCTGTCGCGCCGGGTGTGCAGCTGGTTGGGTTGGCACGATGCTGCCGGCAAGCCGAAGGAAGTCAGCAGCCGCAAGGCGCTGGTGGAGTTGGAGCGCCGCGGCCTGATCGCGTTGCCCGCGGCGCGCTGCGCGGCGCCGCAGGCGCGCGAGGCGGTGGTGCCGGAGCCGTTCGCAGGGCCGGCGTTCAGCGGCTCGCTGGAAGCGCTTGGTGGAGTCGAATTGGTGGCGGTGGACGATCCGCAGCTGTCCGCACTGTGGCGGCGCATGCTTGAGAGTCATCATCCGTTGGGCGGCGGCCCATTGTGCGGGGCGCAGCAGCGCTATCTGATCCGCTCGCCGGTGGTCGGCTGGCTGGGTGCGCTGGGCTTCAGCGCCGCGGCCTGGCAGTTGGCGGCACGCGACGAGTGGATCGGCTGGTGCCCGCATGCGCGCCGCGCCCAGCTGTCGCGGGTGGTCGCCAACAGCCGCTTTCTGCTGTTGCCGAGCATCGAGGTGGCGAACCTCGGCTCGCACGTGCTGGCGCTGGCCGCACGGCGGTTGCAGGTCGACTGGCCGCAACGCTATGGTGAAGCGCCGGTGTTGTTGGAGACCTTTGTCGACGAGCGCCGCTTTGTCGGCACGGTCTATAAGGCGGCCAACTGGCAGCGCCTGGGGGAGACCAGCGGGCGCGGACGCCAAGATCGCGACAACCAGGCTGCGCTGGGCGTGAAGGCCATCTACGTGTTGCCGTTGCAGCCCGATTGGCGCCGCGTGCTGTGCCAACGTCCGGCGCCGGTGCTGCGCTTGCCGCCACCAATAGCACTCGATCCGAGCGCGGACGCCGGCGGCGATCTCGGCTGGGCCGAACAGGAATTCGGCCGGGTGGATTTCCCCGACGCGCGCCTGCGCCCGCGTCTGCTCGGCCTGGCGGCGGCGTTTGCCGCACAGCCCACCGCGCCGATCCCGGTCGCGCTGCAGGGCAATGCCAGCGAAACCAAGGCCGCCTATCGCTTCTTCAATAATCCGCAAGTGGACCTACACACCCTGCTCCATCCCCACTACGAGGCCACCGCGGCACGCATCGCCGAGCAGCCGGTGGTGCTGACGGCGCAGGACACCACCAGCCTGAATTACGACGCCCATCCGGCCACCCGCGACCTGGGGCCGATCAACACCCGTGCCGACGGTGCCCAAGGGCTGAAGCTGCACGACACGCTGGCGCTGACGCCCGCGGGCGTGCCGCTGGGCTTGGTCGACATCCACGTCTGGGCGCGCGATACGCAGCAGACCGACCAAGCCGCACAGCGCAAGCAGCGCCCGATCACCGACAAGGAGAGCCAGCGTTGGCTGGACAGCTTCCGGCGCACCGCCGCGTTCCAGCGCCTGTGCCCCGACACGCGCTTGGTCAGCGTCGCCGACCGCGAGGCGGACATCTACGAGGTGTTTCAGGAGGCGACGCAAGACCCCGCTGGCCCGGACCTGCTGGTGCGCGCCAACCGTGCCACACAACGCCGGGTCGATGACGATGACAACGCGCAGACGCCGCTGTGGAGCTTGCTGCCGACGCGCCCGCTGCTC
>CBFCYW010000211.1:0-1777 GCA_965602395.1 uncultured Chromatiales bacterium
GCAGCGCATCGGCCCGCCGCGCCAGCGCCGCGTAGTTGCCGGCGGTCGCCGCCACGCCGGCCAGGGCGTCGTTGACCTCCTGCAGGGCCACCAGCACCGTGGCCTCGTAACCCAGCAGCGCCTCCTCGCGCGCCGCCTCGGCAGCTGCCACCTGGGCGCGCACCGCCCCGCCGGTGAACAACGGGCCGGCAATCGAGGCGCCCGCGCTCCAGCTGCGCGCCGCGCTGTCGGCAAGATCGCCGAGCGCGGCACTGACCTGCCCGAGCGTGCCGGTCAAAGAGATTTCCGGGAAGTATTGGGCCTTCGCCGCGCCGACATCGGCGTTGGCGGCCACCAGGTCCTGCTCGGCCTGCAAGACGTCAGGGCGCCGCGCCAGCAGTGTCGACGGCAGCGCTGCAGGCACCGCGGGGATCGCGAGCTCGGCCAGCGCGCGCCCCCGCGGAATCGCCGCGGGCACCTCGCCGAGCAGGATCGAGAGCAGGTTTTCCTGCGTCGCGACCTGCCCCTCGAGCAGCGGGATGGTGGCGGCGGCCTGTTGGTACTGCGACTCGATCTGCGCTACCTCCAGGCCGGAGACCACGCCCTCGCGATGGCGCAGGCGGAAGATCTCCAGCGTCCCCTCGTAGTTCGCTGCGGTGGCCCGGGCGATCTCGAGCTGGCGGTCGAGCGCGCGCAGGCCGACGTAGGCTGATGCGACGCTCGCCGTGAGCGACAGGATCACACCCTGCTGCGCCTGCTGGCTGGCATAGACGCGGGCCTGCGCAGCTTCCGACTCGCGCCGAACGCGCCCGAACAGGTCCAGCTGCCAGCTGGCGCTCAGTGCCGCCTGGTACTGGGTGCTGTAAGGGTCGGCGCCGGCCGGCAGCAGCAGCTCGCTGCCGCGGCTCCGCTCAGCGCCGATGCCATAGCCGAGCTGGGGCATCAGGCCCGCCCGTGCCGCCTGGAGTCCGGCGCTGAAGCGCGCCACGCGGGCGGCGGCCTGACGCACATCGAGGTTCTGGGCCAGCGCGGTGGCGATGAGCTGGTCGAGCACCGGGTCGCCCAGCTGGGTCCACCATTCGGGGTTGGCAACCGCGACGGCCTCGGCCGGCATCACACGCCAGGCTTCCGGCAGCGGAAGCTCGGGCCGCTCGTAATCCGGGCCGACCGCGCAGGCGGCCAGCAGGGCAGCTGCGCAAGCCACGGCGAGGGCGCGGTGAGTCGCAGCCATCAGGATGGCTCCCCGCCGGGTGCCGCCCGTTCAGTGGCAGGCGCGCCCCGCTTGCCGCGCTCCAGCAGCACGAAGAACAGCGGCACGAAGAAGGAGGCGATCAGGGTCGAGGCCAGCATGCCGCCGATCACGCCGGTGCCGATGGCATGCAGGCTGTTGGCGCCCGGGCCGGTGGCGATGGCCATCGGCACGCAGCCCAGGATAAAGGCCAGCGAAGTCATGACGATCGGGCGGAGCCGCAGCCGCGCGGCCTCGACCGCAGCGTCTTCCGGCGACATGCCGGCACGCACGTTATCGACGGCGAACTCGGTGATCAGGATGGCGTTCTTCGCTGCCAGCCCGATCAGCGTCACCAGGCCAACCTGGAAGTACACGTCGTTCTCCAGTCCGCGGCCCCAGGTCAGCAGCAGCGCGCCGAAGATGGCGAACGGCACGGCGAGCAGGACGCCCAGCGGCAGGGTCCATTTTTCGTACTGCGCCGCCAGGATCAGGAACACCATGATGATGCCGAAGGCGAAGGCGACCGCGGAGGTGCCCCCGGCCTGTTTCTCTTCGTAGGCCTGGCCG
>CBFCYW010000212.1:0-1769 GCA_965602395.1 uncultured Chromatiales bacterium
GATGACTGGCGGCTGCACTTCGGCCTGGGCGCCGATCTGTGAAGCGTCTCGCACGGCTTCTGCTGCGCACCGCGCTGCTGCTGGGACTGCTGGCGCTGCCTCTGGTCGCGGTCATTTTCGGTCTGCTTGCGACCGAGTCCGGCAGCGGCTGGCTGCTGCGCCAGGCGGCGCACCAGGCCGGGCAGGGTGATCTACAAATAGCCCTGCAGCGCAGCGAGGGCCGCTTTATCGACCATCTCACCGTGCATGGCCTGAGCGTGCGTCAGGCAGGCATGGAGGTCGAGATCGGTCGCCTCGAGTTGCGATGGAATCCGCTTGCGCTGCTCGACCGCCGCGCGCACATCCAGGCGCTACGGGTGGATGACGTTCAACTGGTGCCGCCGCCAAGCGACCCGTCTGCCGAACCTACGGTGCCGGAGATCCCCGACATCGTGTTACCCATTGAAGTGCAAATCGACCGGCTGGCGTTGTCACGCCTGACCATTGCGCCGGACATCGCGATCGAACAGCTTGCGCTCACGGCGCGCCTGGACGACAGCGGGCTCGCCCTGTCCGATATCGTCTTTCGCGGTCAGGGTGTCGATCTGCAGGGCCAAGTGGCGATGACTGGCCGCGCCCCGCACTCGCTCGACGGCCGTCTTTCGCTGCGCGTCGACGAAGGCCTGACCGGCCCCGACGTCGGTGTGGTCGGGGCGGTTGCACAGCTGAGCGGCGACGCCTTGAGGCCATCATTCGACATCGAGGCCACGGAGCCGCGGCCGCTCCGGCTACAGGGCGACCTGCGGCTCGACCAGGTGTCACCGGGGTTTGATCTGCGCGGCGATTGGGACGCGCTGGCCTGGCCGCTGCGCGGCGGGCCGCAAGTGCAGCTGGACGCCGGGCAGCTGACGCTTGCCGGTACCGTGGAGGCCTACGAACTGACGCTGGATACGGCGCTGCACGGCGACGGCGTCCCGCAGAGCGGGTTGGCGCTGCGCGCCGCCGGCGATCTCGATGGTCTGCGGTTTACGCCGCTGCGGATCGAGACGCTGGGCGGTCTTGTCGAGGCGAGTGGCGATGTGGCCTGGGCGCCGGCACTCGGCTGGAACGCCGACATCGCGCTCGATGCGATCGACCCCGGTCTGCTGCAGGCGGATTTCCCCGGTCACATCGGCGGCAGGCTCAGCATTCGAGGCGGGCTGTCGTCTGTCGGGGTGCTGAACCTCGACGCACGCATCCGTGACGTGGCCGGCGAACTGCGCGGCCAGCCGCTGCGCGTCAGCGGCGATCTACAGCTGCAGGGTGAACGTTTGCTGGCGCGCGAACTGGCGATCGCCTCGGGGCAAAACCGGGCCCTGATCGATGGCGTGGTCGAGCAGAAGCTCGACCTGCGCATCGGCGTCAGCGCGCCGGATCTCGCTGTGCTGTACCCGGGCCTGTCCGGTCAGCTCCACGGGACGGCAACGGTGAGCGGCACCCGCGAACGGCCGACGGTGACGGCCGAACTGACCGGCGAGGCCCTGCAGTTCGAGGAACAACGCGTGGCAACACTCGAGCTGCGCGCCGACTGGCAGCAGCAGGGCGGTAGCGCCAACGTCCGGTTGAACGATGCCATCCTCGGTGGGCAGGCGGTCAGCGCCTTGCGTCTGACCCTCGCCGGAGAACCGGCGGCGCATCAGCTCGATCTGCAGGTCGATGCGACCGAGTTCGCCGTCGCGCTGGCCGCACAGGGCGGCCTCAAGGAGGCGCGCTGGCAGGGCAACCTGAACACGCTGCGCCTCGCCCACAAC
>CBFCYW010000213.1:0-1748 GCA_965602395.1 uncultured Chromatiales bacterium
GTTGGCCCCTCAAGGATCTCTCGGACGACAACGAGAAGATCGGGTCTCGGAACCGCTGAACCGACGCACCAGGATCACTGCTCCGGCAGCCACAGCCGCGCGCGCAGCGGTAGGTGGTCCGAGGCGCGGCGCGCCAACGGCGTGCGGATGACCTCCAGCTCGGCCAGCCGCAGCCCGCCGCGGGTCCAGATGCGATCTAGTGCCAGCAGCGGCCAGCGGGCAGGCCAAGTCGGCAGCGCCGGTGTCGCCTCCAGCCGGGCCTGCAACGGCGCCAGCCGCTGATGTCGAGCGCGCCATTCGTTGAAGTCGCCGAGCAGGACCAGCGGTGACTGGCCGGCCCCATCGGTCCCGTGTCCCAGGCGAGCGGCCGCCTCGGTGCCGGCCAGGTCCAGCCGCTCGGCGATCTGCGCAATCTGTCGCCGGCGCTCCTCCATGCCGAGCCCGAGATGGGTCGCGAGGCAGCGCAGCTCCGGTCCGCGGGCCAAGGGCGTCGGCCACCAACGCTGCGGTCGCTCCTCGGTATGCAGCCCGCCCCACAGGCGGCCCATGATGCGCTCCAGCATCGGTCCGATCGCCGGCGATGCCCCCGGCTGCAACCGGTCCTTCAGCTTGAGGCGCACATCGATCAGCCCGCGCGGCTCACGGCCGGTGTGGCTGAGATCGATGCGCGTGCGCCGGCGCACCGGCAGC
Source organism: uncultured Chromatiales bacterium (assembly GCA_965602395.1). Classification (GTDB taxonomy): domain Bacteria; phylum Pseudomonadota; class Gammaproteobacteria; order CBFCYW01; family CBFCYW01; genus CBFCYW01. The sequence continues at coordinate 691 of CBFCYW010000213.1, forward strand.
CGGCTCAACAAGACATTGCCGTAGCTATGTCGGTGGCTGCGGATGGTCGGGCCGAGCACGGGCTCGTAGCCGAGGCCCGCCAGGCGGCGCAGCAACGTGATGGTAGCCGGCGACGGCACGGCGGGGGGCTCCACCTCCTGCAGCGCGATGACATCGGCATCGAGGGCCTCGATGACGTCCAGCGTGCGCCATGGGTCCACCCGTCGGCCGCGGCCGATGCAGCGGTGGATGTTGTAGGTCGCAACGGTGACCATCATGGTGCTTTGCACGCTGCGGCGCGTGGAGCCGATCCGCTCCGGCGTGCCAATGCCCGGCACTGACGCCGCCTATCGCCTCTGGCCAATCGATTCATGCGCAGGCGGAGGCCTCAAGTATCGCCCCGCAACAGCAGGCGACGGCCGAGCCAGGCCAGACCCACCAGCGCGACCAGACCGACGATGACCAGCGCGATGGCGCGGAAATCGGCGCGGCCGATCAGCGACAGCAGCCCCTCGGCAAACACCGCCATCGCGATCACCCCGGGTGTCATGCCCAGTATGGTGCCGATGATGAAGTCGCGGAGTCGAACATGGGAGGCACCGGCGATCAGGTTGATCACCGCGAACGGCGCGACCGGCACGATGCGCACCGTGATGACGGTCAGCATCCCGCGGCTGGCGAGCCGGCGACTGACCCGATCCAGACTGCCTCCGGCGAGCGTCTCGACCGCCCGGCGGCCGGTCGCACGGCCAATGCCGTAGCCGGCCACCGCCGACAGCGTCGAGCCGAGCAGTGCCACCAGCGCACCGGTCAGCGGGCCGAACACCAGCGCCGTGACCAGGATCAGCAAGGTCACCGGGACCGCAACCAGGCTGGCGAGCACGAAGCCGATCAAAGCTACCGGCGGACCCCAGGGCGCCTCGTTGAGGCCCTGGACCGCGACGGCCATGGTGCTGGGATCGAGCCAAGCGCCGAGGGGGGTCCAACGCCAGGCCGCGGCGAGTGCCAGGAACAGCACGATGATTCCGCCGCCGATCCACAGGCGCCGACGCACATGGCTGGCGCTCTCAGGGTCGCCG
>CBFCYW010000214.1:0-1738 GCA_965602395.1 uncultured Chromatiales bacterium
TCACCGCCTCGCCAACGCCCTTGTGGCTGATCTCTCAATTCTGCCAGAAGACACAGCGCAGGTTGCACCAGCTGAAGAAGATGGGTGCGACCGAAACTGATGCGCAGTCCGATCCTGTCACGCGACCTGCTCGGTGGCCTGATCCCAATACTGCTCCCACTGCCGGTTGGCGCGGTTCAGCCGCAGGGCCAGCATGCGTTCAGCGTTCTGCGGCGTCCACCAAGCGCCCGGGCGCTTGAGGCGCTGCTGCACGACGTAGCGGTGCGCACTCTCGATTTCGCCCGAGCCGATGGGCAGACCGCACGCCAGGGCGCCTTGGTAGTCGAGCTGGTGGCGGCGATTGTCGAGGTAGCGCCGGCAGGCGTTGACCGGCGCCTCAGGGGTCTCATCGGGCTCGGCATAGGGTGCCAGCGCCGCGAGCACGGTATCGAGCCGGTTCGCCTTCAGGTGCTGCTGCTGGGTGTGCAGCCACGCCGATGGCTCCGGCGCACAGTGCTTGGCCGCGGCACCGAGGTAATCACTGACGTGATAGAAATCCACCAGATACGTTGCCTGTGCCCCGAAGCACTGATCGACTTGCGCGCCGATCCACAGCGCCCCGTCGCCGAGCGCATGCACCAGCGTGTCGCGCCCGAAGCCGGCCCGACAGGCACTGTCGAACAGCGCGCGTCCGGCCCCCTCGACACCGCCCAGCAGCGTGCCCCCGTAGTGCAGTTCCGTGCTGCCGAGCGCATGCACCAGCACGAGCTTCGCCTCACGCCACTCCAAGGACTTGCCCGCACGTCGATCGGCCTGCGCGGTATCGGTGACGACGATCGGCACCATGCCACCGTCCACTTCCGCCACCAGCCGGGCCACGCCGGGCACCTCGGGCCACGCCGGCTGTTGCGCCTGCTGTTGCGCCAACAGGGCTTGGGCATGCCCCTCGACGATGCCGCGGATCGTCTCCGGCGCCAGCGCCACGCCATAATGCTCGCGCAGTTTCTCGGCGGCCTGCGCGAAGGATACGTCGGCGCCGAAATCCGTCACCGCCCGCTGCAGCGGTTGCGAACAGCAGCGGTTGCTGACCGCGGCACTGGCGGCGAACGGACGCTGCACCCGCGTGCCCGCGCGAAACAGCGGCTCTTCTACCGCGATCGTCCCGAAGGTGGTGTGCCAGTGGAGTTTTTTTTACCCGCCCGCCGCGTCTCCGGTGCCGCCGCCGCCTGCTCGCCGGTGCGCGCGATGCGCCCCTCGGCCCAACCGTGCAGGACCTCGCCGCCGAGCCGCCGTACCTCCTCGATCACTCGCCGCTCGGCGTCGTCGGCACGCGCCAAGTCGCCGTCGCTGTCGGCCATGATGTCGGCCAGCGCCCCGACGCGGTGCTTGAGCGTCGGATGGCGGTTGAGCACCTCAAGCAGCTTGGCATCGGCGTGATCGGGCGTGTTCATGGCGCGTGTTCCTATGTTGCTACGAAGGTTTGTAGCACTATCTTAATGCAGCGCATCAGTTTCGGTCACACCCGTCGGCGGCATGCCCGGCGGGCCTCGGCGCAGGCCCTTCGCTATACTGACGCCCAGCGATACCGGCCGAGCGTGACGCAGCACCATGACAACGATCCATCAAGAACACCTGATCCAGAGCATCGCCGATGCCCTGCAGTACATCTCCTTTTACCATCCCCCGGACTATATCCGTGCCCTCGCCGAGGCTTACGAGCGGGAGGAATCGGCGGCGGCCAAGGACGCGATGGCTCAGA
>CBFCYW010000215.1:0-1736 GCA_965602395.1 uncultured Chromatiales bacterium
GATGGGCGCACCCTGCGTCAAGCCCTCGACGCGGCGCCCGTGCTCACCGAGATCCGCTTCGAGCGCCCCGCCGCTAAGGGCCGACCGGCACGCACGGTCCACCAACAGCTCAAGGCCGTGCGCGTGACCCTGAAGCCGCCCGCCCGGCCCGATCGCACCTTGGCCGAGGTGATCGTCACCGCCCTGCTGGCCACCGAGCCCAACCCGCCCGCCGGTGAAGACCCCCTCGATTGGCTGCTGCTGACCAATCTCCCCGTCGACACCAGCCCTGAAGCATGATCGACCACCAGCGCAGCCGGCGGCGCCGACGCGGCGATGTTGGATGTCGCCGAGCCGTTGAGCGGCGTCGCGGGGTGGCTGTCCGTGGCCGCTGATGCGGTTTTGGCTGTCGTTTTCGGTGTGGCAGCAGCTCCACGGCGATGGCGGTCCTGCGCCGCGGAGCGCATCGCGCAGGCCGCCCGGGCTGACGGATAAGACGGCTATTCGAGCTGCAGGCGCAGGCGCGGCGGCGTGGCGAGCAGCGCGCGGATGCGCGTCGGGTCGAGCCAAGGGCCGGCGCAGCTTTGGCGGATGAAGTCGAGCGTCGGGCGCACGCCGAGGGTGCGGTAGAAGCGCTGCATGTGCTCGGCGAACCGCGCTAGGGTATTGAACAGATGCGCCATGCGCATGAGCAGGTGGTAGCCGCTCAGGGCGTTGAAGTCGAGCGCGAAGGCATGCTCGTAGTGGTAGCCCTGGTGCTTCTCCACCAGGAAGCCTGCCTCGATGCCCCAGCGGTGGCGCGCGGCGAGGTTGCAGCGCTGGTGCACATTGGCCGCCGAGAGCGGGCGGCTGGACAGCCAGGCATGGCGGGCCTGCTTGTCGAAGAGCACGCCGCGCTCATCGACCGCTTGCCAGGTCTCTTCGCAGACGACCACATGCAGGCGCAGGCGGTGGTGGGTGCCGTCCTCGCGGAAGCGGTAGTCGATGTCGTTGACCCAGGTGAAGTGCTGGGCGCGCCCGCCCCAGTGCTGTTGGTGGCGGTTGTCGGGCGTCAACACCGAGAGCGCGTGGAATTCCTCCCACACGGTGGTCAGGCTGTTGTCCCGGAGCACGATCAGGAACTGCCAGTGGTACGCGGCGCAGCGGCGCATCAGTGGACCGTTGGCATAGAGCCCGTCGAGCAGCAGCAGGATCGGCAGGCGCGGGAAGTAACGCTTGAGCCGCTCGCACAGGCGCGTGCACGCGCGCAGCTCGCAGTCCTGCTTGTCGTTGTCGGTATCGCCTTGGGCGTGATCGAGAAACTCGCTCAGCAGCGGGATGACCAAGCCGTCACGAAACGCGAGGCTGGCCTCGAGCACGTAGACGTAGTACTGCGTGCGCGCCTGCTCGCCCGTGCCGTGGGTGCGCGCGAGCAGCGGCGCGTCGAAGCAGACGTCGCGGGCGAGCTTTTGCGAGCCGTCGATGGCGATTGGGTAGCAGTTGTTGATCAGGTAGCGGCGAAACGTCTTGCCGCGCAGCAGCCGTTGTACCAGCGCGACGTGCGCCGCTTCGATGTCGCCGACGTCGATCTTCGCCAGCAGCCGATACAGGGTGTCGGCATGCGGCAGCGTCTGCAGCTCGGGAAACAAGAGGCGCAGGTTGGCCTCGAACTGCGGGCGGGTCAGCTCGCGGTTGACCGCACGGCGCGAGGCGAACTGGAAGACGAACATCAACAACCCGTAGAGCAGCAAGACCGTGAGCTTGTGCCGACATTTGCG
>CBFCYW010000216.1:0-1732 GCA_965602395.1 uncultured Chromatiales bacterium
GCCGAACAGCGGGTGGGTGATCTCCTCGCTCATGCGCCGCTCGAAAGCGGCGATGAAGCGCTTGCGACCGTCGTTGGTCAGGTTGACGGCGCCGGCGGCGCTGACGAAATCGCTGGGGCGCACTTCCTGATTGTTGATCGCGCGCACCACGGTGGAGTCGGCAACGATCGGGCGGAAGGCTTCCATCATATCCAGCGCCAGCGCCGGGCGACCGTAGCGCGGCTGGTGATAAAAGCCGCGATAGGGGTCGAGCCCGACCGCGCTGATCGCCACCGTCCAGCTGCGCGCGAGCAGCGAATAGGCGTAGCTGAGCAGGGCGTTGACCGGATCGGTGGGCGGGCGGCGATTGCGGCAGGTGAAGTCGAAACCCAGCGCCTGCTCCGGCTCGACCGGTTTGAGCATGTGGCTGAAAGCGCCGAAGTAGCGCGCCGCGGCGCTACCCTCGATGCCGAGCAGCTCCTGCAACCTGGCGGCCTTTTGCGCGGCGCGGGCATCGAAGCGAAGCTTTTCCATCAGCTCATCGGCGGGCTCGTCGCTGCGCCAGTTGCGGCGCAGGAAGGTGCGGCAATTCATGATCTTGCCGTGGACCAGCGTGCGCGCGATGTGCAGACAGTGCCGGTCGTCGAAGCTGGCCCGGTACTGGGCGCTGCGCAGCTCGACATTCTTGTGCCCGACCCCCGCGCTGTGACCCATGAACCAGCCGCCGAAGCTGTGCCAGGTGATGGGTATCTCGCGGCGCATCAGCTCGTGCAGGCAGGGCGTGGTGACGTAGACGTTGCCCATCAGCACCAGTTGCGAGGTGTCGGCGAGGCGCGCGGTCGAGGCCTTTTCATCGCCGACGGAGATCTCCAGCAGCTCGCCCTTTTTCGCCACTTTGGCGCGATGCGCCTGCACGTAAACCGGCAGCGCCTGATCGCGGGATACCGCCAGCGGGCGCGGCGAATCCTCGGTGTTGCGGGCGAGGAAGTTGGTCTCGTCCGGCAGGCAGATGCCGACCAGCGAGCAGCGCGGACACTTGGGGCTGTCCTCCAGCGGCGGCGGAATCTGCCCGCCCTCGGCGACGCCGCGCAGCCCGCCGATGGCCCTGGCGGTCAGCTCGCGCAGCTCGTCGTCGAAGGCCACCCGCACCCGCTCGCGGCCGGCGACGTAGTAGATCGCGCCCTCATCGCAGCTGTAGCCGTGTTCCTCCAGCAGCAGGCCCTGCACGCACAGCTGCACGCGCTCCGGATCGTAGGCGCCGCGTTCCACGTGCGGCCGCTTGCCGCGCTTGTAATCGACCGGGGTGACGCGCTCGCCGTCGCCCTCGATCAGATCCAGCCGCGCGATCAGCCCGAGTCGATTGGACGACAGCGTGATCGAGCGCGCGTGCAGGCGCTCGCCCTCCTCCAGCTCATCCGCCGGTGGCAGTTTGCCACCGGGCTTGTCCACCCGGCGGTGCTTGCGCGCCCCGTCGACCGTATCCGCCGACGCCGCCCACTCGCCCTGCACCCATTCCAGATAGGCCAGCCGCGGGCAGTACTGGTACTCGTTGACCATCCGCGCCGGCAACAGCGGCATGTCGCCGGTGAGCTCCGGAAACGGCAGGGCCAGATCCCGCTGGTGGCGATAGTCGCCGGCGGCGTCCTGAATGGCGTTGTCTTTGGGCATGGGGTGGCCTCCTTGTGTTGTGTTGCCCTTCGCACTGGCCGCGACCTCTCGATTGACGCTACTGGACGCGGCAAAACAGGCCGAG
>CBFCYW010000217.1:0-1697 GCA_965602395.1 uncultured Chromatiales bacterium
GACCCCGACAACCTGAAATCGGGATCAATTCAACTCCAATTCGAGCAATCTGGCCTGGGTCGAGCAGCGCCCGCTGGCCGAGGGCGCAGCGGCTTTTCGCGACATCCACGAAGGCCGCGCCGCGGCGCCGAAGATCGTCCTGCTTCCGGGCTAGCGCAGCGGCCGGTGGGCCGCGCAGCGCACTACCGATTCGATCGAGCGCGGGCAGGATCATCCGGCCCGCGCGCCGCTCAGCTGGTCAGCGGACCGGCGACGCGGAAGCGGCAGTCGCGATGTGCGCAGCTGCGGCAGGAGGTACCCACCGCCTCCACCGGCTGCTCGGCCCGCGCCGCATACACCGTGTGGCGCGCGTCGCGTTCGCGCAGCGCCAGCATATCGCTCATGTAGTGGCGCGGCCGGGCAAAGCCCGGTTCGCCCACCGGTGTGGCCCAGGCGATGAACACGAAACGCTCGCCATCGGGGAAGACGACGCGCTGGTGCAGGGTGCTCTGCGGGTTTTGCTGGGCGCGGTACAGCGCCCACAGCGGGCAGGCCGAGCCGTAGTGCGGCGCGCCCAGCTCGGGCAGGTTGCGGTTCTGCACGATGGTGCCGGCGGCGTTGGCGCGGAAGTAGCCAAAGCGCGGGGTCCCGCTTGCATCGCCCGGTTTGCCGTCGCCGCTATCGGCGTCGCTCGGCGGCAGCGCGCTGAGGCGGTGGCAGACGGTCTCCATCGGCACGTCGAATGCTCTCGCCAGCAGCTCGGCGTCGTAGCGCAGCTCGCGGGCGCGCGGCGCGAAGCTCGCCATCGGTGCCCGCAGTGCGTGGCCGGCGTAGGTGAGCAGCGCTTCGCGCGCCTCGCCGCAGGCCAGTGCGGTGGCCACCTGTGACTGGCGCTCGATGATCTGCTCGCAGAGCTCGCCGACGGCGCGTTCCGCCAGCTCCGGCAGGGCCCGCTGGCGCGCCGTGGCCGTGCCTGCCGACGGCCCGTCGCCAGGTTCGGCCGCCAGCGACTGCGCCTTCGCTTCGATCTCGGCGAAGTGGTTGCCGCGCACGCCGAATAGCGCTTCGACCTCGTCGTGGGGGGTGAGCACGCGGCTGGCGGCTTCGGCCTTGTCGAAGTAGGCCGCCAGCGCTTCGCCGACCTCGCTGAGGGCGCGGCTCTGGTCGCAGAGAATGGCGACGAAGCGGTCGCGCTGCGCGGCGCTGGCCTGCGGGTAGTCGACCAGTATCTCGGCCGCCGAGCGCAGCGCGGCGATCTGCGTGAGCATGCGGTGCACGGTCTCGGCGAGGAACGGGTCGTGCGCCAGGCGGTCGGCGAAGGAGCGCGCCACATCGGTGGCCTGATGCTCGGAGCGCGCCAGTGCCGCCAGCGCCCGCGCCCAGCCGGGGAAGCGGCCGATCAGCTCGCCGGTGCGCGCCTGCTCGGCGCCCAGCGCGGCGATCGCCGGGCTGTGGGCGATCTCTTCCAGAGTCTCCAGCAGACGGCGTTCGGCGGCGCCGTCGAGATCTTCCGGGGTCAGCTCCAGCGCCTGCGCGGCGCGCCGCAACAGGCTGCCGGCGATGCTGCGCTTGTTGTGCTCGATGAGGTTCAGGTAGGACGGCGAAATCTCCAGGCGGCGGGCCAGGTCCGCCTGGGTGATACCGAGGTGGCGACGCCGTTCGCGGATGCGCGCGCCGAGGATGGTGCGGCTCATATCGTGGCTCCGGTTGTGGCTCCG
>CBFCYW010000218.1:0-1681 GCA_965602395.1 uncultured Chromatiales bacterium
AGCGGGCGATGGAGCGGGTCAAGGACTTCGCCCACGAGGTCGCCACCGCCAGCGCGGGCACCCAGACGCGCCGCAGGCGGATGCTGTGGTCGCCGGGCGCGCCGAGCAGTCGCAGAACGCGCGCGCGGAGTTGCGACGGGCGCTCGCCGGCCGCCACCGAAGTCGCGATGCGGCGCCGCGTCGATCGACTGCACGCCGCCGCCATTTCGACCAGCGATGAGGCATAGGCGGCGGGGCGCCCCCCGGCGGTCACGACGAGATCGTCGCAGCAGTGTTCGCGCTCGGACTGCAGCCGCCGCGACACCCACCAGACGGCCGGATGGAAGAACAGCAGCGCCTCGACCACGCGCTGGACGACGATGACGAGGTGATCGTATCGCCGGATGTGCGCCAGTTCGTGCATCAGCAGCATTTCGAGCTGGTCGGGCGGAAAGCCGCTCGCCAGCGACAGCGGCAGGAGGATCGTCGGGCGAACGATGCCGACGACGGTCGGGATCGTCACGCGCCGGCACCACGCCACCGCGGGCGCCGCGGCCAGACCGAGTGCGCGTGCGGCACGGGCGAGGGCGTCGAGGATGGCCGGATCTCGCACGGCCTCGGAACGCCGCCGCAACCGCCTCCCGCCGTGAAGCGCAATCACGAGCCGCCCCAGCATCAGCGCCACGCCGATCAGCCACGCGGCCGTGGCCCAGGGCGCGAGTTGACGCCAGTCGAATCCCTCTCCCCCACTCGTTTCGACGATCGGCTCAACGGCACGCTCCAGCGCAATCGGTCCTTCGACTTCAGTCGGCGCCCGATCGATCTCGAAACGCGGCATGCCAATCGGCGCAGCCACTCGCGCTTCCGTTTCGAGTTCGAATGGATAGTCGGAAAAGGCCTCTTCGGTCGGCGCAGGTTCGAGCGCGACTACAGGCGCCGCGGGCACTTCTTCCTCCGGCGCCAGAATCCAGAACGTGGCAACCGGACAGGCGGCCATCAGCTGCAGCGCCACGACGTAAACACCGTATCGCACCCGCGCCGCCGCCTTTCGCAGCGCCAGGCCGGTGGCCGCCGCGAGCAGCGCAATTAGCAGCCCCTGCCAAAGAAAGTGGGCCAGCGCGGCCGCGAGTCGAACCTGCAGGTCGAGGTCAAGCAGCCGGTCGTACATGATCATCCCTCCTCGGCCATCTTTTCATCGATCAGGCGGCGCAGGTCGCGCAACTCTCTTTCGTCGATCTCGCCGCTTTCCAACAGATTGAGCATGACGGCGGCGGCCGATCCGTCGAAGAGGCGCTCGACCAGATCGCCGAGCATATTGCGCGACGTTTCGTTTTCCGTGACCGCCGCTTCATAGATGAAGCGCGCGCCGTCCTTGCGGCGATCGAGATAGCCCTTGTCGGTCATGATGTTCATGATCGTCATGACCGAGGTATAGGCCAGGTCGCGGAATTCGGCGAGGCGATCGCGGACGTCGCGCACGGCCAGCGGCCCGTCGCGCCAGAGAATCTTGAGAATTTCGAGTTCGAGTTCGGTGGGATGCCGCGATGGAGGTCGAGCCATGAGGAGCCTCCTGGGGAAGAGCGATTTCGGCACTACTAATTTATTCGGACTATGGGACGCGCAAAAGGTTCCCGTCAAGCGCAATTTTTAAAAAATTAGTAGGCGTTATTTGACCACGGATTTCACTGATGGGCACGGATGA
>CBFCYW010000219.1:0-1657 GCA_965602395.1 uncultured Chromatiales bacterium
GCCGACCTTGCGCACTGGCCCAAGGAGCGCAAAGGGCGTGTAGTTCCGGCAAGCGTGCGTGACCGCTTGACAGAGGGGTGAATAGGATAGCGCCGGTGCAAAGCAATCACCGGAGGCCCGATGACCACAGACACCGCAACGCTAGCGACCCCGACCCCGCCTTTAACGATGGAAGAGGTCGCCGCGCATTTCGAAGACTGGCGCCGGCAGAGACGGCGAGGGGAGCGGATTCCCGAGCAGCTGTGGTCGGAGGCGATCGCGCTGGTCGCGGACTACGGGCTATCGCACGTCACGCGCCGGCTGCGCCTCAGCGGTCGGGATCTCAACCGACGTCGCGGCATTGTCGGCAGCGGCCGACGCCGACGCCGGCGGCGTGCCGAGCAGCCGGCGGCGTTCGTCGAGCTCACCCCTGAGGTCGCTGTACAAACGCAGCGCCGGCAGTCCACGGCGGGTTGCCTGGAGCTGATCCGCCCTGACGGGCTGCGGCTGCGCTTCGAGCCCGGTGAGGGGATCGAGCCGCGCGCCGTGCTCGAGCGCTTCATGGAGATGGGCTGATGTTGCAGCTGACCCCGCAAAGCCGGGTGTTCGTCGCCCTGGAGCCGGCGGACTTCCGCCGCGGTATCGATGGGCTGGCAGCGCTGTGCCGGCAGCGGCTCGGCGAGGATCCGTTCACCGGGGCGATCTTCGTCTTCCGCAACCGCCGGGGTACGGCCTTGAAGCTCCTCTGCTACGACGGCCAAGGCTTCTGGCTGTGCCAGAAACGCTTCTCCCAAGGCCGCCTGCACTGGTGGCCGACCTCGGCGCAGGCGAGCCAGCGACTGTCGGCGCGCGCGCTGCAGATCCTGTTATGGAACGGCAACCCCGAGGACGCCGGCATGGCCGATGACTGGCGGCAGGTGGCCTGACGGCGACACCGGCGGCGCTTGCGCCGTGGGGATCGGTGTGGCTTCGAACGTCCACGGCAACCAGGCGGCGGGATCGGCGAAGACGGCGGAACGGTTGTGCAGCAAGGCGCTCAAGTAGTCGATCGGATTGATCCCGTTCAGCCGACAGGTCTCGATCAGGCTGCTCAGCACATCGCCGACGTAGGCGCCGTGTAGGTTCTTGTAGAACAGGCTGTTGTTGCGATAGCGCACGCTCGGCTTCAGCGCTTGCTCGGCGGGGTTGTTGTCCAGCGGCGCGCCGGGCAGGCGCAGAAACCCCGTCAGCGCCGCCCAGCGTTTGAGCACGTAGTTGAAGGCCTGACCCAAGCGGCTGTTGGGCTCGACCTGCTTGTCGGTGAACTGCTGCTCCATCCAGCCTTTGAGCGCGTCCATCACCGGGGCGCTGTGGGCCTGATGGTAGGCGAGGCGCTGCCCGGGCCAAGCGCGGCAGCGATGCACTGGGCCTCATACCGATACACCGTGGCGATCGCCGTGACCACGTGCTCGCATTGGCTGGGGAAGAACGCCTGGAGGTCCACGAACTGACGCCGGGCGTGCACCAGGCAGTTCAGATCCACCACCCGTGCGCCCTGGCACTTGGGGGTGTTGGCCGCCAGTGCATCGGACATCCACAGCATCGGCGCCAGCGCGGCCGCGCGCAACGCCAGCAGGTCGGCGAGGTTCTCGCCGGCATGCTGGCGGCCGGTAAAGAACAGGCAGATCGTCTGCGCGCC
>CBFCYW010000220.1:0-1646 GCA_965602395.1 uncultured Chromatiales bacterium
GGCGCTGACGATCTTCGTGTGGGTGTTCCTGTGGAACCTCATGGACCTCATCCCGGTGGACCTGTTCCCGGTGCTCGCCGCGATGGTCGGGATCGAGTACATGCGCGTGGTGCCGTCCGCCGACATGAGCGCGACCTTCAGCCTGTCGCTGTCGGTGCTGGCGCTGATCATTTACTACGGCATCAAGGGCAAGGGCGCCGGGGGCTTCGGCAAGGAGTTCCTGTTCCACCCCTTCGGCAAGAACCCGCTGCTGGTGCCCTTCAACCTGATTCTCAACACCGTGGAGATGATCGCCAAGCCGGTCTCTCTCGCGCTGCGACTGTTCGGCAACCTGTACGCCGCCGAGCTCATTTTCATCCTGATCGCCATGCTGCCCTTCTGGATCCAGTGGCTTCCCGGCAGCGCCTGGGCGATCTTCCACATTCTCGTCATCCCGCTGCAGGCGTTCATCTTCATGACGCTGACCATTGTTTACATCGCGCTGGCTTACGAGAAGCATTGATTTTCACCCCTGTAGACCCTGCCTCCTACGGAGATTGATCATGGAAGCAATTGCATCAGTTCAGGCCTTTACCGCTCTTGCCGTGGGCCTCATTTTCGCCTTCGCGGCGCTCGGCACCGGCATCGGTTTCGGCCTGCTTGGCGGCAAGTTCCTCGAGGGCGCTGCGCGCCAGCCGGAAATGGCCAACATGCTGCAGATCCGCATGTTCATCGTCGCCGGCCTGCTCGACGCGCTGGCCATCATCGGTGTCGCGTTCGCCGCGCTGCTGCTGTTCGCCAACCCGCTGCTGGCCGCGCTCGGGAGCTGAGGGACGCATCGCGTCCCCGGCGGCACACCAAGCTGATCGGGAGTCGGAAACGTGGGCATTAATCTGACACTCTTCGGCCAGATGCTGACCTTCCTGGTCTTCGTCTGGTTCACCAAGAAGTTCGTCTGGCCGCCGGTCATGCAGGCGCTGGAGGAACGACGCGCCCGCATCGCCGAGGGCCTGGCAGCCGCGGACCGCGGCCAGAAGGCGCTCGAGGCTGCCGACGCCCAGGTGGCTGAGCGGCTGCGCGAGGCGCGCCAGCAGGCGGCGCAGATCATCGAGCAGGCCGAGCGCCGCGGCGCCGAGCTGGTCGAGGAGGCCAAGGAAAGCGCCCAGGCCACCGGCGAGCGCATGCTGGCCCAGGCCCGTGCTGAGATCGAGCAGGACACCAACCGCGCGCGCGAGACGCTGCGCGGCGAAGTCGCGGCCATCGCCCTGACCGGGGCGAAGCAGCTGCTCGAGAAAGAGATCGACGCCACGGCCCATCGCGAGCTGCTCGACCGCCTGGCCGGTCAGCTGTAGCGCGGTCCGGGGAGAGTCGCAGCCATGGCAGAGAGTATGACCGTCGCGCGGCCCTACGCCAGGGCCGTTTTCGAGATCGCGAAAGAGGCCGATGCGCTGGCGGGCTGGTCCGACTTTCTCGGACGCGGCGCCGTTGCAGCGGCCGACGAGCGCGTGCAGGCGCTGATCGGCAACCCGGCGGTGACGCGCGAGGCGCTGGCGGGACTGTTCATCGAGCTCTGTGGCGAGGGCGCCGGCGCCAACGGCACCAGCTTCCTCAAGCTGCTGGCCGAGGCAGGCGCCTATGGCGTGAATTTTCATGACAATGACCTGGTG
>CBFCYW010000221.1:0-1638 GCA_965602395.1 uncultured Chromatiales bacterium
AGACGCAGTGCTGATCAACGGCCACAGGTTTCGCAAATTTTCCATGGAGCGTCCAGACAATGTGTGACCCTGCCACCGCCGCGATGGCGATGACCGCGTTCAGCACCTACCAACAGGGGCAGCATGCCTCGAAGGTGGCGTCGTACAACGCCCGCGTAGCCGCGAACGAAGCTGAGGACGCCCGCCGCGTCGGCACCGAGAAAGAGATGGACATGCGCCAGCGCACGGCGCGGCTGGTATCACGTCAGCGGGCGCAGCTCGGCGCCGCCGGGGTCAACCTGGACTCCGGCTCGGCGGCGGCGCTGCAGGAGTCAGCGGCGCTGCAGGGCGAGGTCGATGCGCTGCGCATCCGCGGCAACACCGAAGCGCGGGTCAGAGGCTCGCAGGTTGAGTCACAGCTGCTGAGCGCGGAGGCCGACGCACGCGCGAACGCCGCGACGGTCGGTGCCCTCGGCAGCGCCGCGCAGATCGGGTACGGATGGTCGCGGAAGGACACGCCGACAGGCCGCAGCAGGCTCTACGCCGACAAGTGGTACACCAACGGGGGCACAGGTGCCGCCGCCGCGTATCCTGTAGGATGAGACGATGCCCAAGGTAGAAACATACGGTGGCCAGCAAGTCAGTTCGCAGCAGGTCCAGGGGCCGCGCGCCCGGCAGTTGCCGGGCCAGGCGTTTGCCAGCCAGCAGCTCGCCGACGCAGCCACGGGGCTGGCGGCGCAACACGAGGAGTTTGAGCGGCGCGATGCGCGGGTTGCGGCCGAGGATGCGCTGGTCAACTTCGAGCGGGCCAAGAACCGCGCGCTGTTCGACCCTGACGCCGGGTACTACAACCTGCAGGGCCGCGCCGCCTATGATGGTGCGCAGACCGCTGCGGACGCGCTGGCCAAAATCCAAGAGGAGCACGGCGCGGGACTGGAGGGCGAGGCGTTGCGGATGTACTCGCTGGCCGCAGCGAACCACATCACCAGCGCGCAGCGCGGGGTGCAGCAGCACGCGGCCAAGGGGTTCGCTGCGTGGGAGACCGCGACCATCAAGGCGAACATCGACAACTCGGTCGAGAACGCCGCGCTGTACTGGGCCGACGCGGACACGCTCGCGGTGCAGCGGGAGCTAGGCCGGGCGGCGGTGCATGATGCCGCCGAGGCGCAGGGTCTCGACGGCGAGGCGCTGAACGAAAACCTGCAGACGTTCGAGTCGGGCTTCGCCGCGGCGGCTATCACCGCAGCAGTCGGGCACAGCGGGGCGGACGGCCGCGCTACGTTCGAGGCCATGCAGGACCGGCTCGAAGGCCCACAGGCTGCGAAGATGCTCCGCGCGGTCGAGGCGCGCGAGAAGCAAGACCGCGAGCAGGCGCTCGCGAAGCAGGCGACCACTGCCGCTGTGGCCGCGGTTGACTCGGCGCCTCACCTCTCTGCGGCGCTGGACTACGCGCGCAACGCCGCCGGCGACGACGCAGAGCTGGCCGCGAAGGCTCAGGCCGAGACCTATCGGCTGTACTCGCAGAAACGGACGGCCGACGAACAGCACCGCGCCCGAGCAGAAGGCCAGGAACGCGGGGGCGCTCAGGCCCAGGCCTGCGCGATCGAGCACCAGCTGGATCTTCCCCAGGGTGTCGTTGGCGGTGGCCCGACGGTGCTT
>CBFCYW010000222.1:0-1635 GCA_965602395.1 uncultured Chromatiales bacterium
AACCAATGTAGTGCAGACCACCCTCTTGTCATCGCCGAATTTCTTTGCCACGATTTAGCGCGACCGAAGGGATCGCGCTCATGTTTCTTCGCCGCCACCGCCGCAAAAAGAAGGACCAGACATACGAATACTGGACGCTGGTGGAGTCGGTGCGCACCGGTCGCGGCCCCCGCCAGCGCACCGTGGCCACGATCGGCAAGTTGCCCGGCTTGGACGTCGAGGCGCGCGTCGGTTGGGAGCATATCAATGACATTCTTGACGGCAAAGCCCGGCGCGAAGATTTTTTCGCCGCCGCGCCCGAGCCGCCCGAGTGGGCGACGGTGGATGTCAAGGGCCTCAGTGTTGAGCGCCTGCGCCGATTCGGCGATGTTTACCTGGGCTTGGCGTTGTGGCGGCGGTTGGGGCTGGACCGGTTTTTCAACGAGGCGATGGCGCCGGGGCGCGAAGAGATTCCGTGGGCGACGATGGCGGCGATCCTGACGCTGGCGCGGTTTTGCGCGCCTTCGTCGGAGTTGCAGATCGCGGACTTCTGGTATGGCAAGACGGCGCTGGAAGACCTGATGGGCGTGCCGGCCGACAAAGTTTACGACCAGCGTCTTTATCGCGGCCTGGATGCCCTGCTGCCGCTCAAGGACCAGCTTTTCGGCCATCTGCAAAAGACCTACGGCGAGATGTTCGGCACGCGCTTCAACATCCTGCTCTACGATATCACCTCGACCTACTTTGAGGGCCAGTGCGCCGGCAACCCGCAGGCGCGGCGCGGCTACTCGCGCGACTCGCGGCCCGACTGCGTGCAGGTTTGCATCGGCCTGGTGGTGACGCCCGAGGGTCTGCCGCTGGCTTACGAGGTTTTCGATGGCAACCGCGCCGACGTGACGACGGTCGATGAGATTGTCGAAGTGATGCGCAAGAAGTATGGCCATGAGCGACGGGTGTGGGTGATGGATCGCGGCATGGTGAGCGAAGACAATTTGGGGAATCTGCGCAAGGCGAAGGCATTTTATTTGGTGGCGACGCCCAAGGCGATGCTGCGGCAGTTCGAGCGGGCGCTTTTGGATGAGGCGGACTGGGAAAAAATTGAGCCGGGCGTGGAGGTCAAGATCTGCGCCGCGCCACAGGGCACAAGCGAGACATTCGTGCTGTGCCGCTCGCCCCGGCGCAGCGAGAAGGAAAAAGCGATGCGCCAGCGCCAGGTCAAAGGGCTGCAGGATGGGCTTGATCGGCTCAAGGCGCGCATCGAGGCGCCGGTGCGGCCGCTGCGCGATCGCGACCAGGCCAATCGGCGCATCGGCCGGCTGATGCACAAGTTTTCGCGCGCCGCTCATCTTTACAAAGTGACAGTTGGCGAGAAGAAAGGCACGGATCGCAAGGCAGGCAAACGGCTGACGCTGCGCGTGGATGTGCGCGAGGATTTGCGCGAGTGGGCCCAAGAGGCCGATGGCTGTTATCTTCTGCGCACGAATCTGGAAAACCAAAATGCGGCGGATCTTTGGAAGACTTACATCGGCCTGACGCAGATCGAGGACTGCTTTCGCGTGACCAAGCATGACATGGGTCTGCGGCCGATTTTTCATCATCGTGAGGACCGCACGCAGGCGCACATTCTGGTGTGTTTTCTGGCGCTGGTGTTGTGGC
>CBFCYW010000223.1:0-1625 GCA_965602395.1 uncultured Chromatiales bacterium
ATGACAAAGGACAGGCTCACCGCCATCGCCAGCGGCACCAGCCACTCGGGCAGCACCGCGGCGGCCACGATCAGGCCGAACTCGCTGTAGGCGGTGAGGCTGGTCGAGGCCATGAAGGCGGTGCGCGCGCGCAGCCGGAACATGAGCAGGATGAAGAAGAACAGCACGCCCTTCAGCGGCAGCACCAGCGCGACGGCGAGCGCAAAGGCGAGGTCGTCCCAGCCCGGCAGACCCGACATGCCGATTTGCAGGAAGAAACCCACCAGGAACACTTCCTTGAGCGCCCAGATCGCCTCGGCCAGTTCCTTGGAGCGCTTGTGGGTGGACAGCATCAGGCCCATCACCAGGGCGCCGATCTCCGAACTCAGGCCGAGGCTCTCGAAGCCCATGCCGCCGAGCACCAGGGCGAACAGCATGCCCATCAGCACCAGCAGCTCGTCGTGGCCGGTGAAGTCCAGCAGCCAGTGCAGCACGGGCCGCAGCAGGGGCAGCGCCAGCAGGCCGAGCGCCCACGGCGTCGGCGCATGGCCGCCCCAGATGGCGAGCACCAGCAGGGCGATGATGTCCTGCACGATGAGGATGCCGATGGCGGTGCGGCCGTAGAAGGCGCCGATGTCGCGCTTCGCCTCGAGGATCTTGGCGGAGAACACGGTGGAGGAGAACGACAGCGCAATGCCCAGCAGCAGCGCGGTCTCCCACTCGACCTGCAGGAACAGCGCCATGCCGAGGGTGAACACGGTGGTGCTGATGCCGAAGTGGATCAGCGCGCCGCCCAGCACCTGCGGCTGCGCGATCTGCGCCAGGCGCAGCTTCAGGCCGACGGCGAACAGCAGCATCAGCACGCCGAGGTGCGCGACGTACTTGAGGATGTCGCCGCTCTCTTCCGGCAGGCCGAGCGCAGGGCCGAAGAAATTGATGGCGAAGCCCGCGGCGAGGAACCCGACCAGCGGCGGCAACCCTACCTGCTTGACGGCCAGCCCGAAGAAAAAGGCGAAGGTGACACAAATGACTTCGAACATGGCCCCGGTGCTTCCTGCTCCCAGGGGACCATTCTATAACCGCCCGGCTACAACTGCGCGTAGGCCGCCTGCACCGCCTCGGTGCCGTGGGTGCGCTCGAGCCGCCGCACCGTGAAATGGCCGCGCGCCATGTGCTGGTAGTGGGCGATGAACAACGCGTTGATGGTCGCGCCGCCGAGCGCGCCGACCAGCGGCACGGCCTGCACGGCGACTTTTTCCGACACCACCAGCGAGAAGCGCGCCGCCACCGCCGAGATCACCCGCACCAGCGCCGGCGCGCCCTTCGCCCCGGCCTGGCGCGCGGCGAGATGCTGTGCCGCCTCACCGACGACCTTGGCCAGCCCGGCGCGCGCGGCGAAGTAACCCGTCTCGGCCGCGTCGTCGCCCTTCCCCTTGCCGCCGAGCGCCAGCACCTGGATGCACTGCAGCCGGGCCTCGGGGGCATCGAGGTCCTCGCCCTCGCTGCGCGCCACGTCGGCGATGGAGCGCAGCATGATGGTGGTCGCCACCGGCAGTTCGATCACCAGCGCCGGCAGGCCGAACGCGCCGCCCACCGCGCCGGACGCCATCGCCGCGGCCTTGTGCCTGCGGTTGCGCGGCCGCCCG
>CBFCYW010000224.1:0-1617 GCA_965602395.1 uncultured Chromatiales bacterium
CCCCCGCGCCTGCATCCCGGCGTGTGTGGATCGTCCTGCGCTACGCGCTCCTCTGGCTCGTTCTGGTCGGCGCGTTCGCGGGGCTCCGCAGCCATACGTTCAAGAGCGCCATCCTCCACGACGAGGGGATCTTCATCTATGCCGGTCAGGCATGGGCGGACGGCCAGACGCCCTACCGCGATTTCTGGGATCACAAGCCGCCGAACATCTTTCTCTTCCACTCGCTGCCGCTGCGGTTCTTTTCGTGGTCGCGCGAGGCCGTGCTCATCCACGAACTTCTCTGGCTGGCGCTTGCGGGGACATTGTTCGCCGCCGCCTGCCGCCTGTATCTTTCGCGATTCGCCACCCTCGTGGCGCTGGCCGGGCTGGTGTTTTTCACGAGCAGCTGGATCACGATCCGCTCGGGTGGCCTGACCGAGGAATCGGCGCTGTCGTTTGTGGCGCTGAGCTACCTGTTCGCGCTGAGGCCCTCGCAAAAGGAATGGCGCGACGCCTTTCTGGCCGGCCTGTTCCTGGGCATTGCCGCGCAATTCCGCCAGACCTTTGCGCCATCGATGCTCTTCCTGGCGCTGGCCGTGCTGTGGCGCAACCGGCGGGTCGGAACAGGTCTCCGCCCGCTGATCGTCGCCTGGCTGCTGACGGGCCTGGGCTTCGCTGTTCCCGAGTTTTTCTGGTCGGCCTGGTTTGCGCTGAAAGGCGTTTGGTGGCAGTATTTCGAGGGCAGTTACTTATTCAACTTCATGTACGTGGGCGCGGGAACCGATGCGTTTCGTGGTCTGCTCGACAGCTGGGGCGAGCACATGCGGGTGCTCAAGGACACCGGCCCGGTGCTGGCCGCGCCGGCGCTGGCCGTGGTGCTGTCGCCGTGGCTGACGCGCGACCGCATCTGGCTGCTGGCGCTGGCGCTCGTGGCGTTTGTCTGCGAATTCACGCCCGTCAATCTCAGCGGCGAATTCTATCACCACTACTACGTGCAGGCGGCGGTTTCGTGCTGCCTGCTGCTGGCGCTGGCGGGCCAGTCGATCTGGAACCTCGTGACGGCGCCGTTTCGCCGCGACCCCGCCAGGCGCATGGCGGTCTGGCGGATCGGGGCGGGCGTCATTGTGACGGTGGGCGTGATCGTCGCTACGGTGAAGCTGACGCGCGGCGCCGTGCGCGTGTACGTCGAGCGCTACCAGTCGGTCGTGCGCAAGATGGACCGCCCCGTCGGCGACTATCGGCTGCAGCAGGATCTCGCCGCCGCCATCCCCGCGCTGGTTGAGCCGGACGAGCGGATTTTGCTGCTCGGCGTGCAGCCCAACGCCTGCTATTTCGCCGGCAGGCGCTACGCCGGCGCGCGCTACTATCACAACTCGCCGCTCTTCAAGCAGAAATTCCAGGAGCACATTTCCGAGGATATGGAAAAGCGCATGCTGGACGACCTGCGCGAACACCAACCGGTCCTCCTGCTGCTGGGCACGATCGAAGGCGAACAGCGTACGCGCGGGATGGAGATATTCGATCAGCGCCCCGCCGCGGCTTTTCTGCGGCCCTACGTCGAAGAGCATTACGTCGATTTCGAGACGGCCGTCGCGCGCGCACCGTTCGCCTGGCGCTGGTACGGTCGCGACTGCAGTT
>CBFCYW010000225.1:0-1597 GCA_965602395.1 uncultured Chromatiales bacterium
GTACGAGGTCGTACCACGTTTTCGTTCTCATCCGGGGCGTTCCACGCCCGGGCGTCCCGCTGTGCGGGACCGCATCGCCGCATGGAGAAAACCAGGGACAGTATAGAATGGCACTAAGTTAAGCCGCTTTGTAGCGGTTTCGGTGCGGCGCCTCGCGGAACTCGTGCCGGGGTTTGGTCAGCAGTTGGTAGTTCTTTGGCCGCCGCTTTACGGCGCGGGGTTCTCGTCGGTTGAGGCGGCGGGGCAGGCGGTCGGTTGCCAGGTGGTCCAGGAGGGTGCGGTAGGATTCCGCCGGCGAGCCGGCCAGCAGCCGGCCCGCTGCGAACTGGCGCAGCCGCTGCAGCGTTCCGGCGAAACTGATGTGCCGAACCGCCAGCCGCGCTCGGCGCGCGGCTGGCGCCATCACGGTGCGGATCAGGTTGTAGGCCAGAAGCCCCATCCACAGCTGCTTGCGGCATCCCGCCGGGCTCTTGCACCGCAGCTGTTCCAGGCCCATCGTCGTTTTGATGTCCCGAAGCCGCAGCTCCATCTCCCAGCGCCTCCGATACAGCGCCATGAGCATGCGCTTCGGGTAGCGCCCGGCGTCCAGCAGCGTGGTTGCCAGGGCCACGTGCCGGGTGCGGAAGCCCGCCCGGCGGACGGTGAACTGAATCACGCGCATCACGAGGGTGGCGGGCAGCTTTTCGGGCTGCGCCCACTGGCCCGGCTGCTTCGGAACGGTCCATTCCAGCAGCCAATCCTGGCGCCCCAGCTGCTGCAGCCGGCCCGCCCGGGCCTTGCGTTTTCCCAGCCGCACCACGCAGTCCACCCCGCGCCGCAGCAGGCTCGAAACCTCGGCATACGAGCCGAATCCGGCATCCGCGAGCAAAATGTCTCCCGCGCGCAGGCTGCGCCACAGCTTGCGCAATCCCGCCCGCTCTCCGCCCGGGCCGGCCCCGCACACCGCGTCCAAGATCGCCCCGCTGGCCAGGCCCATCAAGGCGCACACATACATCACCGGGAACCCGCAGCCCGGCTTCTGCCGGGGCGACTGCGGATAGGCCTGCTGATTGGCCGGCGTATCGGCCAGGCGCAGCCCCGTCCCGTCGAGGACCTTCACGGGGCGGCCGGGCCAGCGCTCGGCGCGGCGCACCTCCGCTTCCAGGGCCCCGCCCGCGCCGAAGCTCAGATGGCGCAGGGGCGCCTCGGGCAATCGGCCGCGCGCCTGGCAGTAGCCCGAATCCAGGGGGCTGCTGCCGGAGGGGATCCAGCCCTGCTGGATGGCCCGCTCCACCGCTTCCCGGCACGAGGATCCGTCGCTTACTTGAGACAGGAACGTGCGCACCACAGCCCACCCGTCCCACACGCGCCGGCGCACGGGAAAACCCGCCAGAGCCTCCCGCACCGTCGCCTCGCCCAGGCGCATGAGGACCTCAGCAGCGAACCGACCCTTGAAATGCTCGACCCGTTCGGCTATCCAGTGCACCATCAGCACCTCGCCTCCTCACACAAGTGAAAAATGCAACCACAGTGTGCAGGATCCGGGGTGCTGATTTCCCATGATAGCTCTCCGATGGCCCTTAACTTAGTGCCATTCGGGACAGTATACGGATTTCTC
>CBFCYW010000226.1:0-1574 GCA_965602395.1 uncultured Chromatiales bacterium
GCAAATGGCAGGGGCAGGACGGCCAGGATCGATACTCCACCGAGATCGTCGCCAATGAGCTGCAGATGCTCGGCAGGCGCGGTGATTCGGCTCCGGCGCCGCCCCGTCCGGAGGCGTCGGCGGCAGATAGACCGCCGCCGGTCTTTGACGACGATTTGCCGTGGTGATCGCCGCGGCCGTCAAAACACTGCATTGCCGCTTCAGCGACCGCGCGATTCGCGAGGCGACGCATAATCCAGGCATAACGCGCCTGCGTGATGCGCGCTATCCGGTAGAGCTGCGCATCCTCGCTGATCGTCAGCAGGCGTCGTGGTACTACATCTGGCAGGCCGGAGGCAGGCAGAAATGGCGCCGAATCGGGCGCTGGCCGGCGCTGAGTGCGCGCGCGGTGGTGGCGCTGCTGCCTGACATCGCCGCCGAGGTTGCGCGTCAGGGTGCTGACGCCCGCGTGGCCGCGGATCACTGGACGTACACTGCCGAGCTGCTGGCGTGGTATCGAGATCGCGTGGCGCAGGAGTGCCGCCACAGCCGGCGCTGGCAGGCGACGGTGCGCAGCGTGGTCGATAGGCACCTGATCCCGTGTTTGGGCGATTTGCCGCTGGCGCAGATTGATCGCGCACGACTGGACTCCCTGCTGTTCGCGCGCCGCCAGTCGCAGCTGGCGCCCGCGACGCTGCACCTGGTCTGGCGGGTGCTGGTCCAGGCCTGCCGCCGCGCAACGCGCCTCAGCCTGCTGCAGCGCAATCCGGTCGATGGCATGGTCGCCCGAGATTTTCTCCGCGGCGGTCGGCCGGTGAGCGCGCACGGCCAATTGCGCGCGCAGCACGTCCCGCAGGTGATGGCGCACATGCACGCTGCAGAGCCGACAATGCGCACACTAGTCATGCTGATGCTGTGTCATGGCACGCGCGTGGGCGAGACGCGGATGGCGCGCTGGGATCACGTCGATTTGCCGGGTGCCGAGTGGTACATACCGGCCGAAAACACCAAAACCAGGACAGCACACCGGCTGCCGCTGACGCCGGCTGTGTGCCAGTGGCTGGATGATTATCGGTCGTGGCAGTCCGACGCTGGCCAGGGGTGCGTGTACCTGTTCCCCGCGCCAGGCCTGCGCCGACCTATGGGCGATCGTGAGGTATCGCGGCGGATTCGGCGGCTCAGCGATGGCCAGTGGACTGCCCGCGATCTGCGGGCGCTGGCGCGCACTGCATGGGCCGATCTTGGCGTCGATTACGCGGTATCCGAGCGGCTGCTGAATCACGCGATGCGCCAGTTAGATGTGGCGTACATTCACACGCACATGGCTGAGCGGTGTCGGGATGCGCTAGGGGTCTATCAGAGGTGGTTGGTGGAGCGCGGGGCGCTGGTGTTTGGTGGCGCGCAAGCGGCTGAAAAAACATAACATTTGGGCCAAGGATGGCGCGAAGAGCCGCCGCGTTAGGAGTAAATATAAGCATTGACTTTGCTGGTGGTGGCGTATAGTGTTTGTCGCACACAACCTAACGTAGCAGGTGTCGAGATGGCTAAATATTTGACATTGGTTTTTCAGTTTGATGGCCAGGACGTGCCAAAGG
>CBFCYW010000227.1:0-1574 GCA_965602395.1 uncultured Chromatiales bacterium
GCTACTCGCTGTCGCCCCTTGTATGCTTGGGCCTTCCGGATCCGGGATATTGTTTTGGATGGTCGTCGTGATTTCTTTTTGCTTCTTTTTCTTTGTGAATTCTATGAGTACCTGTGGGTAACCGCCGACCGTCAATGGTCGCGGCCTTCCACCCGCGTTGGTTTGCGGGCGGAGAAAAGCAAACGCCCCTTGGGCTTCGAGCCCGTCCCGCAGGTTGCTTCTCCGCCCGCAATTGACGGGTTCATCTCGAACAGGACGATGCCCAAAACGCGCATCGGTCGCAAGGCTGAGAGACCCGCCCGCGGGATGGTCCCACCTCACTCGCGCAAGGAGAGACTCCCATGACTTGCAGTCTGACACTCGGCATCGATCCGGCCAAGCGCAATTTTACCACCGCCTTTCTTGGCGAGGAGAACCGGCCCGGCCTGGCCCACGAGTTCGCGATGGACCGCGATGGATTCGAGGCGCTGGGCCTCGCCATCGCTCGGCGGCGCGCGGCCGATCAGCGCATCGTGATCGGGGTCGAGGCGACCGCCGCGCTCGACGACAACCTGCTGGCCTGGCTGCTCGAGCAGCGCGCGGCGCTTGGTCTGCGCGTGATCCGGCTGGACCCGGGCCAGGTGGCTCGCTTCAGCGGAGCGCGCCCCGTGCGCGGCAAGACCGACCGCGCCGACGCCCGCAAGATCGCCCGCTTCACGGCCACCTATGCCGATGAACTGGACGCCTTCGAGACCGATCCCCAGACCGTGGCGATGGCGCGGCTGGTCAACGAGCGCGAGGCGCTGGTGGCCGAGCGCACGGCGCTGAAGAACCGCCTGCATGAACGGGTGGTGATCAGTTTCCCCGAGCTGACGGGGCTGTTTCCCGACCCCAGCGCGGCGCTGGCGCGTGCGGTGCTGCGTGCGGCGCCGACGGCGGCCCATGCCCTGCGTCGGCGGCCCGCAACGCTGGCGCGCCTGCGGTCCGCCGGCAAGGGCGCCCGGCCGCTGGGCGAGGCGCGCGCGGCTCGCCTGCTCGAACTGGCGCGCCGGTCCATCGCCAGCGCCACCAGCCGGGATGACGCCGATGCGCTGGTCCACCTGCTCGACCAGCTCGAGCTGCTAAACCGGCGCATTGAGAAGATCGAGGCGCGGCTGGCCCAATTCGCGGCCCAGGTCGCTCCGGCCACCGAGGCGGCCAACGGCGACGCCCCCGCCGCCAATAATCCGATCCCCCTGCAGATCCGCCGCCTGAGCGCCATGCGCGGCATCGGCACGGTGGGCGGAGCCAGCATCGTGCTGCGCAGCGGCGGGCTGGGCCGCTTCACCGGCCCCAAAGCGCTGGCCGCCCAGCTGGGCGCCTGTCCCGAGCGCTGCCAGACCGGCCACAGCTTCGACCGGGGCCGGCTGACCTCGCGCGGGGATCGCGCCGCCCGCACGATGCTCTACATGCTGACCCAGGCCATCTGCCATTTTGACCCCGCGATGGCGTTTCACAAGTCGCTGCTGATGGAGCGGGGCCTCAAGCCGGTCGCCATCCGCCACCCGATGCCGTACGGCGATCTGGTCGCCCAGAAGGTGCAGCGGTTCGCCACG
>CBFCYW010000228.1:0-1552 GCA_965602395.1 uncultured Chromatiales bacterium
CCGTCAGGTCGCCGGACCGTCGCGGATCGTCGCCGAGCTGCGCGGCGCGGACGACAAGGTGCTCGCCGAGGCCGTCGGAAAGCTGCCCGGCGTCGAGGACGTCCACGCCGAGCGCGCGGGCGACTGGACGCGCCTGCGCATCGACGCCGCCGGCGAGACCGACCTCCGCAGCCAGGTGCACAAGCTGACGGCCGACAACGGCTGGTCCCTCCGCGAGCTGCGGCGGGAAAGCGGCTCGCTGGAGGACTTCTTCGTGCAGATAACGTACCAGCAGAACGTGCAGGCCACCGCCCGCCGCCTGCAGGAGGCGGAGACGGGCTGAGCACAATGGCATGCGCCGCGTGCCGGCCGCGTCCGGGGCGGCGGCTGAGAAAGACAGAGGACTCGACGCTATGCGGAAGGTGCTGACACTCGCCTGGCGGGAGCTGTCGGGGTACTTCCTCTAGCCGATGGCGTATCTGATTCTGGCGCTGTTCCTGGCGTTCTCGAGCATCGTGGTGTTCTCGGGGCTGCCGGTGGCGCCGTTCAACGTTAACGCCATCTTCGCGCCCGGCGGGGAGGCGTCGCTGCGCCCGCTGTTCACGGTGATGGCCTGGGCGCTGGTGGTGGTGGCGCCGCTGCTGGCGATGCGCCTGCTCAGCGAGGAGTACCGCAGCGGAACCATCGAGCCGCTGATGACCGCGCCGGTGACCGAGGCGCAGGTGGTCGGCGGCAAGTTCCTGGGCATGTTCGGCTTCTACGCGGTGCTGCTGGCGACGACCGCCGTCTACCTCGTGCTGTTGGGCGCCTGCGGCGAGCCGGACCCCGGCGTGGCGGCGATGGGCTACCTGGGGCTGCTGCTGGCCGGCGCCGCGTTCCTGGCCGTCGGGCTGTTCGCCTCCGCGCTGACGGCGTACCAGGTGCTCGCCGGGCTCATCGGCATCGCACTGCTCGGCGCGCTGCTGGTTCTCACCCAACTGCTGGTGATGTACGCGCCCGAGCCGGTCAGCCGCTTCGCCGCACGGCTCAGCGGCATGAACTACTTCGACGACTTCTCCCGCGGACTGCTCGACACCCGCGGGGTGGTGTTCTTCGTCTCGGCCGCCGCCCTGTTCCTGTTCCTCAGCGTCAAGGTGCTGGAGCTTCGCCGCTGGGGGCTGCGGCAGGCCCACGGCGGCAGCGAGCAACTGCGCGCGGGGCTGAGCCGGGCGGCCGCGGCCGTCATGCTCGTCCTCTGCGCGGCGGGCGCGGTCTACGCGGTGATGTGGTTCGCGGGGCAGTCGCTGTCCGCGGGCGCGGCGGTGCTGAGCATCGCGGGGCTCGTGCTGGTCGCGCTGGCGTCGGTGCGGCTGCTCCAGCGGCGCCCGTGGGCGCAGCAGCTCCTGCTGGGGCTGCTGGTGGTCGCGCTGATCTGGAACGTCGCCGCGGCGTTGTGGGGCGCGCTGGCCGGCGAGGGATTCGCCGACGCCGCGACGGCCATCGTCTTCTGGGCGCGGGCGGCGGTGGTGGCCGTCCTGACCGCGCTGGTGGCGTTCAGCGCCGCACCGGGAACGACGCTGCGTCACGCGTCGCG
>CBFCYW010000229.1:0-1548 GCA_965602395.1 uncultured Chromatiales bacterium
GACCAGGCAGAGGAGCAGCGCAAAGCCGCATTCGGCGATGGAGCGACCCAGGAGCAACCAGGGAGCAACCAGGGAGGAGCGACCATAATTCCGTATTCCGGTGTTCCGGAAGAAGAAGATATTCCTAACGGAATATCTATTCTCCCGCGCGAGGCGCGGCCGGCAAAAAAACGTGCTGCTGCGCGCTTCGAGGAGTGGTGGGCCGAATACCCCAAAAAGGTAGGGAAAAAGGCGACGCTGGCAAAGTGGCGGGCGCGTGGTCTGGATGCTGACGCCGACCGACTGATCGCCGACACCAAAAATCGGGCGCAGAATGACGGAAATTGGCTGAATGGATTTGTGCCAAATCCGCTGACCTATCTGACCGGCGACAGGTGGGAGGATCAGATAACGCCGCCCCGCCCGCACCGCGACACCAAACCAACCCAGAACCTGGCCGGCAAAAACTATGAATCAACTCCGATGGAGGACATCCCGTGGATGACGTAGCCGGGATCTGCCAAAAACTATTCGTTCACTCCGCCGGAGGACATGCCGCGCCGTTGGCGCAGTTAGACCCCGCTAGGGCAGATCGACGCCGCGCCAACATGGGCCGCGCCGGGATTCCGCGGCGGTTTGCCGGCGCTGATTTCGGCGCCTATGAGGCGGTCACGCAGGAGCAGCGGCGAGTATTGGCCGTCGTGCGCCGGTATGCCGCCGGGTTTCGCGATGTGATGGAGCATGGGCGTAATCTGGCGCTACTCGGATCGCCAGGCACCGGGAAAACGCATTTGGCGTGCGCCGTGCTGCGGCAGGTCATTTCCCGAGGTGCAACGGGGCGGTACAGGCCGGCAGTGGAGGCGGTGCGCGATGTGCGGCAGGGCTATGACCGTCACAGCGGGATCAGTGTGCAGGACGCACTTGACGGCCTGTGCCGAGTTGATTTACTCGTGATCGATGATGTCGGCGCTCAGGCGGGCAGCGCGAACGAACAATCAATCCTGCACGATATTATCGATGGCCGATATCGCGAGCAGAGGCCAACAATTATCGTCGCCAATTTGACCGAGGCAGAGCTGCCGCAATACATCGGCGAGCGCGCCGCGGATCGGATATATGACGGCGGTGCAGTTCTGGCGTGTAGTTGGCCGAGCCATAGGAGGCAGGTAAAAAAATGACTGTTGGACCAAAAATCATCGCCAAAAAAAGCAAGGCGCCACCGGAAATGGATGCCGATCAATTCGCCTGGCGCTGGGAAGCCGTGAACACTGGCGGCGAGTGCCCGCCATGCGGCTATATTCAGCCGACCGGCCGCGAGATTGCGGACGCGGGCACCGTTGAGGAGGCGGTGATCGAGAAATTGTGCCGAACATTTCGGGCGCTAGTGACGGCCGCTCGCCCGATGATTGATCGGCGCAAAATCGCTGTCGATGTCCGGCAGACCGCGCAAAAAATAGAAATCTCGCTGAGTCGCGGTGGCGGCCGCGCCGTGCCTATGACGGCTGAGGAGCAGCAGCTAGCGGATGGCCGCCAGCGCGGCAATGCGGTCCGCGCCGGCCGCAGGGTCGC
>CBFCYW010000230.1:0-1543 GCA_965602395.1 uncultured Chromatiales bacterium
GGATCGCGACTGGCTGGAGGCCGGGCGGGGGGATGGGGCCGCGATGCGCGCCGGGGAGTGGTGGCGTGCCGTGACCGCATTGACCCTGCACGCGGACCTGCAGCACCTGGTGGGCAACATCTTTTTCGGCAGCCTGTTCGGCGGCTTTGCCGGGCGCTACCTCGGTTCGGGCGCGGCCTGGCTGCTGGTGCTGCTGGCCGGGGCGTGCGGTAACGTGGTGAATGTCGTCCTGCAGGGCTTCGATCACCGCGCCATCGGCGCCTCGACCGCCGTCTTCGCTGCGCTGGGGCTGCTCGGCGCGCTGGCCTGGGCGGGGCGGCGCACCAGCACACAGGGACGCTGGTACCGCTGGGGCCCGGTGATCGGGGCGGTGGCGCTGCTCGCCTTTACCGGCTCCGGCGGGGAGCGCACCGACATCGGCGCGCACCTGTGGGGTTTCGCAGCGGGACTCGGGGCAGGGTTGCTGGCGGCATGGTTGCCCGTGGACATCCTGCGGCGCCGGGACGTGCAGGCGGCCGCCGGGTTCATGGCGCTGGGGGTCGTGGCGGGCGCGTGGGCACTCGCCCTGGCCTGAAGCGCGGCAGCACGGCATGCGCGGCGTGGCCGGCGGCGTGCCGGCTCAGGCATGACGCAGGGTCTCTGGCACCGGCGCGGCCGGACCGATGCGGCCGAACACCGCCACGGCAATGGCGGAGAGCAGCACGCCGGGCACGATCTCGTACAGGTCGAAGATGCCACCGGAGAGGGACTTCCAGGTCACCACGGTGATGCCGCCGACGACGATGCCGGCGGAGGCACCGGCGAGGCTCATGCGCTTCCAGTACAGCGAGGCCAGGAGGGTCGGCCCGAAGGAGGCGCCGAAACCGGCCCAGGCGTAGGCGACCAGGTCCAGTACCTTGCTTTCGGGATCGAGCGCCAGGACGAATGCGCCGATGGCGATGAGGATCACGGCGAAGCGACCGATCCACAGCAATTCACCGGGCCGGGCCTGCGGCCGCAACAGGTCGCGGTACAGGTCCTCGGAGACGGCCGACGAGGCGACCAGCAGCTGTGAGTCGGCGGTGGACATCACCGCCGCCAGGATCCCGGCCAGGCACACGCCGGCGACCACCGGGTGCAGCAGCACCGCAGCCATCGCCATGAATACCTTATCGGTGTCCGCCCCCTCTCACCCGGGCGTGAGCCAGGCCGCGCCCGTGAGTCCGACAATCATGGCGGCGCCGAGCGCGATCGTGACCCAGCCCACCGCGATGCGGCGCGAGGCGACGAGCTCGCTGGCGGAGCGTACCGCCATGAAGCGCGCCAGGATGTGCGGCTGGCCGAAATAGCCGAGGCCCCAGCCGAGCAGCGACGCCACGCCGATGAGGGTCAGCGGCGCACCGGCGCTGTCGGTGAAGGCGTTCAGCAGGGCCGGGTTGCGCTCCGCCAGCCCGGCGGCGAGGCCGTCGAAGCCGCCCGTGATAGCGACGCCGAAGCAGGCCACCAGCACCAGTGCGACCAGCATCAGCATGCCCTGCAACGCGTCGGTCCAGCTCACGGCGAG
>CBFCYW010000231.1:0-1536 GCA_965602395.1 uncultured Chromatiales bacterium
AGCGCCCGCCGCGAGCTGCTGGAGACGCTGCTGCCGGCACTGCCCGGCGAGCACAAATACAGCACGCTGATGATCGCCAACGCGCTGGCCATCGCCGCCCGCGAGTTGCAGGCCGGCGGCGCCGCCGAGGCGCGCGAGCTGGCTGCGCTGCGCGCGCGCTACGCGGCCGGCAGTGCGGCCGGCAGTGTGGCCGGCGATGATTCGCTCGATGCGCTGCGGCGGCGGCTGGTGGCGGATATCCGCGCCGGTCGTTGCGACGCCGATGGCCGGCTGCGCGAGCTGCTGATCGAAACCGCACGCGACGCGCTGCACGTCGCGAATCCGGGCTATCTGCGCGATGTGGCGCGCTGGTTGGGCGGGGAGGGCGGTTGAGCCGCGTGGACGTCTCGGCCTCGGCGCGGCGGCGCGCCTTTTTCGACGGCGCCCGCGCCATCGCCGTGGTCTTGCCGGGGGTGCTGCCCTTCGCCACCGTGGCCGGCGCCACCGCGGTGGATGCCGGGCTGTCGCTGTCGGCGACGATGGCCATGTCGCTGCTGATTTTCGCCGGCTCGTCGCAGCTGGTGCTGATCCAGCTGTTCGATGCCGGCGCCGCGCTGCCGGTGATGCTGCTGACCGCGCTGGTGATCAATCTGCGCTTTGCCATGTACAGCGCCGGGCTGGCGCCGCTGTTTGCCGGCGCGACCCTGCGCCAGCGCTGGCTGATGGGCTATCTGCTCTCCGATCAGGCTTTCGCGATCTGCGCTGCGCGCTTCGATGCGCGCATGGACGCCGGCCAGCGGGTGGCCTTTTTTCTCGGTATCAGCCTGCCGATGTGGATCGTCTGGGAGTGCGGCACCCTCGCCGGGGCGCTGCTCGGCCGCGCGGTGCCGGCCGAGTGGTCGCTGGATTTTGCCGTGCCGCTGATGTTTCTCGGCCTGCTGCTGCTCGGCCTGCGCAGCCCGGCGCAGCGCGTCGCCGCGCTGGTCGCCGCCGGCGTCGCCGTGCTCGGCCGCGACTGGGCCTTTAACAGCGGGCTGTTGATCGGCGCGTCGAGCGGGGTGTTGTGCGGCTGGCTGGCGCAGCGCCTGCTGTGGCCGCCGCCGGCTGAGGAGGGGGCCGGCGAAGGCGTCGGCGGGGGCGAACCGCGATGAGCGAGGCGCAATTCTGGCTGGTGATCGCGATCGTTGCCGTCGGCACCTGGCTGATCCGCAGCTCCTTTCTCGTGCTGCTCACCGGGCGCCGCTTGCCGCGCGCGCTGCGGGAACTGCTCGGCTTTATCCCCGCCGCGGCGCTGGCCGCACTGGTCGCGCCGGCGCTTCTGATGCACGGTGGCGAGCTGGCGGTGTCCGCCGCCGAGCCGCGCCTGTTCGCTGGCCTCGCCGCACTGGCGGTGGGGCTGTGGACGCGCGATCTGCTGGCGGTGCTGGGCGTCGGCATGGGTGCGCTGTGGCTGTTGCGCTGGCTGCTGGGCTGAGTGGTGAAGGGGGCGATGAAGGGCTGAGTTTGTATTTCGCTGAATCGACCGGCGCCGCGGGGTCGTCCGATCCCGCGGCAGCC